>NZ_RQSN01000002.1:0-474485 GCF_003957265.1 Actinobaculum sp. 352 | reverse complement strand
GATCACCATCCGCCCGCCACCACCGGTGACAACACCCCCCGGATCATCAAACGACAGGGACACGACATCATGCCGGAAGCGGCTGGCCCGGTCCCGGACCACCCGGGACCACCAACAAGGTAACGGGAGGGTACATGAACAGCCGCCACAAAACCAGCCGGAAACACGGCACAGACAGCAGCAGGAAACAATAGGCCAATGAGCTGGGAAACATCCAACCGCCACGAAAGACTGCCCGACAACTGGCAACAGCTCAGACAACTAACAGCAGCACGCGCAAACTACCGCTGCGAAGCACGCCTACACGACGGCACCAGATGCACAGCGCGCGGCACAGACTGCGACCACATACAGCGCGGAGACAACCACTCACCAGACAACCTACAATGGCTATGCGCCTGGCATCACAAACAAAAAACCAACCAAGAAGCCGCCGAAGCGCTGGCCGAACGGCGACGACGAAACGAACCACCGCCACGCCCACACCCCGGACTACTCTAACCCCCCCTGGGGACCACCCCGTACCCCCACCAGCAGCAACCCGGGGGGTGCTGCTGGTTTTTGTGTGTACGGGTCAGGGGGGTTGCGCGTGTCGGTTTGACTTGTGACGTGTGACATGTTCTAGGAGGTGTGAGTATGGCTGGTCGTGGGCCTGCGCCGAAGCCTGCGGATAAGCGGGCGCGGCGCAATAAGGGGCCGGAGATGACGGTTATTGAGGTCGCGCCGGTGGAGCCGCCGCAGTTGCCGCCTGGGCAATGGTGTGAGGCTACGCGGGCGTGGTGGGAGATGTGGAGGCGTTCGCCGCTCGCGCCTTCGTTTTCGGAGATGGATTGGGCGTTTCTGCTGGATACGGCGTTGTTGCATCAGCAGTTGTGGGCGTCGGGCGATACGCGGGTGTTGCCTGAGTTGCGGTTGCGGGTGGCGAAGTTTGGGGCGACGCCGGAGGATCGGGCGCGGTTGCGGGTGCAGTTTGCGCAGGCGGATGTGTCGGAGTCGCAGGCGGAGCGTGTGGCTGGTGAGAAGAGGGCGCAGGGTTCGCGTGCTCGTGCGCGGGCGGTGAGAGCAGTCTAGGAGGCGTTGGGCATGGGTTGGAGGCCGTTGGATGATGAGGACGAGTTTCCAACCCTTGGTTATGATGTCGCGGATTGGATGACTGAGTTCCTGCTCGCGCCGGATACGCCGGACAGGTTGCCGTTTGTGCCGACGCAGGAGCAGTTAGAGTTTTTGGTCCGCCTGTATGAGTTGGATCCCGAGTCGGGGAAGCGGGTCAAGCATCGTGCGGTCTTGTCGCGGCCTCGTGGCTGGGGCAAGTCTCCGTTTTTGGCGGCGGTCGCGTGTGCTGAGGCGTTGGGGCCGGTGCTGTGTGATGGGTGGGATGCGGACGGGCAGCCTGTGGGTGTCCCGTGGTCTGAGTATCGGACACCGATTGTGCAGGTGACGGCGACAACGGATGATCAGACGGCGAACACTTGGTGGCCCCTGCTGGAAATGCTGCGCGGCTCGCCTGCTGAAGCGGAGTACGGGGTTGAGCCGATGGACTCGTTTGTCGCGCTTCCTCGCGGCCGGATTGAGACGCGCACGTCGTCGGCTACGTCGGTCAAGGGCGCTAAGGCGGTGTGCGCGATCCTGGATCAGACGGAGACGTGGCTGCCGGGTAATGGTGGGCCGAAGTTGGCGCAGACGCTGCGGTCGAATGCGACGAAGCTTGGCGGGGTGACGATTGAGACGCCGAACGCTTTCACGGTTGGTGAGCGTTCGGTCGCGGAGGGCACGGCACGTTTTGCTGAGCTGGTCGCGGCGGGGAAGGTGAAGGATAAGGCGGCGCGTTTGTTGCTGTATGATCACCGGTCCGCGCCGTTGGATACGGATATTGCCGACAGGGAGTCGCTGATCGCTGGCCTTCGCGTGGCATATGGGGATTCGTCGGGGCATCCGGGCGGGTGTGTGATCCATGATCCGCCGTGTTCTCCTGGCTGGGTTGACCTAGAGCGGGTCGCAGATGATATGTGGGCACCGGATGCGGATATTGCGCAAATGTGCTCGGATTTCTTGAACCAGATTGAGTCGGCGTCTGACGCGTGGCTGTCTCAGCCTGAGCTGCGGGCCATCCTGGATGTTGACAAGACGGTGTCCACGTCGGAGCCGATCACGTTGGGGTTTGACGGGTCGGAGGGCCGGAAGATTGGCATCGCTGATTCGACGGTGCTTATCGGCTATTCGATTACGCAGCGGCATCTGTTTAAGGTTGGGATTTGGTCTCAGCCGGACGGCCCGGCGGGTGAGGGGTGGACGCCTCCGCGCCTGGAGATTGAGCAGACGGTACGGGACACGTTCGACCGGTATAACGTCGTTGGGTTTTACGCGGATCCTTCGGCGGGTTGGGCGCAGGACGTGAAGCAGTGGGAGGCTGCGTATCATCGCAGGCTCCGTGCCCGTATTTCGGCGGGTGAGCCGATACGGTATCCGCAGCGTAATGTGTCGGCGACGTGTGATAATTTCGCGCAGTTACTCTCGGCTATCCGGCAGGAGCGGATTACGTATGACGGGGATCCGCAGATGACGGCGCATTTCCTGAATGCGCGGAAATCTCCTCGGCAGGCAGGGTACGTGCTGGTGAAGCCGGCGGACGATCAGGACTATAGCAAGATTGATGCGGCCTGGGGTGCGATGATGGCGTACAAGGCCGGGTTGGATGCGACGGGGAAGGGCGCGGCGAGGCCACGGCAGCGGCGCGCGCCTCGGAGGCTCTACTAGGGGGTGGGTTTTGGCTAGGACGTTGGAGGAGTGGCTGCGTGTTTTGACGTGGCGGGCGGATCGTGCGCGGCCAAGGGTTACCCGCTTGCGGGCGTATACGACGGCTGATGCGCCTTTGCCTGAGATGGGGCCGAATTTGCGCCGGTCGTGGGAGGCGTTTCAGCGGAAGGCGTTGGCGAACGCGGGCAAGCTTATCGTTGATACGCTGGCGGAGCGTATCATCCCTACCGGGCTAATCGTCGGTGAAACGGCGGACTCGGATGTGACGCGGCAGGCCCGTAGGATTTGGCGTGATAACCGGTTGGATGTCGCGGTCGCTGACGCTGTCCGGGACGCTTGTACGGTCGGTGCCGGGTATCTGCTGGTGACGGTTGGTGAGGACGGGCAGGCTGTGGTGACCCGTGAGGCACCGGAGCAGTTGTATGTGGAGCCGGACGCGACGCGACCGTGGCGTGCTATCGCGGCTATCAAGGCGTGGCGTGACCCGTTGGCTAAAACGGATCATTTGCTCATGTGGGCGGATGGCATGTTTTCCGTGTGGCAGCGCGCCTCTGCCGGTGACGACGGTATAACGCTCGATACCGTATCCGGTGGCGGATGGGCGCTGGTGCGGCTGCCTGTCGAGTACGCGGGATCCGTGCCCGTGGTGATCCTGGAGAATAAAGACGGTAAGGGCGAGTTTGAGGACTCGACCGGCCTTATTGACCGGATCAATACGGGGATCCTGTACCGGCTGGTGACGATGGCGATGCAGACGTACCGGCAGCGGGCGTTGAAGGTGTCTGGTGAGGATGGGGAGATTCCGTCGGAGGACGCGGACGGTAACCAGATCGACTATCAGGCCATTTTTGAGCCTGGGCCCGGCGCGCTGTGGGAGCTGCCCCCTGGCGTTGAGCTGTGGGAGTCGGCGACGACGGATATTACGCCGATGCTGAACGCCGTGAAGGATGATTGGCGGGAGTTGGCGGCGGCGACGCATACGCCTGTTACTGCCATGCTGCCGGATGCCGCGAATCAGTCAGCTGCCGGGGCACAGCAGCCAATGAACCAGCTCGTGTTTAAGGCGCAGGACCGCATTAAACGGTTTGCGCCTGCCCTGGCAGTCGCGATGGTTAAGGCGCTAGCGGTTGAGGGTGTCGAGCTTGGGGTACATGAGACTGTCGAGGTCAAGTTTGAGCCTCCGGCGACCGTGACACTGTCGGAGAAGTACGCGGCGGCGGCGCAGGCCCGCGCAGCTGGAGAGGCGCTGGAGACGATACAGGAGACCATCCTCGGTATGTCGCCAGAGCAGATCGCGCAGGACAAGCAGCGTCGCACGGAGGAGCAGTTGTTAGCGCTGATCAACGCGGCGGGTGGTACCGGTGGCGGGTGAGTTGGAGGCCGTCGCTTATGCGACGCGGCTACAGCAGGACATCATGCTCACCACTCGGGTTCGTATCCGTGCTGCGGCACTCACGGCGTGGGATGCTATGCCATCGCTGCGTGACGAGGCGGTGGAGCAGCTTGTCGCGGCGGTCGTGCCGCGCGTGCAGGCCGGACAGGTGCAGTTGGCGGAGGTGACCAACGCGTACTTGTCGCAGCAGGCCCGCCTGTTGGGCTACGAGGTGGCAGATAGTGTGGTCGATGCGCGGCTGGTCACGGGTGCGCGTGGCGTGGCGGCAGCGGAGGTGTACGAGAGGCCTGCTGCGACGGTCCGTGCCGCACTGGCTGAGGGTGAGCCGTGGGAGGCTGCCCGGCTGGCCGGGCGGCAGCGGCTAGCGTCCCTGGTGGTCAGCGATTTGCAGCTGGCAGCGCGGACGCAGGCGCGGGAGACGCTGCGCGGGTCCGGGGTGAGCCTCTATCGGCGTGCGTTGACGGGCCGCGAGAACTGCGCCCTATGCATGCTCGCGGCAACAAACGTCTACGGGTCGGCTGACCTGATGCCTATCCATCCTGGCTGTGATTGTACGGTTGAGCCGCTGCCGCGTGGGCAGACGCACGTCCAGCTGGATCAGGAGATGGTCCGGCAGATTCACTCCGCCGTCTATGAGCATACGGGCGCGGTGGACTATGGCGGGCGTGAGATCGACTATCGGCAGATACAGCTGACGACGGACAGCCGGGGGAATATTTCGGCGGCTGGTGAGCCGGTTGTCAGGGTGAGGCAGCACGGCGAATACGGGCCTACGCTCACGTGGGCCGACCATGAGTTTACAGGCCCGCAGGCTATCGCAGCCTGAGGGTCTGAATTGTAGGACGGGGTGCCGGAACGGCACCCCTTGTTTATACCCGGAACGGGAAGGTTGATTAATGGCTGACGACAATACTCAGGATGCGCAGGCCACTGGCGGAGAAGCGGCAGTAGGCGGGGAAGCCGGAACGGACCTCGCAGCGCAGGTGACGCACTGGAAGCAGATGGCGCGAAAGAACGAGGCTCGGGCGAAGGAGAACGCCGAAAAGGCGAAGAAATTCGACGAGCTAGAAGAGGCGTCGAAGTCTGAATTGCAGAAGGCGTTGGAGGCGCAGCAGGCTGCCGAGGCGCGGGCCGCTGCGGCTGAGGTTGCAGCACTGCGCGGTAAGGTCGCGGCAGCGAAGGGCGTGCCGCTGGAGCTGCTGACTGGTGCGACGGAGGAGGAGATCACGGCTGCGGCTGATGCGCTGTTGGCCTGGCGTACGCCAGCTGGCGGTGATGGGCAGCAGGGCAAGCCACCGGCGGCGTCGGCGGCTGCTGGGGTGGCTGGCGCGCAGGGTGAGCCTATCCATGGCGTCGAGCAGTTGACGCAGGACGACCTTAAGAAGATGACGGCAGCTGAGATTAACAAGGCCCGGCGTGAGGGCCGACTAGATAGGTTGATGGGCAAGACGCCCACGCAATGAAGGGTATAGAGCATGTCTTTTGATCATTTCATTCCGGAGATTTGGGCAGCTGGCATCCTGGAAAATTTCCACGATGCGGCGGTGGTTACTTCCCTGGCTAATCGTGAGTATGAGGGCCAGCTGACCTCTGGTAACACGATCCACATCGGCGGAATCGTCGATGTGGAGGTGAAGGACTACAAGAAGGGTCTGGTTGAGGATCCGGAGAATCCGGGGCAGACGCTGCCGCGTACCACGGTACCGGACACGGTGCAGGATACAGGCCTTGATATCAAGATCGACAACGAGAAGTCTTTCGATTTTTACGTTGACGATATTGACGCGGCGCAGGCTCGGGGTGTGGGCGTGGAAAACTACACGCAGTCCGCTGGTATCGGCCTGGCAGAGGATACCGAGCAGTACCTGACCGCGCTACTGACCACGCAGGGAACCGCGATTCCGGGTACTGCGGCGATTAACTCCTGGACTGCCGCGTATAACGCCGTGCTGGATGTCCGGCAGGCGCTGACGAAGGCGAAGGTCCCGACGGTAGGGCGCGTCCTACTGATCAACGCTGGCTTTGAGCGCCAGCTGCTCGCTGACGAGGGCAAGCTGACCTCGTTTGACACGTCCGGCTCTGCTACGGGCCTACAGGAGGCGACCATTGGCCGCCTGCACGGCTTTCAGGTCATCACTTCCCCGTGGCTAGACGACACGAAGCCGACGGCGATTGGCCTCTACAGGCCCGCGCTCGCCTTCGTCTCTCAGATCACAAAGACTGAGGCGCTGCGCGGCAATGACAAGTTCGCGGACCGTGTGCGTGGCCTGCATGTGTATGGCGGCGGTATTACCCGTCCGACCGCAGTGCAGGTTTACCGGGGGGCGTGATCATGGCGCTAGTCAAGGGGTCTAATGGCCTAATCGTGGAGGTGGCCGACTCGGTGGCGTCTAGCCTGCTTGCTTCTGGGCTGGTAGTGACCGTGAAAGTGGAGCCGGTGCCAGAAGAGGATGCCAAGGCGGCCAAGGGGTCGAAGGGCAAGTAGGTGAGGGGGTGGCGGTATGGCTGAGCTATCCGCGCTAGCGGTGGCTGATGACGTGGCCGCCGCCTTCGGCAGGCCGCTGACAGAGGAGGAGGCGGGCCGGGTTGACTGGATCCTTGCCCGCCTCTCCGACCTGTTCAGGCGTGAGGCCCGCCAAGATTTCACGGTTGCCTCCTACACGCACAGGGTCAAGGTTAACGGTGGGCAGGTGCACCTGCCGCGCGGCCCGCTCGTCGCGGTCGAGTCAGTCAGAGATGACCGGGGCGCTGCGGTGCCCTGGACTATGAGGCGCGGCTACCTGGCCGTCCCTCTCCCGTCCCACACCTTCGTCATCGTCGCCTACACGGCAGGATACGCGGAGGTGCCCGGCGTCGTCGTCTCACAGATCGCTGACGCGGCACGCCGCGTCCTATCTATCGCACCGGAGGCTGCGGCGGGTATCTCGCAGATACACGAGACGACCGGCCCGTTCTCCGGGCAAATGTCGGTCGCGTCGTGGGCTGTGGGAGGGCAGACGATGCTCTCCCCGGATGATATCCGGCTGGCCCGCTCGTACAGGCCCGCGAGGGCCGGAAATGTGTGGGTGTTGTAGTGCGGAGGGTGACGCAGACGGCGACGATCCGCCGGCATTCGGCGGGCGGCCTAGACCGGTACGGTAACCCGCGCGTACTCCCTGTGGACGAGTGGCCTACGGTTGCGTGGCCTATCTACGGGGTAGGACAGTCCGGGTCGGATGAACCGGACACGGCGAATCGGGAGACGGTAGTAACCGGCGTGAAAGTGTACGCGCCGGTTGATGGGCCGTACCCGGAGCCGGAGGACAGGGTCGAGCTGCCGGACTGGCCGGGCGTCTACTGGGAGACGGTAGGCGAGGTGCTGATCTGGCGGGATAATCCGGCGGTGACCGTCGCCCGGCATACCGGGCTGGTTGCCACGCTAGAGAGGAGTCGGGGCTGATGGCATACGCGCGAATCGTGATCAATGATCGGGCGGTGCGGGACATGCTGAAGTCTCAGCGGGTGGTTGACCACCTGCGGGAGCATGGGGAGGCTATCGCGGCGGCTGCGGGTAGTGGCTACACGGTTGGCCACGTGATCGGCAAGACGCGCGCGGTTGCGACCGTGCTCACGGAGACGGCGACGGCAGCGCGGCGCGAGTCATCAACTCATGCGTTGATGCGGGCCACGCAGGCGCGGGGACGGACGGTGCCGGGTGGCTGAGATTTACGGGCCTGCTGACGTGGTGGCAGGCCTAGTCGGTTTCCTTCGCGGGCATGGGATTAATGCGGCTACGCGGGTCCCGTTAGAGCGTGCGCCGGGCATGGTCCGTGTTTCCCGGCAGGGTGGCGGTCCGGTCAACGAGTTGCAGGATCAGGCGGTCATGCTGGTTGAGGTGTGGGCGGAGGATCAACCGGCGGCGTTCGATTTGGCCCGCAAGATTTGGGGGCTAGTCGCGGCGGTGAGCGTCAATGATCAGGGCGCTTTTCCGGGCCTGGTCACGTATCGGGCGTCGCCAAATATACCGGTGCAGTATCCGGACGAGTACGCGCCCGAGCTGGACCGGCACCAGTTGACGGTTGACATGCTGGTGAGGTTTGAGCCTATGGAGGTGGACCTGTGACGACAGTAGAGCACCCGCTGATTGGCGGGCTGACACGTGAGGTGCCAGCGGGTGAGAAGGCCCGCTGGCTGGCGGCTGGCTGGCGGGAGGTCAAGTCGCGGCAAAAGCGGAAGACGGCAGAGGTCGAAGAGGCCTCTACAGAGGGGGAGAACTAATAATGGCACTACCGGAACCTATGGTGGGCGCGCCTGTATCGGCTACGGGTGGCGTCGCGTATGCGCCGACTGATACGGCGCTGCCGACGGATGCGTCGGCAACGTTGGACAGCGCCTTCGTGCTCGGAGGCCTGATCTCTGAGGATGGCTGCACGCTGTCCCCTAATCGCTCGCAGGAGCAGAAGCGGGCGTGGGGCGGCAAGATCGTGCGGACAATCCAAACTGAGTACGGGCTGACTGTGACGTTTACGTTCCTGGAGTCGTCAAAGGCCGAGGTGTTGAAGGCGGTCTATGGTGATGAGAACGTGACGATCTCGGCCGGGAAGATCGCCGTGCTACACAACGAGAAACAGCCGGAGCGTAAGGCGTACGTGCTGAACATGCTGGACGGTAAGAGGAAGCGGCGCATCGTCCTGCCGAACGCCCAGCTGGCGCAGACCGGAGACATTCAGTATGTGCATTCTGATCTGATTCAGTACTCGGTCGAGCTGACCGGGTACGAGGATGAGGCCGGGAACAACGGCTACGAGTACATTGACGACGACGCCATTACCGGCGACTAGTCGTCGCCTGCGAGGGTTGAGGGGCTGGCGAATTGGGTGGACCGCCAGCCCCTCCCCGTATATATCAAACACCCGCGAGTCTGCCCTATACACCTAGGAGGAAACTATGGCTACATCCCGTGCAACGGCTGCGAAGGCGAAGAAGCAACCCAAGAAGAACCACCCGAAAGATGAGCTGTTTGTCTACGATAACGGCGACGGCATCAGGATCGAAATCCCCTACATCGAGAACATCCCGTACGGGGTGATCGAGGACGGCATGGACGCGGACGGGGAAGCAGACGCTGTCCGCGTCCTCCTCGACGGCGTGATGGACGAGGACGCGCGCAAAGCGCGCCGCGACCTCACTTTCTCCGAGTTCCGCGAGTTGATCGAAACCTGGAACCGCGAGTCCGCTATCCAGCTGGGGGAACTCTGAGCCTCTGCCAGCTGGTACGCGACCATGGCGAGGCTATCGAATATGACCTGATACGGCTAGGACTGCGCCTGCGGGACTGTCCGAGCCGCGAGTTTAACTGGCGGGACCTGTACGTGATCGTCCGCCAGTCCCCGCAGGATTCCGCGCTTCACCGGGCTATGCATGGCGAGGATGCGCTGTGGGATATGGACGCGCAGCTCCTCGCCCACATCGCCGACCATGTGGCCTGGCTGGTGTGGGCGAAGACGGCGGATGGGCAGAAGGGGCGTAATCGGCCCAAGCCCATCCCCCGTCCTGGCGTGGAACCGGCGCAAGGCGGTGAGCGGCATATCGGTACCGCTGCGCCTGTAGATGTGATCCTATCAATGTGCTAGCCCTCGGAGGGGGTAATTTTGGCTGTCGAGCTGGCGAAGGCGTATGTGCAGATTATCCCCTCCGTGAAGGGGCTGAAGGCTGCCCTGGGTGAGGAGATGGGCGACTCCGAGGGTGCCGGGCACAAGTGGGGCACGTCTTTCACGAAGGGGCTTAAGAAGGCTGTCAAGCTGGCGGGAGCTGGCATAGCAACGGCGCTTGGTACGTCCCTCGCTAAAGGTTTTTCGCGCCTGTCATCTATCGAGGCCGCACAGGCGAAACTGACCGGCCTCGGGCATAGTGCCGAGTCCGTCTCCGAGATCATGGACAACGCGCTCGCCTCAGTCAAGGGGACGGCGTACGGGCTGGACGAGGCGGCCACGGTCTCTGCTGGCCTGATCGCTGCCGGGATCAAGCCGGGCAAGGAGCTAGAGCGGATCCTGTCCCTGGTCGGTGACTCTGCGGCTATCTCTGGCCGTGAAATGTCCGATATGGGCCTGATCTGGAACTCTGTGGCGACGCGCGGCAAGTTGCAGGGGGACGATCTGCGCCAGCTCCTCTCCTCCGGCGTGCCTATCCTCCAGTGGGTAGCTGACGAGATGGGAATCACCGCTGCCGAAGCTTCCGAAATGGCGTCCAAGGGTGAGATCTCGTTTGAGATGTTCGCCGACGCCATGGAGAAGAATCTTGGTGGCGCTGCCCAAGAGATGGGCAAGACGACGCAGGGCGCGTTTAAGAATTTCATGGCGGCTGTCTCCCGGTTTGGTGTTGCGCTGCTGGAGGACGTGTATCCGCTAATCGGTCCTATTCTTACGCGCATGACCGACTGGCTGGATGATATGTCCGGCAAGGTCGGCCCGGTCCTCGATTCGCTGGCGGATGGTCTCGGTAAGATTTTCGGCATCCTCATCAAGGGGGATTTCGAGGGCGGCTTCTGGGGCCTGGAGGAAGATTCGCCAGTAATTGGCTTCTTGTTTGGGTTGCGTGAAGCGGCTCTCGGCGCGTGGGACTCTATCAAGAGCCTGTGGGGTACCCTGTCGGAGGGCATACAGGGCATTTGGGATATCCTCGCGAGGGGCGACTTCTCCGGCGAGTTCTGGGGCTTCACTGAGGACTCCGGATTCGTCGATTTCCTGTTCAAGGTGCGGGATACCGCGCCTAAAGTTGTCGAGTTCGTCCGCGACCAACTATTCCCCGCGCTCAAAGACGGCATTACGTGGCTATGGGATCACAGGGACCAAGCGGCGCAGTGGGTTATTGCCCTCGGCTCCGCGTTCGCGACCTACAAGATCGGCTCTAAGATCTCTGATTTCGCGGGGAGTATCAGCAAGCTGTCCGGCGCGTTCGGCAAGTTCTTCGGCGGCATCGTAAAGTTCGTGGCCGCTAACCCGGTCGTGCTGATCATCGCGGCGATCATCGGCATTCTGGTGCTGCTATGGACGAAGTTCGAGGGGTTCCGCGACTTCGTTAAGGGTGTTTGGGATGCGGTCTCGGGCGTGATCAAGTCCGCGTGGGAGAACATTATCCAGCCCGCGCTGGCCGGGATCAAGAACTTTATCGTTGACACGCTGGTCCCCGCTATCCGCGACTTTTGGACAAACACGGTGCAGCCGATCTTCCAGAAAATCGGCGACTTTGTGAAGCGGGTTTGGGAGCAGTACCTGAAACCGGCCCTGGCTGAGTTCTCATCGTTTATCAGCGAGGATCTAATACCGGTCATCTCCCTGTTCTGGCAAAACGTGGTCATGCCGGTAGTCTCCGCTATCGGTAGCCTGATCCAGACCGTATGGCAGAACATCATTCAGCCTGTGTTCTCCGCTGTCAAGGATTTCGTCTCTAATATCCTCGGCCCGGTATTTACGTGGTTCCGGGATAAGATCATCCGGCCCGTGTGGGAGACTATCTCCCGTATCATCGGCACGCAATGGAAGGCCATTCGCGGCATCTTTGACGTCATCAAGGCTGTTCTGTCTGGTGACTTCGCGCAGGCCTGGCAGAAAGCGAAGGATGTTGTCAAGGGCGTATGGGAAGGCATCTGGGGTGCCATCTCAAACGTCTGGGATGGCTACATCTTCCCATTCCTGAAGGGGATTGGGGAGAAGCTTAAAACGTGGCTTATCAAACCCTTCGAAGATGCGGTCGAGGCGATCAAGAAGGCGTGGAACAAGGTCAAAGATATTTTCCGCCGCCCGATCAACTGGGTTATTACGCACGTAATCAACGGCGGCGTGATCAAGTTTATTAACGCGATCACTGGCGCGCTCGGCCTCGACTCCCTCAAAATATCTAACGTCAAAACAATTGACGCACCGCCAGCTTATGCGCGCGGCGGTAGGGCAGCTCCCGGCTGGGCACTGGTCGGCGAAGAAGGACCCGAACTTGTCAACTTCTCCCGGCCCGGCCGCGTATACACGGCAGACGAGACCGCGAAAGCGCTGCGCGGCTCTGACATTTCACCGTACCTGCGACCGGAGCGTGAGTATACGCCAGAGGAGGCGGCGCTGGCCGTCCGCGCGCTCAGGTCTGAGGATCCGGATCTGCTACAGCGGACCCTCGGCGGTTCCCCTGCCGACTCGCTGCTCCCTATCGGCGGTTTTTCCTTCGGCGCATTCAAGGACTGGGTGTCCGACAAATGGAATGGCGCGGTCGAGTTCGTCAAGGACATCGGCGGAAAGGCCGTTAAGTTTGTTCGTGGCAAGCTGGCGGACGCCGCGAAGGCGGTCATTACCCCGCTGCAAAACCTCGTCAAGAAGAACGTCTCCGGCATCTGGGGTGACTACTTCGTTGGCGCGGGCGACAAGCTGGTTAACTGGATTCGCGGCGTTGATGAAAACACTAAGGAGGTTAGCAATACCGGAAGTGACATGTTTGCCGCCGCAATGGGCGGCCTGGACACGTCGGACCTGAAGGCAGCCTCCGGCAGTGCCCTGAAGCCGATCACAGGCGGGCGACTAACCTCAACATTCGGCGTCTCCCGATACGGTGGCATGCACGCGGGCATCGACCTCGCAGCGCCGACGGGCACTCCGGTGCGGGCTATCGCGGACGCCATCGTCCGCGCCGCAGGCTGGAACGTACTCGCGGGGCGTACCGGGCAGGGCATCGTCCTGGCGCACGCTAACGGCATCGGCTCCTACTACGGCCACCTGTCATCTGTCGGCGTATCACGGGGGCAGAAGGTTACGCGGGGGCAGCGTATCGGCGCGGTCGGCTCGACTGGCAACTCTACAGGGCCGCATTTGCACTGGGAGCTGTCGCGGGGCAACAACCCGCAAAACGTTTTTAATCCGTTGCCGTACTATAACGGGGCGAAATTGTTTGACGACGGCGGCTGGCTCATGCCTGGCGGCGTCGGCGTGAACATGTCGGCGAAACCTGAGCCAGTGTTTACTTCCAAGCAGTGGGCGACACTGGAGGCGGCAGTATCACGGGGACAGTGGCCGTCCACGGTGACACTGCGAGTTGGTGAGAGAGAGTTCACTGCCTATGTGGATGAGCGGGCAGACGGGCGTATCGTCGAGGCTGCCCGGCTAGGGGGTATCTGATGGCGGTAAAAGCCTGGATCGCTGCACATACGGGCCTGCCAGCGTTCTACTCGCCCGCCCCGGCGCGGATCGTGGCGGGTGATCGGATCATCGCAGATGGCACGCGGCCTGTCTGCGTGTCTGACGGGCTGGCGCGCCTGGGTGTGGCGACAACGTATCTAGTGGATGGCGTCCCGGTCGTGCTCACACGTCCGGCTGGTCCGCGTGAGGGTGCTATCGTCGCTGACCGGTACGGGCGGACGGTGCCTGGCCTGGTCGCGGTCGCTAACGATGATCCCGTTTCATGGGATCCTGGCGTCTCCCGTACTGGGCATATCACCCGGTGGCCGATGGTCCGCCCGCTGGCGACGGGTACTAGCCTCGTCCTGCTGGAGGATCCGACGCTGGAGGCGAGCCTGTGGGATATCCTGCGGCAGCGTGCCCCACTGGTCATTGGTCCGGCGCGTGAGACTCCGGGGGTGCCGCTGCGGCTGGTCACGCTCGATGCGGTGTCCCGGCAGCGTATCGGCATGCGGGGAGAGCTAGAGTTTCAGCTCGGGTGGACTGAGTGCCCGGCGTCGCAGGGTACGGGGGCCGTGCCGGTGGTGACGTGGGGAGAGTATGAGGCCCGCTATGGGACGTGGACGACCGGGGCTTATACGGATGTGTTGCATGATTTGGCGGGGATGCCGGTATGAGGCCGGGACCATCGACTGAGGCGCTGGCCGGGCCGGTCGCCGTCGGCGTCCGCGTCAATGTCGCACGTGCGGGCCGGGTCATCGCTACCGATATCCCGGTGACTAACGTACAGGTGGACGTGCAGGCGTCCCGTACGGTGCCGGGACAGGTCACGTTCACTGCGCCTCATACGCTCGTCCCGGTAGGCCCGTATGACTCCCTCGCGAATTTTGGGCAGCGAGTACAGATTATCTGCCTGCTGGATGTGGACGGTACGCCATGGGAGGTGCCGCTCGGCTGGTATCTGATCACGGAGTGGGCAGAGCAGGCGGGCGGTGGCGTGCAGGTCACCTGTGCTGACCTGCTGCGTACCCTGGAGGAGGATCCGCTGCCGTGGCCGTCGTCGCCGCCTGTCGGGGCGACGCTACGGACGGAGGCACAGCGCCTAGCCGCAGGGATTCCGGTCATACTCGACGACATGACAGACCGGGGCGTGTCCCGAGAGTCGCAGTGGGGGACGTCGCGGACTGAGGCACTGGCCGCGCTCTGCACGGCATGCGGCGTCTCCTACGCGGTCCGTCCCGACGGCTACCTGCACCTGTACACGCCGGGCATGTCGTCGGCTGATGTGGTAGCGACGTATCGGGGGTGGACTATCGAGCCCGAGCGTGCGTCTATCGCCCGGCAGCCGAACCGGTGGATCGTAGCAGCGACGGCGGGGAGTGGTGACGCGCAAGAGCAATACTCGTCTACCGTGTCGTACACGTCGCCGCCGTATGATACCGCGTCGTATGGGTGGGTGACTGAGCGGGTGGAGTTGTCCGGGTCGGAGCTGACGGCTGCATCTGCACGCCAGCGGGTGGCTGAGGAGGCGCAGCGTAGGCTGCGGATGCGCCTCATATCTGCGCGTACCCGCTCGGTGGAGATCCCGCTCGACCCACGCCTAGAAACTGGTGACGTGGTGGTGGTTGAGTCTCCGGGTGAGACAATCACGGGCCGAGTTACTGCCTACAGTATGCCACTATCGGATATTAGCGCGCGTATGCGTGTAGACCTCGACGTTTTGGAGTGGTGATCTATGGCTAGACCTAATTTCTTCTTGGACATGCTTCCCCGGCAGGAGCAGCCGACTGACTCTACGTTGACGGGTGTTGTTGTGGAGGATTTGGGCGGTGGGAAGGTCGCGGTTGCTGTGGATGGTGCGCCGGATGATTGGCCGCCTGTGGTGGCGGTGTCTGAGGCGGGGTTGACTGGTGTTGGTGCGCGTGTCCGGCTGCCGCGTGATTCGTCGGGTCGCGTGGTGGCGGCGTCGTCTCCCCTGTCGCTGCCTGAGGGTGCCGTGCCGGTGCCTGTCGGTGTGACTGGCCGGGCCGTGGTGGAGGCGTTGGAGGCTGCGCGGGCTGCTGGTGCGGGCCTGGTGGAGGCGCAGGCGAAGGCTGATGCTGCGGCGGCTGATGCGGTGGCGGCGATGGTCGCGGCGGGGAAGGTTGTCACGGTCGCGGCGGTCGCGCCGGAGTCTCCGGCTGAGGGCCAGTTGTGGGCTGTGACGGAGGCGGGATCGGCGCGGATTGTGGGTCTGCGCCTGTGGACGGGCAGCGAGTGGGTGGCATACGCACTGCTCGCGGATTCGGTGATTGTGCCTGGGAGTGTGGGCACGATTGCGTTGGCGGATGGTGCGGTTACCGCGCCGAAGGTTTTGGCGTCGGACGAGCTGTGGGCGAATTTGCTGACGGTGGCAGGCGACGCGACGATTGGAGGCAGTCTGTTGGCTGAGATCATTACTGGTAAGACTCTTATTGGTTCGCAGGTGATTGCGACGCAGGGGGAGCGGGACGTGGCAAATGCGGGGCAGCGTCTCGCGGCTGCTGATGCGGTGGCGACGGATACAGGGTGGACACTCCCGCTGGGAGAGCTGTCCGGCAAGCTCGACTATAACATCGCGGATGTGGTCCCGGCTGGCGTGACTGATCCGGGCACGTGGCAAATGCGGGTAATGGTCGTCGATAAGGGGTCGCCGCGCGTCTATGCTCGCCTGTCCCGTCCGACAGGCAGTCAAACCTCGCAGGTTGAGCTACTCGACAGCGAGTGGGTGACGCTATCGGGGGTGTATACGGGAGCTGACACGCTGTTCCGGCTCTCGCTGGATATCCGGGGGGCCGAGCCGCTGCCGATGGACGCCACACTGCACGTCGAGCGCGTCCGCGTATACCAGCCTGCATCGCAGGTTGCGTTGAGGAATCTCGATGATGGCACGCCAGTGGTCGTGTATGAGGATGTGGACTCGGGCTTGCATACGGTGATGTCTCCTGACAGGCTGACGATTACGCAGGCCGGGCAGGAGACGCGGATTCCGTGGCGCAACGTCGGCCTGGCTATCGCGCCGCCACGCGCCTACCTGGAGGACAACACGGCGCGAAACGTCGGCAACGCGAACTGGAATATCGGGACTCTCGTCCCGCTCCAGCTGGAGAATGGCATGACGGGAGCGTCGTCCGGTGTAACAGTGCCAGTATCCGGGTACTACCGGATTTCGGCGCGCGCGAAGTTCGCGCCGAATCAGACGGGGCGACGCGTCGTCGGCATCTCGGTTAATGGCGAGTCGCCGGATACTAATACGTCGGTGATGGCGTCGCAGGGCACGACAGCTGTTGAGTGTAACACGTCCCTATATCTGGAGGCAGGGGACCTCGTGCAGATGAAGCTGTTTCAGCAGTCCGGCACGGTGTTGTCGTCGCCGGGGCGGACTATGACCATTGTCTTCGAATCGGAGAAGAGGGCCTGAGATGGCACACGCGCATTGGCGGGGTGTATCCCTGCCGGACCCAGCAGACGGGATCCTCTCCTCGCTGGAGACAGCGGCGGATACGGCGGGGCTGATCACGCCGCTAGTCGGTGATATTGCGGCAGCCCGCGCGCTGGTCGCATCTGCGTTAGCGGCTGGCGCGCCGATTTCTACGGCGCGGCCCGCGTATGTGGACGTGGGCGGAATCCTGTACCGGGCGACGGGTGAGCAGACAGATGGCGTGCTCCGTCTGTCCCCGGTATCGGAGGTCGAGTCAGCGTTTGACTCGTTCCGGGGTGGCCGTTATCAGCGGCAATCGGGAACGCAGTCGGCGCTAGTTACGTCTAAGCTTCCGGCGCGGCCCTATGATCGGACTATCATAGCATTCGGTATGGCTGATGCGACCGTGCAGGGCACGGCTGGTCTGCGGCTGCTCGTGGTGGACAACTCCCAGCCGGTTACGGCACGCTGGGAAGACAATTCGACGTATGAGACGCAGACGACGTTCACGATTGCGCGTGTGCCCGCCGGGGTTGATCCGAAGATAATTCTGGCGGTGTCTTTCGGCGGCGCGTCGGGGAAAGTGTCAACCGTCCAGTTCTCGGAGGCGGCGGACGTGAACAAGTTGGCAGTGCTCGCCTTCCCGGTGTCTATGGGCTGATGGAGGGTGAGTTTCAGGTTATGCATGGGCCGTGGGATGATGTAACATTCTGGGTTGCCATTGTAACAACGTTGGGGGCGATTGTTGCGGCGGTTACGTCGCGCCGGTCGGCCCGCGAGAGCGCGGCGGCGACTGAGAAGGTGGAGTTGCAGCGCGTCAAAATCCAAGGGCAAGAGGTTACCGCTAAGACGTTGTCGGAGACGATCTTGCGCCTACAGGAGCAGGTACGAGACGCGGAGGGCCGGGTGCAGTTGATCCGGCAAAACCTGGACGCGGCGGATGAAAAAATGACGCGGTTGCGCGACGAGCTGGCCGAGGCGCGTAACGATAAGGCGGGCTTGGCGGTCGCGTTATTGGATGAGCAGGCGTATGTGGCAGCGTTGGAGCGGCATATTTGGGCGAAACTGCCGCCCCCGCCACCTGCGAGACCACAAGCGGGTGCGCGGAACCGCGAGCGCGAAGCTGCCGCGACTAGTGGTGGCGACGTGGCGGATGAAGACGATGATGAGGAGGGGGACATATGGCGATCTATCCTAGGGCGGTTGTGGAGCTGTATACGGGGCAAACTGGTGTGGCGTATCGACATACGCCGACGCGGCTTACGTTGCATACGGCGGTCTCTAGCGCGGTTGACTTGTATAAGGGTAGGCCAGATGGTAACGGGTTGATCTCGCACTTTTACGTCAACCGCGATGGCGTGGTCTACCAGTATCGGGATACGCAGTTTCAGGCGTGGGCTGACTATCAGGGCAACGCTGGCAGCATCTCGGTGGAGACGTGGGACGGGGCGCAGGATGTGGCCTGGACTGAAGCACAGATCGCGGCCCTGGCGGACCTGTACGCCTGGGCGTACAGGGTACATGACGGGCTGCCTAATCGGCTGGCGACGGTGTCGGACGTTCGCGGCCTGGCGTGGCACCGGCTCGGATGTACGGGGAATTTCGGCGGGTACGATCCGGGGAATATCCTCACGTGGTCGGGTAATCAGACCGGCCTCGTGTGGTCTAGGGCGCGGGGGAAGGTTTGCCCGCGTGATGTGCGTATCCGCCAGATACCGGAGATTTACCGTCGCGCGCAGACCGGACAGGCGACGACGGCGGCGCAGACGACGGGGGTCGCGAGCGCGGCCACCTTATCGGACATAGAGGAGGTTATCGAGGCGATGAAGGCTACACACGTTATTTTCACGTATGGCAGTGCGATTTGTATTGCTGACATTTTGGCGGGTACCTGGCGGAAGATGCCGGATACGCAAACATATAATGACACGCTGGCCGTGCTCAAGCGGACGGGGGCGAAGGTCGCGGAATGGCGGCATTTCGCGGCTTCCAAGTCTAACACGGTTGCTAATCCGCGCGCCTTCGGCGCACAAGTGGAGGTATGATACTATGGAGTTGTCTCAGCAAACCGAAATCTTTACAGGCGTGGCCGCAGTGGTCGCGCCTTTTTTGACCGCGCTTTTCCAGCGCGCCCACTGGTCCGCAGCGGTCAAACGCTGGGTAGCAATCACTGTGGCGCTCATCCTGGCGACCGTGACCGTGCTCGTAACCGGGGTGGAGGATCCCGGCGATATCCTGGCCGTGGCCGCGCTGATCATCGCTGGGTCGCAGGTGATTTTCTCGGCTGTCTACCCGGCGGCCTGGGCGATCACGGA
Organism: Actinobaculum sp. 352; assembly: GCF_003957265.1. Lineage (NCBI taxonomy): Bacteria > Bacillati > Actinomycetota > Actinomycetes > Actinomycetales > Actinomycetaceae > Actinobaculum > Actinobaculum sp. 352. Next base: position 455,450 of record NZ_RQSN01000002.1, on the reverse strand, counting down.
CGCGGCGACACCGGCAGCAGAGGTGCCGGAGGGCGTGTTGCCGCCTGAGGAGCCGGTGGAGCCGACCGAGGACGGGGTGGACCTGGATGCGGTGATCTCCTCGGCGCTGGCCGCGTCGGAGCTGGAGTCTGGCGAGGATGACGTGTGAGTGTCTGGCGTGTGGCGGGCTGGTGTGGGTGGCTGAGGTGATGCTCGGCCCTGATCTGGTGCCTGTCCGGCTGGTGGGCGTGCCTGTGTGTGCGGGGTGCGGTGCCAGTCATCCGCTGGCGTGATGTGTGGGATAGCCCCCGGAGCCTCTGAGGAGGTTCCGGGGGCTATCTTTGATTGGTTCCCAGTTCGGAGCCTATCGGCTCCGGTGGTAGGTCTAGTGTATCAGTCAATCGCTCCGGCGAGTACCGCGTCCCAGAATCCTTCGTCCTCGGTGGCGAGGCGGAAGGCGTTGCGGCCTTCGCCGTCGTGGATGATGACCTGCTCGGCGATGGCGTCGAGATCGTAGGTGCCGGGCTGCTCGTCGAGGATGATCTGGAGTTCGTCCTTCGCGTCTGCGGCGGTTGCGTGGTAGTTCATTTCTGTTCTCCTTTTGCTTGTTGGCTTGGGTTCCTTCCCCCTCGCCTTGTACTTCTAGTGTACAGACAGGATAGGAAGGAAGTCAAGCGTTTTTTCGTGATGCTCGCCACTTCTCCCGCGCCTTCGGGTCCTTCGGATACCGGCCCGTCCAGTCATAAATTATTGTCCGGCTAAGCTCTAACCGTCGCGCCATCTCAGACATGCCCACACCGGCTTCCGCTGCCGCCTGGACCGCGCCACGCAACCGGTCCCGCGCCTCACGCTCCGCGTACTGCGAGGCCCGCCAATCGGCCACTAGATCGTCGAGCACGTCCGCGTCCGACTCGTATGCGGCCCGTCCAGCCTGCACAGCCTCCGGGATCTCCGATAGCCGCTTCATCTGTCCTCCTACTAGTCGTCGATATGAGCGATAATCTCATTCCTGATAGCGCTCACCGTCTCAGCACGGGCTACCGCTCGCGCGATCTCAGGGTCGGGATGCAGCTCTGCTGGCGGCAGCACGCCGTATAGCTCAGTCACATTGGCGAACATTGGTTTTGGCCACTCCGAGCGGGGAATATACTTCTCAATCTCTGGCCAATCTTCCTGTAACCACGTCGTGAGTCTCCTTCCCTCGGTCAGAATGAGGACGAAGGAGGCGTACAGGTCGCCGTTGCCACGATCTCCTGCTTTGAAAAGGATTCGCGCGCCGTCTTCCGCGTAGGTGGCGAGTCGCGCGCCGTCAGCGCGTTCGTCCGGTGTCGGTTTTTCCCAGTTGTAGCGTCCCATAGTTTCTCTCCCTGTATCCCCGGCCCCATGTGGGGCCGGGGATATTCGCGCGTCCAATTTACGCGCCGTGCTCTACGGCGATCTGCTCACGGAGGCTATCCCGGTCGCGGTCAACCTGCGTCTTGCGGGCCTCACGCCACGCGGCGAACTCCTCATCGTGAATCGCTTCGGCCTCGGGGTTTGCGGCCCACTCGGCAGCGAGCGCGATGGCCTTTTCGCGCACCTCGTCGGTGTCCAGCAGGTCCAGTTCGTCAGCGGTGAACAGGGTTGCGCTGCGCAAGCTGGGGATGGTGTCGATAACCGCGTCCACGTGCTCCGCGTTGGTGTAGTCGAGGCGTGCGAGGCTGTGGGTCAGGATTCCGGCGATCCGGTTGGCCAGCGCGTCAGCTGCGGTGTAGTTCATTTTGTTCTCCTTTTGCTTGTGGGTTCGAGGCCTTCCCTCTCCCTGTACTTATAGTGTACAGCTTGGGCGAGCGGGAAGTCAACCCTCAGAAAGTGGGATGAGACACAAAAGCGGCGGGGTCCCAAAACCGGGACCCCGCCGCCATTACAAGCAAAAGGATCAAGAAACTTGAGCCTCGCTTGTAAGCATATCACTCATCGTCGCCCACTGCCAACAGCTCTGCAAGATCAGCCCGCGCCTGCGCTACAGCATCCGCGATAGCTGGATCAGGCCGACGCTCCGCCGGGCCCTTCCGCCCGGTATAGATCTCTTCGGGCCACTCAACGCGCGGAATGTACTTTTCGATCTCCGGCCAATTCTCGGGTCATCGTGCTAAACGGGTTGCCAACCGTGGGGAGCACGACGAAATCAGGGATGATCTCGCCGTCCAGAGTGTAAATGCCGAAGAGTAGCCGTGCGCCATCCTCGGCGTCGGCGGCCAGCAGGACTCCGGCATTCTTTTCGCGGGCTGTCGGCTCGCCCCATGCGTAATGACTCATTGCTTCTTCTCCTTTTGCTTGTGGCTTGGGTTCTTCCCCCTCGCCTTGTACTTCTAGTGTACAGAGGGGGAAGGAAGGAAGTCAAGCGCCAATAAGTGAACTAGGCCATATCACTAGCTTAGCTCTAGCCTCTCAGCCACACCCTCCAACGCCCGCGCCGCCATATCCCGCGAAACCGTCATATACCCCCGCGACGTCGCCATCGTCGAATGCCCCATAATCGCCGTAATCACGACGGGATCAACCCCCGCGTCGAGTAGCAGCGTCGCCGTCGTATGCCGCGCCTCATGCACCACATAATGCCCGCCATCCTCACGTGATATGTCCAACCCGCCTAGGATGCTATGCCACGCGCGCCGGTCGGCCCCAGCCGCCAGCGGCCCACCGTCGGGCCGCGTCCACACCAAACCATACGGCGACGGCGGAGCGACCGCCTGCCACCGCTCCAACGCGGCCCGCATCGGCTCAATCATCGGGATAACACGCTGCCCCCGCGACGTTTTCGGCGGCGTCAAATAGTACCTGCCCTCTACATGCTCAGCCTCCATCCCAGCCGGTATCGCCGACGGATCCCCTATCCGCTGTAGCTGCCGGTCTATCACGATCAGCCCAGCCTCCCAATCGATATGATCCCACGTCAGCCCGAGAGCCTCACCCTGCCGCATGCCCTGGAGCAGCGCCGCGACCCACCGCGACGTATCCGGCACATGCAGTCCATCCCCGGCATGCTGCCACGCGTAGACGGCGAGACGCCGCGCATCCGGTAGCGGTATGGCTGCCCGGTCTGATGGCTGCCCGGCTGGCGGGCGGACCATCAGGACCGGCTGCGGCACCTGGTGGCCCTCGACGACGGCGGCCCGCAGCGCGCGCTGTAGTATCCCGTAGACTCCCCGCGTCGTCGAGGCGGCTAGTCCTGCATCCTCGCAGGAGGCGGCGACGGCGCGCATGTCCTCCGGTGTCAGCTCCGAGAGCTGACGGTGGCCTATCGCGCCGATGATATGCCGTAGGCGCGAGGCGAGCGTCCGGTACGTCTCCGGGCGTAGCCTGCCGCGCTCGGCGGCGAGCCACTGATCCAGCCACGCCTTGACCGTATAGGAGCGTTTCACGGCGGCGATGCCTTGGAGGTTGTAGTCGCGGAGTTTCTGCTGGAGTTTACGCTTCGCGGCGGCCTCCGTGGGCGCGGTTACGGATATGCGCCGTCGTCCGCCTGACGGCGTATATCCCGCCTCGAAGCTGCCGCGCCACTTCCCGTTCGGCAGCCGGGTTACTGACCCGGTGCCCTTCTGTCGTCTCCCCATGCGTCCCCCTCTCTAGTATGATCACACAATCAATCACACTATCTACGGCCTATCCTATACACGCCTAGGGTAGCATAAACGGCGTGATTTCGCGGGTTTCTAGCGTCACCTGGTGCCGTCGGCGGGTTCGTCATGAATCCGACTAGCGTCACCGCGTCCACGTTCCAGTGCGCAAGCCATTCAACGAACTCGGGTGAACTGAAGATGCTCGCCCTGTTCTTCGTGAAAATGGGAAGGTCTCGACTCTCTGATGGCGCCGAGAACTTGCCCAGCGCTGCCACGCGCGGATGAAGCTGCTGCCCGCGCGAACCTGCCGCGAATGCTGCGGACCCAGCAGGGTTCTCGTGTTGGATTAGTGCAACGGGGAGGCCGGACTCCCGGGCGGTTGTGATTGTTGCGATGATCGCGTCGAGCGCAGCATCCACCGGTGGATATTGAATCTGGAGTGGGCCGTCGAAGTATTCGCGCTGGACGTCGACGACGACGAGTGCTCGCCGGGGCGTGGTCATGTGTGTCTCCTTCATAGTGAATAGGGGCTGACTTGCGCAGCGAATTGGGTCTTGTTTGCGTAGCGAATCGGGTCTTGTTTGCCCAGCGAATTGGGTCTTGTTTGCGCAGCGAATTGGGTCTTGTTTGCGTAGCGAATCGGGTCTTGCTTGCGGAGCGAATAGGGTCTTGCTTGCGGAGCGAATTGGGACTTGTTCGCGGAGCAAATAGGGCCTGACTCGCAAATTGGGCGCGACTGTGAGGACCGCCGTGCAGATGCTAGAAATCTGGCTTGATGGTTGTTGATCGATCCTCGACGCGACCGATCCGATCCCGATGCGTCGAATCTGGTGTGGCCGTTGCGACTTGGGTAGCGAATGCCGCCCCTGGTCATCGAAGGGATCGTTCTGAGCTGGCTCCGAGAGAGCATATCGGCGCTAGCAGTTGTTCCTAATGTCATCGCCTCAATTGTCCGCACGCGGGAAGCGGTACAGTGAGAGGCAGAAATGCCCATCTACGATGAAATTAGGCCATATGGGTCGGGAGGGGCCGATCATGCGTATTGCGGTCCATGCGTTTGAGGGAATGTCGCTGTTCCACCTTGCATCCACGCTACTGGTTTTTGGCGAGGTGACCCGCCTGGGCCTGGCACAGGATTGGACGTGCAGAATATGGACTGCTGACGGCGCCCCGGTACGCGCGGCGGAGGGTGGCGTGTTCGACGAGGTGCGGGGCCCGGAGTGGGCTGCGCGAGCCGACCTGGTAGTCCTTCCCTCGTGGCCGGGAGACTTGCCGGAGCCCGGGGAGGACTTGCGGCATGTTGTTCTAAGCGCGCATCGGCGCGGTGGAACGATTGCGGGACTGTGTCTGGGTGCTTTTCCGCTGGCGGCAACCGGGTTGTTGGACGGGCGCAGTGCTACAACGCATTGGCTACATGCGGAGAGCTTGACGAGTCGCTACCCGAAGGTTCAGGTTATGGCGAATGCGCTGTATGTGGATCATGGAGACGTGCTGACTTCGGCCGGTACCGCCGCCGCTCTGGATGCATGCCTACATATCGTGCGGAAAAAGATCGGTGTAGAGGCCGCGAGTTCCATTGCGCGGCGGGCAGTCATAGCCCCGCATCGAGATGGTGACCAAGCGCAGTACGTGGATCGTCCCGTGCCCGCGTATAAGCCCGAAGGGGTTGGTGCGACTGTGGAGTGGGCCTTGACCAATCTGGACCAGCTGCTGAGCGTACGCGATCTTGCCGCGCATGCTCATATGAGCGTCCGGAATTTCTCACGGCGCTTTGCTGAGGCTACGGGTACAACGTCGGCGCGCTGGGTCTTGCTGCAGAGGTTGGACGAGGCACGCAGGCTGCTGGAAACAACGCCGTGGAGCATGGAGAGAATAGCCCGCACCTGTGGCTTCGCTAGTGCGGTGACCTTCCGGCAGAACCGTCACCCAGTACTCGATCACGCCGACGGCGTACCGCGCGCGATTTGCCGGGTAGGGATGGTTGGAGCGGGTTCTGGTTGTGGGCGGTAGCGATGTGGATGGTGCTGGTTGCGTGGGGCGGTGCCGAGGCGGATGAGGCGGTTGTGTCGGGCGTTGCCGGTGTGGATGACGTGGTTGTGTCGGGCGTTGCCGGTGCGCTGTATGGTGCCAATGAAGAAATGTCGTGGCTGAAGTGGCGATCTGTCCAAATCCCGTCCAAACGCGCACACTCTGGATTACTTCCAATTTAGGAATGGCGGAATCATGCGGATTCTTGCCATCGCTCCGCGCGCACTCCCATCGTTTGGACGGGATTTGGACAGTGCTTCCGCCGCAGGTCATGATTTGGCGATTCCGGTAGTGAACACGCGGCCGATGAGCCACTGCTCGCGACGCCTGGCCGGTTCTAGTTCTTTCTCGTTCACGGTGGTGACGGCAAGCTTGCGGCCGACTTGACCAGGTGCCTGCTATGTGAGCTGTTTTACTTACAGGAACGCGGCGACCTGATATAAAGATATTGGTGGTGCCGACAAGGTGCTACCTCCAAGTGCCGGGGGATGTCCCCCGGCAACTTTTGTATCGGAGGTCCTGTCGGTGCGTGAGCTTTCCATATTCGCTGACGAAAGTGGGGTAGTGCCACAACCTCTGCTCATTATCCTCGGTGGCCTTCCCGCCACTGGGAAAACAACGGTTGCGCACGAGCTTATTCACGACGGCGGCTTCGCTTATCTACGCATCGACACGATCGAGCAAGCTCTGCGCGACAGCGGTGAGATGGGAGAACGCGGCGTCGAGGGAGCGGGTTATGCCGTCGGGTACGCCGTCGCACGCGATCTACTGCGAAGCGGCAACAATGTTCTCGCCGAATGCGTCAACCCGATCGAACTCACCCGGGAGGCGTGGCGCGCAGTTGCCCGCTCCACCCGTGCGGAGCTCCTCGAAGTCGAGTTGTACTGCGCCGACCCCGAACTCCACCAAGCTCGCGCCGAACATCGAACCAGCGATATTCCCGGCCTCGAACTGCCCGACTGGCACGCCATCACGACCCGCGAATACGACCAATGGCACGGGGTCGATTTGCGCATAGACACTGCGCGAATTGGCCCGCCTCACGCCGCAGCCCTGATCCGCGCGCGTGCAGCCGATAAGGAACGCCTAGTCAAGGAAGCGCGGGAACCACGGGATGGAGGTGGGGTCTAGTTGTAGTTTCCCATGAGGCAACGCGTTGCTGGTAGTGAGCCTGCGACGCCAGCATCGGACTCTGTGTTGGTCACTGCACTGCAGGCTCGATACCGGGTGCATCAACGCGACCGGCGTCGACTTCCTGCGTTGTCTCAACCGCCGCCTGCTTCTCCGCCTCTTGCCGACGCAAGCGAAGCAGCCAGTACACGTCGATCAGCACGATCGCCGCATTCATCCCAACCGCGGGCCAAACGCCGAGGATGGCGTTGTACGTCGTGGCGATAAACGAACCACTGAAATTCATCCAGCGGAAGGTGTATTGGTTGGCAACAACCAGCGAGATAACGACCAGGCCAGACCCGATCCATCCGATAATCTCAAGAACTGTGCGCGTGTCCACATGAACTCCAAGAATGCCCGGCCGGTCAATGCGCGTGCACTGGTCGAGTCTGAATATCTCGTTGCCGGGGCATTTCAGAATATCGGTTCAACGATATATGGGCAAATTCAGGGCGAGTCCTCCACGGTGTAAGTATTCGTTAACGACGGCGCCCGGTCGCCGGTTCTGGCGTCAAAAGACAGATTCATCGGTGGGGTGTTGGTGTTGGGTCGTCAGTGTGGGTATCGAGGGTAGGGGTCATTGGTCGGGATGCCGGTTGTTGGGGCGTCAATGTGGATATCGAAGGTCAGAGCCATCAGTTCCGGTGTTGCCTCTCGAGGCATGGGATCTGATTTTGAACGCCAGTGCTTCCAGAGTCGCTGTCTGGCTAGTACGTCATCTTTATGCGGAAGGGCACCTGATCTGCCTGGAACGGTGAAAGCTGTCGCTTTTGATGCTGCCCTGACGGGGTAGTGCGCCCGCTTGACCGGCAGGAGGGCTCACACACCCGTCTTCCAACGTCACACTCGAAAGAACATCCGTCGAAGCCTATAGGTGCTTCCAACGCGGGGCCATGGCCGTCACAAACAGCCCGCCCGCAACCACAAGCGGGTAGATGAGAGCGGTTAAGCCGCTTAGTCCCGCCCCGCTTATCCCGGCGGTTCCCATCCCCTCCAGTCCTTCGCGTAGCCCAGAGATAACCGGTGTTAACGGACTGAACTTGGAGATGACCTGCGCCCAGCTAGGCAAGGCGTCAACTGGATAGAACACGCCGGAAAATGACAGAACGATACCGATTGCGAAGGAAATCGCCACATATGTTCCGCGTGTGGCCGCGAAACGGGCACCGAGCGTCGCGGCAGCGATCACAAATGCAAACAGCACAAGCCCGCACGCCGCAGCGGCGGGTGTGACCGCTAACCGACCGCCTGCCAGTGGCCAGAGCACCGCGCCAACCACGAGGCTCTGGCAGCATGCCACCGCAAATTGCGACGTCGCCTGCAGTAAGGAATATAAGCGAATGCCTCCCGGAGCCAAGCGGATCAGAGCCAGACGTTCCTCACTCAGATCTTGGCGCGCCTCGTACGCAGCTCCGATGATGCTGTTCGAGATGACGTTCGCAATCATCGAGGAGACAATCATGAATGTGGTCAGCGTTGAAGCCGTGCTCAATGTGCTCACCGTGCCAGCCGCACTGCCAGCCGCACTGCCAGTTGAGTGTCCGCCGGATCCAAGATACATCGCAAAAGACACCAGCAGGATCCCGCTGAGAAGCGGCCGGATGAACATCGCCGCCGCATCAGTCCGGCTCTGCGCGAGAACTCGTCGATACCGGAAGAAGAATGCGCCAGTCATCCCCGAACTCCGATCACACCGTTCGTCCGGTACGCTGCCACACAGCGCCGGGCCCACCAGGCGCCAACAAGGGCGAAGAGGCCCGCCAGTGCCAGTGCGATCACCAGCTCTGCAGGCTTACCGCCCCGGAGGAATTCATTAAGCCATGCATTGGGCAATAGCCGGGCTGCGTTTCCAAGGATTGGTCCGAGCGTGGTCAGCGGGTACATAACCCCGGCAAGGATAAGAACCGCGTCCAGTCCACTGTTTACGATGTGGAACACGCGTCCCCAGCGCAGTTCCGCCCCGAGAATCAAGCATATGACGCCGATAGAGACGGGAACGCTCGCCAGCATGACAACCAGAACCTGCAGAGCCTGGAGCGGATAGTGCAGCGCGACGCCGATCAGCAGCGTGCTTATTGCGGTGGAAGTGATATACATGGCGTTCAATGCCGCAGTAAAGCCGAAGGCCCACGCGATCACGCCGCCGTCGAGTAGTAGAAGCATGTCAAGCCGCGCAGAATTCACAACCATCTGTAGCCACACCAACGCTTGCAGCGCACAAGAAGAGATAAAGCCCCAGGCCAGATTCGTGTAGAAGAACCAGTTCGCCTGCTCCGCACTCAAGAACGCGCTACCCATCAACAGGATCGGCAGAATTTGCGACAACGGCACAAAGAGCAATAACCGACTTGCGCTACCCGGCTGGCGGAACAGCTGCCGCAGGCTGTACCGGAAATGAATCAGCCAGTTCACGCGTCCTCCTCGGCCAGCAGGATGAACGCGTCGGATAGTGTGACGGGACGCTTCTCAAACGGCATCCCCAAAGCATCAATAGCAGCTGAATCTGCTAAGCCGTACACGTGGAGTGTTGGCCTCCCGTTGACGCGTCGCGTCGCGAGTCGCTCGATACCGGCAGCTCGGAGAAGGTCCCTCTTGGCCGTGAGGTTGGCGTCGTCGTTGGCGGGGATGGTGTAGACGATATCGCCGGCGCTTTTTCGAACTTCGTCGGGTGGACCATCCACGAGGATGCGACCGGTATTGAGAAAAAGCACGCGGTCGCACAGGTCATCGGCTTCTTGCATAAGATGCGTGCAAATGATGAAAGTGATGCCGGTTGTCTGAAGGTCAATCAGGGTGTCGTATACCTTTTGCGCCGCAGCTGGGTCCAGGCCGCTCGTGGGCTCGTCTAGCAGTAGGAGCTCTGGGCGAGCTGCGAGTGCCCGAGCAATATTTGCTCGCTGTTTTAGACCGGTTGATAGCGTCATCACGCGGTCGTCCGCGCGCTCCGTCAGAGCGCAGGCTTCAAGCGCCGCAGCGAGGTTTTCGGCTCGTTCGCGCTTGGGCACGCGGGCCAGCCGCATCATGTAGGTGATGTTCTCACGCACGGTCAATGTGCCATAGAGCTGGGATGAGTTGGTCACCAATCCGATCCGGCGTTCTGCAAGTGAACGTGGGGTTGAAGCGGCGAGGTCGCGGCCGAGGACATTCAAGACGTCGGCCTCACTTGGGCGAAGAAGACCGGCGACCAGTTTGACGAAGGTGGACTTTCCGGCGCCATTCGGCCCAATGAGCGCGGTGGAGCCCCCGGACTGCAATTGGAGGTCGTCCACGCGTAAGGCGACGCGGTCCCCGAAACTCTTGGAAACGGAGCGCATCTCAACGGCGATTAATCGCTCGCCAGCGGCAATGGGCCGCCCTGCCGCGGTGGGAGGGGTAGGTGTGTGCATGAAACCCTTCTGTTGGGCGGTGCTTTACAGGGAAAGTCTATCTTTGGGCCGACGACGACCACCAGCCGCACTGGCGAACTCTGCCGTGCCATGCGGCGCAGGCTATCAACGGTCCGAAGACGACCAACCGCACTGCCGGACCCTGCCGTGCCATGCGGACCGGGCCATCAACAGTCCGACGACGACCACCAGGACCGTCAGGCAGAGCGCCATTCCGCGACTGCCTGGAGGGGTGCAGTCTGGGATGCCGAGCGCGCCGTACACTGTGCACATGCGTGTCGCTGAAATCGCCCGGCTTACCGGCACGACCGTGAGAACGGTCCGCTACTACCATCAACTCGGGCTGCTGCCGGTGCCGGAAGAACGTGGCGGCTGGCGCGACTACGACCTCTCACACGTGGCGCGGCTCTCTCGTATCCGTTGGTTTGTGCAGGCCGGAGTACCTTTGAAATCCATTGCGCAGATTCTGGACCAAAACGCGGGCACGTCCGTTCAGGACCGGAGCACGGGCACTTCCGTTCAGAATCGGAACGCGGGCGCTTCCGTTGAGGACCAAAACCCGGGCACGTCCGTTCAGGACCGGAGCACGGGCACTTCGGTCCAGAATAGAAGCGCAGTTACCTCCGCGCGGGAGTCATCAGATTCGACGCCGGACTCTGCGGGCTCCACCGTGCTCGCCGATCTAACCGGAGCGCTCGACGCCGTCGAAGAGCACCTCGCCGAGGTGCTACGCCAACGGGACATGCTGGTATCTCTGCTGGAGCGTGCCCGGGAGGGGATGACTCTTTCTCCCATGCCGCCGCGTATGGTGGCGTTCTTTGATCGATTGGAAGCCGCCGCCCCAGACGAGTGGACGCGCGCAGCCATTCGGCGGGAACGGGACGCCGTGGATGTCGCCTGTTACCGTGGGCAAATGCCAGCTGAAGCGGAACTCCTATTTCCGGAGGCCGATGACGCGGAAGACGCGTCGGTTCTTGCAGCTTACGGGCAGAACACCGCCGAATTCACCGACGACGAGGCAACCGCGCACGCGGCGGCGAATATTGCCCGTTTTGAACGAGTGCTCGGGCCGGAGCGCTGCCGGACACTGGCGCGCGGTGTTGATAGGACGGCGATTCGCACCTTGTTTCGGCTGTGGGCGACCATGGACGCTGCTGACGCGCGCATAGTCGCTGCCATGGAACGTTTGCTTGACGAGGCTATCGAACGGTGGCGGAATCAATAGACACTCTTGCGTGTGACGTGGCGTAACACCAGATGCTAGCGGCATGACAAACAAATCTTCCGATGGTGCCCAGACGGACGGGACTGTGCGGAGCGCTTTGCGTGCAGACGACGGGGTGCCGATACTGCGATCAAGAGGTGGCGGTTCGAAAGGAGGAGGACGTGCCGCCGGAAATACTCCCTCCGCCGCCGCAGGCGCTGCGAAGGAGGGGAAGCAAACCGTTTCGACCAATTCCTCCTCCGCCGCTTACTCATCCGCAGCTCGCACCTCCGCCGCCGACGTCGTCGTCGGCACTATCCGCGCCGCAGGTTCCGCCACTGCAATCGATACCGAATACGCCATCGAAGTCACCGGTCTCGTAAAAGCCTTCGGCAGCCTGCACGCCGTCGATGGCCTTGACCTGAAGGTTCCGTGCGGTCAGATACACGGGTTCCTCGGCCCCAACGGTGCCGGGAAGTCCACCACCATCCGCGTGCTATTGGGCATGTGCCATCGCGATTCCGGCGTGGTCCGAGTACAGGGCTGCGACCCGGCCCGCGATGCCGGAACCATTACGCGCAACACTGCGTATGTGCCCGGCGACGTCGCACTCTGGCCCAGTCTCACCGGAGCGCAGACTCTCGACGCATTCGCTGCTCTGCGCGGCAAACGCGACCGGAGCCGCGAGATAGAACTCATCGACGCCTTCAGCCTCGACCCCAACAAACCCGTGCGAAGCTACTCGAAAGGAAATCGGCAGAAAGTCGCCCTTATAGCGGCACTGGCCGCCCCGTGCGAGCTGCTCGTACTCGACGAACCCTCCAGCGGCCTCGACCCATTGCAAGAGGAGGTGTTCATGGCGGCGGTACGCGACGCAGCAGCGCGGGGGAGGACGGTGCTGCTTTCCAGCCATCTGCTCTCCGAAGTCGATCAGGTGTGCGATGCGGTGACGATTATCAAGGACGGGAAGACCGTGGAAACGGGCACCTTGGCATCACTTCGACATTTGCGCAATTCGACGATCTCATGCCGCCTTCCGGAAAGCGCGGTACCTCTACTGCCCGACGGCGTCAGTCAACTCGCAGGGCTGAGCCGGGACGCTGGGGCGCCCCAACGCGGAGCGGAAACCAGCGGAGGCATGCCGACTCGGGATAGTGCGCCGGGCTCTCCGCAGTCAGTGCTCCGGTACTCGGTTCCAAGTGAGTCGGTTTCGGGAGCGCTGAGCGCGCTCATTCAAGCGGGCGCTTATGACATTTCCTGTACGCCCGCTTCGTTGGAAGACCTGTTCCTGCGGCATTACCACGTGAGTGCGCGATGAACGGGCACGCAGGGGTATGCGGCGGCTACGCCGCCGCGATGTTGAGGAGCGCGCAATGAACGGGCAGACCAGGATATCCGGCAGGTACACCGTCGGGATGTTGAGGAGCGCACGATGAACAGGCGGACGAGCATGACGTCAGCGATGCGGAGCGAGTCTCTGCGGAATCGGGTACCGATCCCGGTGCGCGTTTGGAACGCCGTGCGTTTGGGGAAGACGACCCGCGTCGATAGCCCGGCGGGTACGCGGAGTTGGGCAGGTATGCGGAGTTGGGCCGGTACGGGGAGCCGGGCTTGTATCGGGAGCTGGGCGCGTCTGTGGATCCCTGCGCGTATCGGCGCTCGCGAAGAGCGGGTATGGCTATTCGCCCTGCCACTTATTGTTCTTGTTATCACGGCCCTCCTCGCTCCCAGTTACGGCACAACATATGCCACAGCGGACGACCTGGCCCGCGCCGTCGTCAATCTCAGATTCTCGAAGGTCGCTGCTGCCCTATACGGCGTACTTCCAGCGGGTGCGAATACGGTTCAACTCGCCGTCTGGGAGCTTGGAGCACTGACGTGCCTGATACTCGGCATCGTCGTCGTTCTGCGGACCGTTCAACGCTCCAGGGCGTCGGAGGATGCCGGGCGCTCGGAAATGCTCCGCGCGATTGGCGTTGGGCCGGCCAGTGAGGTCGCGACCACGGCGGTGGTGATGAGCGTTGAATGCCTGTTACTCGGCTTGGCTGGGGGAGTGGGCCTCCTGGCTTTGAATGGCGCGCGAGTCATCTATGCGGCAATCTACGGTGCGGCAATTGCTGGATTCTGCCTCCTGATGAGTGCCGGTGCACTGGTGCTTGCGCAGTTAACCGGTGACGCTGTCCATGCCCGTGCCGCCGGGGTGGGTGCCATGATTGCTCTGTACGCCGGTCATGGGGCGTGGGCGGCATGGGGTTGGGCATGGGCAGGTGCATGGTCTCCCTTCGCTCTGCGGGCGGCGATGGATCCCGGTGGGCGGAACGAATGGCAGCCACTGGTGTGTGTCGCCGTGGCGTTGGCGGTGCTCTTGTTGGCCGCGACCATTGCGGCTCGCAGGCGGGATATCCAGGCGGGGGTGATTCGCGCGCGACGTCGTCGCCCCCGTCCGGTGCGCGCGGCAGGGCCGGTGAGTTTCGCGCTGCGGCTCTGCCGCGGCCAACTGCTGACCTGGGCGGTGCTGATCTCGGTGCTAGCGGCAATCTTCACCTCCATGGGGAAGAACATGGTGGATTTGGCACGTGCGGGAGCGACGTCCGGGGGTGCGCTCGGCTCTCAGCTGGGAACGGCGGACCCCGGCGCCGATTTTCTCCGCTATATCGGTGTGCTGGTGGGGGCCGTCACTGCGGTGCAAGCCATCGGGTTGGCCGGGCGTTTCGCCTCCGATGAGCGAGCTGGGCTGGTTGAGGGCATGCGTGGCACGGGGAATGGACCTGCGCGCCTACTCCTCGCATGGTGCTTCGTTGCGTGCCTTGGGGCAGCAGTAACGCTTGCACTGGCGACGGCGACGGCGGCATGTGTCGGGTCGACGGTGCTGGACACATCGGCCGCTCAGGCGTTGCGAGTAATTGGCGGCCAATGGCCGGCCTGCGCTGCATGTGCCGGGATCACGGCTCTGCTCAGCGGCTGGTGGCCACGCCTGAACTGGATCGCCTGGGTGGTTATGCTGGTCGGCCTCGGGATCGCGCAGCTTGGCCCGAGTGTTGGCATGCCGGAGGGTGTGATTGATGCGGGGATTTTCGCGCAGGCGGGAGACCCGTGGTCCGGGGGCCTGGTGGCACTTGCTGTTGTGGGTTCTGCACTTGGCGCTGTGGGTGTGCGCCGTCGCGATCTGCAGGCAATGATGGGGCGCGGGCCTCTGAGGCGTAGGCGCGCCTTCACTATGTGGGGTGCAGGCGGCGGCCCGGGTGGCGGTCGAATGTGTTGAGGGTGCGCCCTAACTATGTGGGGTGCCGACTAGCGTAAGGGCAGAGCGGCCGTCGGCGTCCAGCAGCGTCCCGCGCGGCTGGCATGCGCTACGCGCTTCTAAGCACCGCATCCGCGATGCTTTAAAGTGGCCGTATGACGAATCAATCGTTGCATGAACGTGAGGATCGACTGCACCGCTTCTTCGCGGCGGAAAACGCGCGGGATTGGTCCGCCTACGCCACCTTCCTCCACCCCGATGTCGAATGGGTTCTCGTTGAGAGATCCGATGCCGGTAGTTCGAGTAGTTCGGATGTTTCAAGCGCCGCCGTTGCAGCAGGTGACCCGGAGGGGTCAACGAGCACCGTCGTCACAAGTGACCTGGATGTTTCAACGGGCACCGTCGCCACAAGTGACCTGGATGTTTCAACGGACACCGCCGCCGCAGGTACCGACCCCGCGAATACTGCCAGCGCCATTGGCCGCCTGGAACGCCTGATCGCGGGGCGTGACGCCTATGTGAGCGCCATGCGGGCCGCTTATGAGGGGCGGTCGACGACGTTCCGGTGCGAGGCGATGTTCAGTGACACGACCCATGGACGGATCGCCTGCCTGTTGGTCGACGACCACGGCGAGCGCTCTCTGGATATTTTCGACTTCGACGGCCCGCTTATCCGCCGTGAATGGGAGTTTCTTCTGGGGTGCGGCGCATAGTCCCAAACCACGCCACCGGGCCCATCCGTTTCGCGTCGGTCATACCGATGGCCGGCGAGTCCCGAAACTGCGGCATCAAGCCATTCCGGCAACGTTCCAGGGTTCATCGCCCGCGGCAAGCTGCTGCCATGTCAATGTGAGGCCGGGCCAGGTGCTGAGCGCTTCGAAGGCGTCGTCGGCGGCGGATTCGATACCGTCGGCGACATCCTGACCGCCGGACACGAGATCAAGAGCGTTCTGCCTGTCCGCAACGGGATAGGCGGCCCAGCCTCCACGACCGTGTACGCCGCTATCATCGGTCGGTAGGCTGCCCAGGAAAGTCAGTATTGCGGTTCGTGCGATACGAGGGTCTTGGTGATGCGCGACAACGCGCAGCGTGGCCACGTCGGTCTTGCGACGGCGATCCCACACCCAGTCGTGGTCAAGCATGTAGCGCTCGGGTGGAAGGTGCATGGTTCAACGGTACACACTCCTTCACCGGGTGGCACCTTCCAGCTTGTTCACCCGCGATGGAGAGCGATGCGCAGGCAGGGGCCTGGCGTTTCGTTCGCAACGGAGATGGAGGAGAAGTCTCGCGCACCTCTGTTTGCGGAGACTGTGGGCGATGCGAGGGGCGGGGCAACGAGCGGCGACAGTCGGCGTGCAGGTGTCATCCAAGGCGTGCGGGCGCCAACCGACGGGGCATGGGTGCTAACCGAGGCGCGGGTGCCGCCAGCAGGAAGACGTTTCGGCGGCGAAAAGTGTCGGACCCTCCCCTTAGGCTAATGCCATGTCTACAGAACCTCTTACCATTGCTCTTTACGCAACGGACACCATGGCCGACTGGGAGTATGCCTACCTCACGTCACAGATCACCGTCGCCGAGCGCGCGAAACCGGGTCGTTTCACCCTGCTTCTGGTGGGTGACGGCGTCTATACGGTGCATTCGCTCGGAGGCCTGCCGATAACTCCCACGGCGGACCTTGATGTTCTCGATTCTCTGGCGGAGCGGTCGGCTCTTAGCATGTTGGTGATTCCGGGCGGTGAAACCTACGGCCACGGGCATGATCGCTTGATTAAGGCAGTCCGTGCTCTGTTGGCTCGCAACGTGCCGGTGGCGGGAATCTGTGGGGCAACGTATCTGCTGGCCCGCGCCGGTGTCCTCGATGAGAGGGCGCACACGTCAAACAGCGCAGATTTTCTGGCTGCTTCAGGCTACACAGGCGGCTCACACTACGTCGCGGCCCCTGTGATAACCGATTCGGGGGTGACGACGGCGTCGGGCATCCAGCCGGTTGCGTTCACGGCGGAGGTGATGCGGGTGACCGGTCTTGTGTCGAATCCGGTGGCCGATGCTTGGGAGCATCTCTATCGAACGGGAGGTGCCGAACAGTACGGTGCATATGTTGCGGCGGCTAACACATGGGCGGAGGGATAATCATGTAGCGGGGTCTTGCGGACCGGGCGAGATCATGGTGAGATAGGCAAAGCCTCCTTGTTCCTGCATGGCTGCAGCGAACAAGGAACACGCGCGACGCGGCTTTTACGGCGATGTAGGTCAACCGCTTGCCTCGCCGACATAGACCGTCGATGTCTGCTTCACAAAGTGGTGGACTATCACGACGTAATCGTTGTGGCACGTTGCTGGTGCGTAACGTCGGCATCCGCTACGCGCGGCGTAGGTCAAAGGTTCGTATCACGAATACCGGAGGAAACAATGATCCGAGTAGGAATCATCGGATGCGGGAAGATCGCACAGGTGCGGCACATCCCCGAATATCTCGCGAACGCTCATGCTGAGATTGTCGGCTACTACAACCGCACTCGGGGCAGGGCGGAGGAATTGGCACATCGGTATGGCGGCACGGTTTACGCGACAATCCCGGAGATGCTGGCGGATAGCAGCATTGATGCGGTTAGCGTATGCACAGCGAATACCGCACACGCACGGGAGTCAATCGCGGCACTAGAGGCGGGAAAACACGTCCTTTGCGAGAAGCCCATGGCATCGACCCTTGCCGATTGTGAGGCCATGATCAGCGCTGCTGACAGGAACGGCAAGAAGTTGATGATCGACCAGAACCAGCGTTTCGTGCGCGCCCATCGGAAAGCGAGAGAACTAATCGAGGCGGGGGCTATCGGTGAGGTACTGACCTTCCGCACCACCTTCGGGCACGGCGGCCCGGAGACGTGGAGTATCAACCCCGGTCCGTCCACATGGTTCTTTGACGCCAAGAGCGCGGCCATGGGAGCGATGGCGGATCTCGGCGTGCATAAAACCGATCTCATCCAATATCTGCTGGGAAGCACCGTCGTCGAGACATCCGCCAAGCTGACGACACGTGACAAACGCGGCCCTAGCGGCGAACTCATCGGCGTGGACGACAACGCCACCTGCATTTACACCATGGACGACGGCGTCGTCGGCACTATGACTGCCAGCTGGACGTATTACGGAGCGGAAGACAACACGACGATCATATACGGAACAAAAGGCATCATGCGGCTGTATGACGATCCGACGTTCTCTCTGAAACTGGTGCTGCGAAACGGTGAGGAGGTTTGCTACCGACTCGACCAGATTCAAACCAACGACAACCAGACCTCCACCGGGATCATCGACGCCTTTGTGGACTGCATTGAGAACGACACCGCGCCGGAGATCTCGGGCGAAAGTGTTCTGACCGCGATGCGGGCCGTATTCGGCAGTGTCGAGTCGAGCACAACGGGACGCAGCGTTAAAGTGAACCAGGCAAGGTGAACCAACAGCGAAGGCGCCAGGCCGCTGGGAGTGGCCGCTATCCACCTCAATTATTAGAACCATGGCGGTTCGCACAGGAGCGGATGGCCGAAGAAAGGACTCAACACATGAAACTCGGACTAGTCAGCGCAATTCTTGACGGCAGCACATACGAAGAGATGATCGACACCGTCAGCGAATTCGGATTCCAATGCGTCGAGGTGGCGTGTTGGCCACAGGGGAAGGCTGAGCGGCGATATGCAGGTGTTTCCCATATCGATGTGGAGCGGGTTCTCGACGACGACGCATACGCCGCGCACGTCATCGATTACGCACGGAGCAAAGGCGTTGATATCTCCTCGCTCGCCTTCTATCCCAACACTCTCGACCCGGATCTGGAGAAGCGGGCAGCTAACGTGGCGCATCTGCAAACGGTTATCAAGGCGAGTGCCAAGCTCGGGGTAGGCCTAGTCACCACGTTTATCGGCCGCGACCAGTACAAGACGGTCGAAGACAATCTAGAGATTGTCAAAGAGGTGTGGCCGCCGATCATTTCGCTGGCTGAGGCTGAGAATGTGCGCATCGGATTGGAGAACTGCCCGATGCTCTTCGGTGCCGACCAGTGGCCCGGCGGTCAGAATCTCATGACAACGCCAAACCTGTGGAAGCGGGTATTCGAAATCCTCCCCAGCCCGAATCTCGGAATCAACTACGACCCGTCGCACTTCGTCTGGCAGATGGTCGATTACATCAAACCAATCTACGAGTTTGCCGACCGTATCTTCCACGTGCATTACAAGGACATCAAGCTCTACGAGGACAAACTCAATCAGGTGGGTATCATGGCGTACCCGTTGGACTACATGTCGCCAAAGATTCCCGGCCTGGGCGACGTCGACTGGGGCAAGTACGTTAGCGCGTTGACCGACATCGGCTATGAGGGATACACCTGCATCGAAATCGAGGACAAGGCTTTCGAAGGATCGCCGGAGAAGGTCCTGGAAAGCATTCGCCTGAGCAAGCGGTACATGGAGCAGTTCGTCATATGAGTGAGGGGAGGCGAAACCTGTACGCCGCGCGGCGGGTGTCTCGCTCTGCGGCGAGGTATCGCTTCGCAGAATCGCCAGCGGCGGGGCATGCGCGACTGTCGGCGGCGGGGCATGCGCGACTGTCGGCGGCGGGACACGTGCAGAGTTGCTGGCAGTGGAAAACATGCGACGTCGCCTGCGGCGCAGAACATACCACGTCGCTGGCGACGCAGAACACACAGAGTGTCTGTGCGCAGTGACTCGTGAGCCGGTGCAAGACCCTAGAGAGGAAGGAGCCGCAGAAGCGTGGCAACGGAGAAGAAATCGAAGAAGAACTCGCCGGAGATCAGCCGCGACTTTGATGTGAGGACATTCGCCTGGCTGCTCGGAAGGCTACCTGCACATTTGCCGATATCAGACGCATATTATGGGTACCACCGTGCCAGAGAAGAAAAAGGCGTGCTGGAAACACTTGCGGCTTCAGAACGGTTTCACATGGTGAAATGGTTTAGGGCGCAACCGAATACGGGAGACGGGCCGTATCTGAGAAGTAAGTCGAATAGATCGGCGAAGAGGGCATATAACCGTCTCGTTAACTCGCGCTCGTTGCTGTGGATCAATGAGGCATTAGGGCAGGATCCGGCACGGGTGCAAGAGGCCGCCGATGCGGCAGCGGCCGAACCTGACTACCGCAGTCGTTGCCGCATTGTGCGCGAGTATCTGCCGTGGGAGGAGGTTGCCGAGTTGGCGAGTGCGCAGCTCGAATCCGGTAAGCGCGCGCTGTGGTTGCGCCGTTTACAAGTACGACGGCAGGTGTGGTTCACTAGCCGACGATCTGGCCGGTCGGGTACGCAGAGCGATGAATGACGCACCGGCCGCAGCCCGTCGGTGGACCGCGTGCATGTTCACCTTCTATCGGGGAACCGGCTAAACGCGGCGGATAACACCGGCCTGAGGAGTTCGCGGCCATGCAAGGCCGCGAACTACTGGTTTTCAGCCTTGGCGCTCCGCCCACTCCGTCAACGTGACTCGCGGTCCGGTGAAGAAGGGGATCTCCTTTCGCACATGCAGGCGCGCTTCCAAGTTGCGTTGGTGGCGCATGGCGTCGGTAAGCCGATGCAGTTCGTCTGCTTCAAAGGCAAGCAGCCACTCGTAGTCATTGAGCGCGAAGGCCGACGTCGTCGACCCCTTGACATCCGGATACTCGCGCCCGGAGCGACCGTGCTCGGCAAGAATACGCGAGCGCTTCTCCTCGTCCATGTAGTACCAGTCGTAGCTGCGGACGAAGGGGTATACGCAGACCCATGGCCGGGGCGCGACGCCGGAGAAACAGGCGGGGGTGTGCTTCGCGTTGAACTCGGCAGGGCGATGTACGCCCACGCAGGACCATTCAGGGTCGAGTGCGCGGCCCAGGTCCGAGCGGCGGAGGGCGTGGTAAGCGGCCTGGAGTTGGGCCGGATCGTCCGCGAGAGTCCACAGCATGAGGTCGGCATTAGCGCGGAAACCGCTGATGTCGTACCAGCCGCGGATAGTAACACCGGTTGCCAGTACTGCTTCCTCCGCCGTTGCCGTGTCGATTCCGGCGAGCGAAGCGGAGGTACGGAATACGGAGTACATGACGTAACGCGGCTTCGCATTAACCTCTTCGGGCGAAACGGGAGTGTCACGCGGATCAACTGCATGCTGGGCATCGGCGTGGCCGGGGTGCGTCGTTTGGGACATGGGATGATGCTCCTTATCGGGTGTTACTTGTCGATTTATACGGGCGGACGCGGTAGGCAGCATTCCACGGTTTCCTGCAGGCAGGGATGGTCGGGAATTGCTTTGTCACCGCGGGCAAAAGCGGCATGGTCGGCTAGAAGATCGGCGAGCGTACTGACGAAATCGGGGTGTGTTCCGGCTGTTGCGGCGCGCTGATATTCGAGCCCGAGATCAGCTGCAGTTGCACGCGCCTGTGTGTCGAGGTCGAAAGCGACTTCCATATGGTCGCTGATGAAGCCGATTGGTGCCGCCACTACGCCCGCGATAGCCCTCGCCGCATCGCCGCGCAGGGAATGTGCGTCCGGCACTCGCGTGGAGCCTGTATCCGGTATGTTATTGGAACCGCTATGGAGTGCCGGGTGCGTCACACATGAGGAGTTAGCGGCAGCAATTTCGTGCAGACGGTCGTTGACATCCGGCTCTAACCATGGCGTGTGCGGGTTGCCGGAGCGAGAGCAGTAGACAAGCTCCCAGTCCAGACCTTCTTTCACAAGTTCTGCAGCTGCCTGGGCCACTGCCGCTGCCACGCGCATATGCTGTGCATCGTAACGGGCCGGTTCTGTTCCGTCAGCTGAGGCGGCATTCATGGCCGTTGGAATGGAGTGGGTGACGAAGAGGACTTTTATGGTGCCCCTGCGAATCCGGCTGCGCAGGCTGCGGACTGCCGAGGCGAGCGCATCCGCATTTGCGGAGATGAATCCAGGCCGTTCTGCGTACGGACCTGCCTTGTCGATCACGATGCCAGGGACCTGTGCTGTGGCACGCTCCAGATCTTCGCGGTACTGGCGGCATCCGGAATACGAGGAGTACGCCGCCGTCGGTAAAGCAATAACCCGGCGATGCCCGGCCGCACGGAGATCGGCGACGGCGTCGGATACGAAGGGGGTCCAATTCCGGTTTCCGATAAGCACGGGGCGTGGGCAGCCGCGCCGGGCAAGCTCATCTTCCAAGGCATCGCGTAACGCCTCATTCTGCTCATTGATAGGTGAGCGTCCTCCAAACAGTTCGTAATGTTGGGAGACTTCCAGCAGGCGTTCATCGGGTATTCCGCGCCCCGCCGTCGCATTGCGCATGAAGGGCAGCACATCCTCGCTCTTGCGGGGGCCTCCATAGGAAGTGAGGACAACAGCGGTGTAAGGGCTGAGTGAGTCGCCTTGCGGCACACTATCGGCAGAGACGGGCGCGGCCATCAACGTGCCTCCGCCGAATGGTGCTGTTTCGTCGACCGAATGCGCTCTGCTAACCGACTATGTTCCGCCGGGTGATAGGCGGTCGACTGGTCATGTGCTAGTTGCTGGTCACGCGCCGTCGATCCGTCGCAGAAATCATCGCCTTTCCACTGCTGGAGTTCCGCGGCCCTGGTTGTCACCGACCGATCATCCGTGGCGGGTTCCTCCAGATCGGCATAACTCAGACCGGTGACTGGGCAGCGCCGTAGACGGGGGTCGGCCGCACGACGGGCTTCGATTCCGTACAGTTCCTCCAGCGCATCCAAATAATCGTCCATTCGTCCGGCGACGGCGGCGTCGCGGGCGCGAATTGAGGGAATGTGCAGGAGTCGGGTGGCAAGGCGATGTAGGGCCATGGTGCAGTCTTCGGTTGTCAGCGGTCGCCCCTGGGGAAGGCGGGCAACTTCGTCGTCGACCAGTTGCAGCATGGATGCGCGCAGCGAAGCCACCGCCGGATCGGCTACACGGGAGGCCAGGCGTGCGGATACCTCCGCGACTCCCTCAGACACAATTTGCGAGGCACGGGATGACTCTTCAGAGACGAGCGGGGATACGTGGTTTTGGATGGCTTCCAAATTAAGTAGCGTGATGCCGGGAAGTGCCGCCACGCCGGGATCCACATCTGCGGGCAGGGAGAGATCCAGGATGACCAAGGGGCGCGCCGTGCCCGCGGCCATCGAAGCGTCGCTGCACGCGGATGGGTATCCGTGCAATCCCCGAGCCTCTGCCAGTTGCGCCGCGTTAAGCGCGGTTGCAGATCCTCCACGGCAGGTGACAATTAGCGTGGCTTGGGTACATTCGCGCACAAGGTTCTCACCGGCGCGAATGCCATGGCGCTCGGCAAAACCTGTGGCACGGTTGGAGGCTGAGTGTACGGCGATATCGTGCACTCCGCGGCGGCGCAAGGCGGCCACTACCGCACCGGCGTAGGCGCCCGTACCCATAAGCAGAACCTGCTGTTCGCTCCAGTCGCGAATGCCGCTTAGGTCCAGGGCGCAGGCAACGATGGAACGTCCCGAATCATGCAACTCTGTCTCTGCCCCAATCTTGCGTGCCGTTCGCAGGGCTGCGTTCACCGCTGTGACCAGAGCGCCGGAGGTATGTCCGCGCTCGCTCGCCTGCTGGAGTGTGCGGCGCAGCTGTCCGGTGACTTCACGCTCACCAATGACCATTGAATCCAGGCCGCACGCGACTTTGAAAAGGTGTTCCAGCGCGCGGGTGTCTTCATAGATAACCCACTCCGGCTGCCGGTCGAGTTCGCGCGCCATGCGCAACCGGAGATGGGCGGCAGGAACCTGGGGAGCGTCAACGATGAACTCAATGCGATTGCAGGTGAGAAGGGTGAGAACGCCTTCGACGCCAGCGGTCTGCTGAACGCATGCGGACAGTGCGTCAGCATGTTGCGCGACACGCTCGACCTCTGCCAAGCCGTGTCTGTCATGTTTCACGGAGAGGATGCGCAAACTCACAGTGCGTCCAGTCTTGCAGATACATAGCGGTGCGGCAAAATCGATACGTGACACAGAGCGTTCAGTTGCCACTACTGATGGCTCTTTCGGGATCGCGGCCCGAGCGATTGCCGGTCTGGTTCATGAGGCAGGCAGGGCGCTCTCTCCCGGAATACCGGAAGGCCCGGCAGGGCGTCGCGATGCTCGACGCATGCCTCACACCCGAGCTGGCTGCAGAGTTGACCTGCCAACCCGTGTGGCGGCACGGAGTGGATGCTGCGGTGTTCTTCTCCGACATTATGGTTCCGCTTGCATTGGCAGGCGTGGATGTCACGATCGAACCAGGGATCGGGCCCGTCATTGCACACCCCGTACGCAGCGCCGACGACGTCGCCGCGCTCGCATCGCATCGCATTACGGATGGATCAGCGATTACAGCGGCGGTACGCATGGCGGTAGCCGAACTCGACGTGCCCATTATTGGATTCGCCGGTGCTCCGTTCACCTTGGCCGCATATCTTGTGGAAGGCCGTGGATCACGTGATCATTTGGCCGCTCGCAGCTTCATGCACGCCGAACCCGCGGCTTGGGACTGCCTCCTAACATGGTGTGCTCGCATATCGGGGGAGTTTCTCCGGCTGCAGGCGGCTGGGGGCGCGGCGGCCGTGCAGCTCTTTGACTCGTGGGCCGGAGTGCTGAGCCTGCAAGACTATATGGCACACGCCGCACCATACTCGCGGCTTGCGCTGCAAGCTGTCGACGTGCCCCGTATTCACTTCGGAACCGGTACCGGCCACCTGTTGGAGGCAATGTTCGAATGCGGCTGTCAGGCCCTGAGCATCGACTATCGAACTCCTCTCAACGAAGCAGCGCGGAGGGTTCCCGGCGCCGTCCTGCAAGGCAATATCGACCCCGCGTTCCTTGCTGCTGGATGGTCCGCGTTGGAAGCGCATACGCGCGACGTCGTCGCACGCGGTCGAAATGCTCCCGCGCATATTGTTGGACTGGGCCACGGGGTGCCACCGCAAACAGATCCTGCGGTTCTTACTGACCTTGTTTCCCTGATACACGAGCTCTGAAAGCTGGTGCACGATGAAGGCCGTCGTAATCGGAGCAGGAATTGCGGGTTTGGCCTGTGCGCACCGCCTCGTACGCGAGGGGTGGTCCGTTGATGTTCTCGAAGCAACGGATCGACCCGGTGGCCTAATCGCGCCGCTTGAGATAGCGGGTCAGGTTATTGATCGCGGAGCCGAGGCATATGCGAGGCGGCGGGGGATCGGTGATCGGCTCTGCGCAGAACTGGGCCTGGACGTTGCCGCTCCCGCGGGCCGTGCACACATCCGCTGGTCAACGACGGAGTCCTGGCCGGGTGCTGACGGCATACTCGGCATACCGGCCAGCCCCGACGATCCGGCGTTGCTACGGGCCCTGCGCCCAGTTGAACTAGCGGTCGCACGGGCCGAACCGCAGATGGCCCCATCAGTTGGGCAAGACGCGGAGACAGTGGGCGAGCTTGTAGCGGCGCGAATGGGGAAAGCCGTGGTAGACCGCCTCGTTGCGCCGGTGACACGGAGCATCTACCGGCTTGCACCCGAACAAATGACGTTGGCGCAGTACGCGCCCGCCCTACGTGGCCCCGGATCCCTGTACGCCAAGGTGCAGGCGGCGCGCGGCTCGCGTTCCAGTGTTGCACAGCCAATCGGCGGACTCGTTCGTTTAGTCGATGCGTTGGTGGAGGATATCCGAGCGCGCGGTGGGCAGGTTCATCTGTGCTCGCGTGTCGCCGGGATTTCTCCACGGAAGGGCGGGAGCTCTTCTGTTCCCACACGGGGTGCACAGCATTGCCCAGCGGCACCGCAGCGGGAGGGTGCATCCTCCGGTCGGAAGGCGATGGGTAGTGACGAGATCGCGAGCGGACGGGAAGCACCGGCTCGATTGCGGGTGAGTGCTGTGCCGAATACGAACGCCGGGTGGCATGTGAAAGTCGGAAATACGGACTATATGGCGGATCGGGTGGTGCTTGCCTGCCCGGGGCGCGTGGCCGTGGCGCTCCTCCGAGGTATTGGTGTGACTGCCGCCGCCCCGGCCACGAGTTCCTCACTCAGTGTGGTGCTAGCCGTGGATCCTACGTATATCGGGGGTGCGCCGGTTGGCTCGGGAGTGCTGCTCGCCCACCCAATTGAGGGTTTGCGGGCCCGGGCATTAACGCATTACTCGGTGAAATGGCCGTGGAGTGCGGGGCAGAGTGAACTGATCCGCCTGAGCTACTCGCCGCAGGATGAGCCGACCGAACAACAGGCCGTGGAGGACGCTGCTGTGTTGTTGGGGTGCCCGATTCCCGCAGCTCGTGATATGGCGGTTGTCCGGTGGCCGGAGATTCCGCGGGGGTTGAGCCCGGATGCGCGGGCTGTGCTCGATGCTTCATTGCCGGAGGGCGTGCGCGTCGCCGGAGCGTGGGTGGCCGGTAATGGTGTTGAGGCGGCCATTGCCTCCGGATTGGAGGCGGCCGTGTGAGTGAAGGCCTCATATATTTGAGTGAAGGCCTAATAGTGCATAAGTCTGGTGTGATGACTTCTGAAGGTACAAGACGCAGGCGTGACGGTTCGCCACCGGTGTAGGTGGTCGTAAGGAAGAATCGCTCGGCTTGGAGCCCAGCCGTGAGGTACGCCACCGGTGTAGGCGGTTGCGGGGGAAAATCAGCGGGAAAGGAACGCGAATATGAGGCTAGGGACTCGCGCGTCGGCGCTTGCTATGACCCAATCCACGCTGGTTGCTGACCGGCTGCGTGAAACAGGGCCGGACGTGGAACTTGTTCCGGTACGAACTTGTGGTGATCGGGAACGCGGTTCTCTCAAGCATCTGGCCGGCCTGGGAGTGTTCGCGGCCGAGCTACGTTCGGCGCTTCTGCGCGGGGACGTGGATTTCGCGGTGCACTCGCTGAAGGACTTGCCTACCGAGACTGTTCCCGGGCTCGTCATCGCAGCCATTCCGCAACGCGAGGTGGCTGCTGATGCTATGTGCGCACGTGATGGTATGCGCTTGATCGATTTGCCTGCCGGTGCCCGTGTTGGCACCGGTTCACCGCGGCGGGTGGCACAGTTGCGGGCGCTGCGTCCGGATCTAGTATTTGTTGATATCCGCGGCAATATTGGTACGCGCTTGGAGCGAGTTCGCCCGGGTGACCTCGACGCCGTCGTTCTGGCGGCTGCCGGATTGCGCCGTCTTGGGCTGGCGGGCTATATCACCGAAGAATTGCCTATTCTGCCAGCACCGGGGCAAGGGGCTCTCGCCGTGGAATGCCGTAGTGACGATGAGAAAACCGCCTCGATTCTGCGCACTCTGGATGATCCGGATAGTAGATTGCAGGCGCAGGAGGAGCGGGAGGTGCTGGCGGTACTGGGAGGTGGCTGTGCCGCTCCGATCGCAGCTCTGGGGATAGACGGCTTGTTACGGGCGGCCGTATTCGCGGCCGACGGGAGCCGACATGTTGCGGTGACGGTCCCCCTACACAGCGGGGCTGGCCGGATCGCTGCGCAATGTTTGCTCGACGACGGTGCCGCCGCAATTGCCGATCTGGGCGCTTCGCGGCAGTCGCGTTTAGAGGAGTTTCACGACGACGTCGCGCTCTGGCGGGAGGGAAAGGCACGGGAAGAGGGCCGCCCACACTCTTTGCGCGAAGGAGCGGATACATTTCCTTCGCGCGAAGGAGCGGTTGCGCCGCCTCCTGGTGAAGAACCCGGAGCGTCCTCTTCCCACGAAGAGGCATGGGCGCCTTTTGCGTGGCGAAAGGCAGAAGTGTTCCTTCCGCGAGAAGAGGGCGTGTTGTCTGCCGCGCTGCGAGAACTGGGTATAGTCGTGACGGCCTGTCCCGTCCAGCGTCGTCGGCTTCTGACGCCGAATATACCCAGTGACCAACTGGAGCAGGCGCAGTGGTCTGTCATCACCTCGGCGCGCACGGTCGGTGCCCTCAAGGAGCTGGGCGTGCAGTTGCCGGGGCGGATCGCCGCCGTCGGGCATGCCACCGCGCGTGCTCTAGAGGCGGCGGGTTACGGAGTTGACCTGATCCCCCGGGAAGAGAGTGCGGCCGGGCTGCTCGCCGAGTTCCCCCGTGGTGGTGGGCACGTATTCTTGCCCTGCTCGGCACTTGCCGGGCCGGAGTTGGCCGACGGCTTGCGCGGACGCGGTTGGCAGGTAGATGTCCAGAGCGTCTACACCATGGAAGAGGTCGAGATTTCAGCGGCAATCCGGCGCCGCTGGCAGGGTGGAGAGTTTGCGGTTGTTGTCATTACCTCGGGATCTGTGGCGCGTACAGTGGATCGAGTACTAGGCTGGCCGCGTGCAACAGCAGTGGTCGCCCTTGGGCCAGCCACTGCACGGGTGCTCGATGAGCTCGGTGTGGCGGCAGAGATTTCCCCGACGCCGCATGCTCCCGACGTGGCGGCAACCGTGGCACAGCTCGTCGTGAAGGCAGGGGAGGCTGCGCTGTGAATACACAGGAGGTAGCGCTGTGACACAGAAGGTAGCGTAAGCAGCGCAGGTCTAACCAGCGGCGGCGATGTCGCTGTTGTGGCAAGCAAGATCAGGCGGAAAAGAGGTGTCGGCAAGATTATGATTCAGCGTCCACGCAGGCTTCGCACAACTGCGGCCATGCGCAAGTTGGTCCGTGAGACCAGACCGGCGGCTTCACAGCTGGTTCTACCGGCCTTTGTGGGGGAAGCTTCGGCGGATATCAGTTCGATGCCGGGCGTGAAGCGGCATACGCCCGAGTCGATTGGCGCCGTCGCCCGTGCTGCTCGTGATGCGGGACTGGGCGGAATAATGCTGTTTGGTGTGCCTGATGATAAGGATAAAGACGCGCACGGAACGCAGGCATGGGCGGCCGATGGTATTGAACAGCGGGCCATTGCGGCATGCCGTGAAGCCGTGGGCGATGACCTAGTGATTATGTCCGATGTGTGTTTAGACGAGTTCACCAGTCACGGTCATTGTGGATTCCTAGGGAAGGACGGGCGCGTTCTCAACGATGAGACCTGCGAGGCCTATGCCCGCCAGGCCGTGGCACAGGCTCGTGCCGGAGCGCATGTGGTGGCGCCGTCCGGGATGATGGATGGTCAGGTGGGCGCGATTCGTGCCGGCTTGGATGCGGAGGGTTTCTCAGATGTCGCGATCCTCGCGTACTCGGCGAAGTATGCCTCGGCCTTTTATGGCCCGTTCCGCGAGGCAGTGGGGTCATCTTTGCAGGGGGATCGGCGCACCTATCAGCAAGATCCGGCGAACCGTCGGGAAGGCCTGCGTGAGGCGCTGCTGGACATGGCCGAGGGTGCCGACATGGTGATGGTGAAGCCTGCGAGTCATTACCTGGACGTGCTGGCTGATGTCGCGGCTGCATCCGATGTGCCGGTTGCCGCCTATCAGGTTTCCGGGGAATACGCCATGATTGAAGCGGCAGCGGGCCGTGGGTGGATCAATCGGCAGGCGGCCATTGAGGAATCGGTGACGAGTATTGTGCGCGCCGGGGCTGACCTGGTGCTGACCTACTGGGCGATGGAGGTCGCGAGATGGCTGAACTAACGGGAAATGCGGCGGGGGCCGATCACGGCACGCCGACTGATAACAGTGCACAGGAAGGCTCTGAGTGGCAGGTGGGTGCCGCCGGGGAAACCGGTACGTATGAGTCGACCGACATCCGTAAACCGGTCGAGGTCGCCGACCTGAGTGTGCAGGCAGTGAGTCAGAACGAACGATTAATGGAGCGGGCACAACAATCGATCCCGGGCGGGGTTAACTCACCGGTGCGTGCCTATGCGTCGGTAGGTGGAACACCGCGCTTTATCCGGGAGGCGGCAGGGTGCCGGGTGACGGATGCCGATGGGCGCAGCTATGTGGACCTTGTCGGTTCGTGGGGACCCGCTCTGCTGGGGCATGCCCATCCGGCCGTGGTCGACGTGGTGCGCGAAGCGGCGGGCCGAGGTTTGAGTTTTGGAGCTCCCACTGCAGCGGAAGTGGAGCTGGCTGAACGGATCCGAAAGCGAGTACCGGCGGCCGAACACGTGCGCCTCGTATCCACGGGCACCGAGGCGACGATGACGGCGGTACGCATCGCGCGCGGTGCAACCGGGCGCGACAAAATGGTGAAATTTGCCGGGTGCTACCACGGGCATTCGGATGCACTACTCGCCGCAGCCGGTTCCGGTGTTGCCACCCAGGGTTTGCCCGGCAGTGCCGGGGTGACGGCAGCAGCGGCCCGCGACACGATAGTGCTCCCCTACAATGACGGCGCCGCGTTGCAGGAAGTGTTCGAGCGTGAGGGTGCTCGGATCGCGGCTGTAATCACGGAGGCCGCCGCTGCCAATATGGGTGTCATTGCACCCGTGGCGGGGTTTAACGCTTTGATCAGGAGTTTGACGGCTGAGCATGGCGCCCTGATGATCCTGGATGAAGTGCTGACCGGTTTCCGTGTGGGACCGGGCGGATGGTGGGGCCTGGAGGCGGGCGGTGGTCTAGCCGTGGACGGTGTCCTGGACGTGGATGACGGCCTGGAGGCGGGAGACGTCGTCGGCAAAGACGCAGCGGGGGCAGCACCGTGGACCCCCGATCTGTTTACCTTCGGGAAGGTGGTGGGCGGTGGTATGCCGCTGGCGGCCGTGGCGGGACGGGCAGATGTGATGGACCTGCTGGCACCGCTCGGTCCGGTTTACCAAGCGGGCACGCTCTCCGGTAACCCGCTCGCCACTGCGGCGGGTATAGCGACACTCGATCTTGCCACACCACAGGTGTATGCCACGGTGAACCGACGTTCGGTGCAGTTGCAAGAGCTTGTGCACGAGGCATTGACCGGGGCGGGCGTGCCGCATGTGGTGCAGTCGGCAGGTAATCTGTTCTCGGTGTTTTTCCGCGAGGATCCGGTTCTCAATTACGACGACGCCCAGGCACAGGACACCGCCGCATACGGCCGTTTCTTCCATGCGATGCTCGATAACGGGGTGGCGTTACCGCCGTCGGCTTTTGAAGCGTGGTTCCTCTCTGCCGCCCACGACGACGCCGCCATGGAGACGATTGAGCACGCCTTGCAGGCAGGCGCCCAGGCGGCGGCCAGCGGATGAGGCACAGGTGACCTTCATCTGAGAGGTCACTATTTTGGCGTGCGAGCAGAGTCAATTAGACAGTCAGGTCTAAAACCAGATCTGAGATGTCCCGTAGGCGCTTGCCGTCTAGCAGTGAATTAAGCATTGACTGCGCTTCGTCATTTCCGCTCTGTTCAACTGCGGCGATCAATTCAGGAAGAGCGAAGTGGTAGACACAGTCAACATCACCGGTTCCTAATGCCAGTGATGCGAGTCGGGAGGGAGTAGGCTCAGCGGTCACAACAGCAATGTGAGGCGTTCTTCCCTTACGATTTCTGATGAGACTGAGAGCCTCTGAACGGGCGTTCTGCGCTCGATCAGAACGTAGCGTCCACTTGCAACTTACAACGGCGTGCAGAATACCGTGCGTGTTGTTCATTGCGCGAATAGGGGCGTGGAGCCCGCTGTCTTCGTCGACGAGGTGTTCGTCTATGTTGATGTGGTCGTCAGGTTCTGGATCGCGTATAACGAGGACATCTGGACTAATGGCATAGGAGTTTCCGAGAACCGCGCGTAAGGTGTTGTCCTTTTCGATAGCGTTAGCTAGGTCATCAAGGTGGGTGTAGGGTTCAAATCGTGCCAGATGGTATTCGCCGCGACGAGCGCCGACATTCTCGATGCGCCAAGCTCCCGGACGTAATGGAGCGAAACGCGGGAAGGACGAACGCAAAAACTCCGATACGGCATTCTCAAAGTTTCCACCGGTCGTCTGTCCGTTTAACCTGCGTGCCACCTCGCGCGCCCGGAGTTTCCGAGCGATTGATAGAGCAATCTTTCGCGAGGTCTCTTGCGAGCGATCGGCATTCGAGGCAATGCCGTTGTTGTCAATGATCAGAGTGCCACTGTCCACCAAGGTCTGGTGAAACAGTGTTCGAGCCTGAGTAAGAATGCTAGACATCTACAGAACTCCTACTTAGTGCACGGGCGATTTGCCTCCCTACCGCGCGAGCAACCGGTGGTGGAAATGCGTTGCCAATCTGCCGATAAGCGTTGGTTTTCGCTCCCGCGAACTCCCAATCATCAGGGAAACCTTGAATTCGAGCCGCCATTCTGGTGGTGAGGTGGGGCATGCCCTGGAATCCCGGGTGAGGGGGATTGTTCCCAATCAGCCGCCCATCGACCCCCAGTTCTGCCCAGGCCTTTCGCGCGCGGCTTGGTCCCAAGTCTGGTCCGCCGTGTTTCTTTGACCCGCCAACAAGGGTCGGGGCTATCCGATTGGCACGCTTTGCCCATTGATCGGCATGCTCCCAGCCATTGGAAGACATAAGATCTACAAGAAGATCTCCGACGTGCCTAGGGGGTGACTGATGAGGCTCTGGCCACTCAAAATTTGTGGCGAACTCGCTGTCCAAGGCCACCATAACAGCACGCGGGCGAAGTTGTGAGACTCCATAATGGCAAGCGTTCAATAGTCTCCAACGTGGGGTGTACCCAAGGCTGCTCAGACGATCATTAATTCTCTGTCGGTAGTCGTCGAACTTGGGTGTCATGAGTCCGCGAACATTCTCGAACATTACTGCTTTTGGTTGGATCTGCTCAACGAGTCGCAAGGCTGCCGGGAAGAGGTCACGCTCGTCGCTGGCACCGAGTTGCTTTCCGGCGACGGAAAACGGCGGGCAGGGAACACCTCCGGCAACTAAGTCCACGCCCTTATAACGTGCTCCGTCCCACTCGTTCAAGTCATCTTCTACGACGTTCCACTGAGGGCGATTCAGCCGTAACGTTGATGACGCCCACGCGTCATACTCAACTAGCGCAACGTGTTCAAAGCCCGCTTGTTCCAACCCTAATGCCTGGCCGCCTGCGCCGGCACAGAGTTCAACACTTGTGAAATCCATGTCCTCCCCTCGACTAGTTCTCCATTCTAATGTCTGAGCGTACGTCTAATGTCTGAGCGTACGTCCCACCTCCGACACGGAATACTCTCCATTCTTTCTTGACGCTGTGCGTCGAACATTCCATGGTGGTGTGCCCTCGGCCGGTCAACTGGGGAAAGAGCGTCGGGCTGACTCGGTGTGCGTGAAGTGGCACCTAGGTTGCGGCAGGTAGTCCGCCGGGAGGGCCTAC
Organism: Actinobaculum sp. 352; assembly: GCF_003957265.1. Lineage (NCBI taxonomy): Bacteria > Bacillati > Actinomycetota > Actinomycetes > Actinomycetales > Actinomycetaceae > Actinobaculum > Actinobaculum sp. 352. The sequence goes on along the minus strand of NZ_RQSN01000002.1, from coordinate 422,748 downwards.
TTCGCGGAAGGCGTCGAGAGTATTCGGCACGCCTTACGCGACGGCGGGAAGTCCAGGCCACCCACGACCGGTGGTATCGTGAAATAACACTGATTGGAAACTGGCGGCGGACTTGGAGAGAGACGAATCGTGACAGACATGCCCACTTGGGAAGAGTTCATGACCCCTACGCTCCGGGTCCTCAGCGATGGAGTGACGCGACATGGTCGCGAAATTCGGCCTCTCGTTGCTGCGCAAGCAAAGTTGACTCGCCGACAAAAGAACATAATGCTACCTTCTGGTCAGCAGCTGATGTATGAGAATCGTATTGGCTGGGCCCTCTCATTCCTCGCCATTGTCGGTGCACTGGAACGGCCGAAGCGAGGGAACTACCGCATCACGGACGCTGGCAGACAGGTGTTGAAGCAATTCCCGAGCGGATTTAGCCAACAGGATCTTAAGGCTCTCGGCGAGGATCCGACGTCTCCGATCCGTGTCTATCAATCTGGGTCGCGCACTCGGCCAGAGGAGAGAACCGCTGATGCACAAGCTGCCTCGATGACGCCTCTTGAGCAAGTGCAAAGCGGTATCGAACGCATTCATAGAGATGTGGAGGCTGAGCTCCTTATACGTCTACAGGGCCAAGACCCGGGCTTCTTTGAGCACGCCGTCGTCGAACTTCTACTCGCCATGGGTTATGGCGGTACTAACGGTGCAGGCAGCGTTACCCCGATCAGCAACGACAACGGGATTGACGGTGTCATTGATCAGGACATTCTTGGCCTCAACCGGGTGTATATCCAAGCAAAGCGGTATGGCGATGAGCATCCCGTTGGTCGGCCGGAAGTGCAGGCATTTGTGGGTGCCCTCAGCGGCAAGGCAGACAGCGGTGTCTTCATTACAACGAGTCGATTCTCGGACGGTGCACGGAACTATGCGGATGGCATTCCCGCGCGGATTATTCTTGTGGATGGCAAACGCTTGGTGAAACTGATGGTCCGCTATGGGGTTGGTGTGCAGGTACGCGATACGTACCACGTGGTCGAGATCGACGAGGATTTCTTCGAATGACCGGGCGACATGCCGGGTTGCCCGGGCGGCATGCTGCGGCAGGCGCCTCACTTCACCGGCGTTGCGTACTCGGCCGAAGCATCATTGGCTGCCAGACTTCAGGCAGGCCTCAACGAGGCGGTTACGATCACGCTGTGCCAGTGTTTTCGCGGTGATGAGAAAGCGGACAGGGTGAGCGGCGGGTCAATGCCCACGGTCCGGATTCCCGCATAGGAATGCTCGGCTTCGTGCCCGCTGAAAACGGGCGTCCGCATAGCCATCGGAAGCGTGGCGAGTTGCGCGAACGTTGCCTCGACCGTTGTGAACGGTATGCCTGCGTTTACGGCCAGACCTCTTGAGGCAAGTGCTCCCTCGATAAGGTCGTGCTGAGCTGGGTTCATTCTCCTGTCAGCCAGTGACACGGGTGATTGTGCGAGCTCTTGAAGGCTCACTGCATTCCGGTTTGCCAGCAGATGTGTGAGGGGCATGGCGGCTACGAGTTCTCCATACCAGATGTGTGTTGTTTCGACGGCGTGCGCGCGAACGTGTCCCCGCAGCAGGGCAGCATCGATCTTTGCCTCTTCAACTTGGCGTGTGCGTTCGGCCGGTGTTAGGGGAAGCGTTCGCAGGGTCACGCCTTCACGCGCGAGACGCTGCAGGATAGCGGGTAGTCGCGGTCCGTAACCTCTGGCGAACGCGCGTCCCGCACCGTGAGTAGATGCTCATGCCTAAGAATGACGGCGCAGGTGCGGAGGCTGAATCGTCCGTTCGTGCTGGAGGAGGACGGGTCCATCACCTTGCGAGTCTACTGCGCTGCGGTCCTTACTGCTTGCCCTGTGCACTGCAATAGCCGACGATGCCGGAGATCGCAAGGACAACGACGAGCCCCGGCACACTCGCGTAACGCAACCGCAAACAGAGGCTGTCAGAAAACGTATCCTGAAACCTCGTTGATGCGGTTGACCATGAACACGCAGCACACCAATGCCGCTAGCGCGAGGAGTCCCCAGAGGATGGCGGCGCTGCGACTCGGCCTGCGTATATGAAAACCGCCTGCAACGGTGGCGCCGATACCCAGCACGCCCGTTGTGACGGCCATTTGGATCAGTTCCGGATAATGAAGATGCCTCGGAACATACTGCGGGGCTCCGCCGGGTTTCAGGGGCGGACGCACGTAGGACGTATACGCGTTCGCCACTGCGCTTGAACACGCGAGGAAGATGCCAATCGCGAAGAGGGCCACCGCCGAAATGAGCAGGGTGCGTTTTTTCTTGCTTGGTGTAGCTGCATGCTGAGCAGTTTCCGTTGCACTGTCTGAGGTTATCTGGGTAGATACTGGTTTTTCGGCGAGCATGGCATTATGTTAGCGTTTCAGAATGCGGTGTGCAATGCGGCAGCTCTTGCCGCACCTTGGCTCCCGGTACTGACCTATATCCAGCGCTGAGTTGATCGGTGAAGAGAGCAACGCAGGGTCAATAGACTAGCGTCGAAACGTCGTACGAGTGCCGGGCGGTGACCGCACAACAGATAAGTGCGGCGAGAATGAGGAGTCCCCATGCCAGGCCGGTTGCCACGGATCGCTTTCGTAGGTGAATGATGCCGACGACGGCGGAGCCAGCTCCAACGATTCCGGTAAGCCAGGCCAGTCGAATCAGTTCCGGATAGTACGCCGTGTGGTCACAAAGTTGGAAATCCTCGGTACCGCACGGGGTCACATACCCAACCCTCGACTGGGCAACCGCCCCCATGCACACGATGGCGGTGGCGAAAATAGACCCGGCAAGTGCCAAAAGACGCCACGCAAAGGCTGGTGCTCCCCATGCTGGCCGCATGTTGCTGCGAGGCGCGCGCGGTTGTTCTGCACTCGGTCCGGGCGCAGACGTTTGCGGGGTGTGTTCATTCACCGTATGTGCGTTCGCGTTTGTTGCTGGCTGATCGCCGCGTTTCTCCAGTGAGCATAGGTTCAGCATACCGTTACGCTGCTGCGGTTCGTTGCCCAGCAGCACTTGTGGATAATGAACCCATGGACCAGATCTGGTATGACATCGCGGGCAGACTGCAGGACAGCGTGCATGCGGGCGCGGCACCTTCGCTTATCGCCGCAGGCATCGGCGTCGGCGTGGCGTTGACAGCCGTCGTCGTCCCGCAGATCTGGAAGGTGTTCCGCGTCGTTGTCACCCTTGTGCACGAGCTCGGACACGCCGCAGTCGGCGTGATAACTGGACGCAAGTTCGCCGGATTCACGGTGGAGCCAGATATGTCTGGCGCGACCGCCACCAGGGGTCCGAGCCGGGGTCCGGGACTGGTGCTCACCACACTGGCGGGGTATCCGATGCCGGCACTAATCGGCGCGCTGCTGTTCTGGCTGGCTTCAACGGGACGTGCTCGCCCTACTCTGTTGGGAATTGCCCTCGTTATCGCACTGGTGCTATTTCGTGCTCGCTCGGTATATACTCTCGCGATCCTATTGTTTGTACTTGCCACCGATATAGCGCTGTGGTGGTGGGGAGAACCGGAGGCTGCCGGAGGGGTGGTACTTGGCCTTGGCCTCTTCCTTCTGGTTGGGGCGTGGCGGCAGTTCTGCAACGTACTTTTCCACGGAGATAACTCACAAGATCCGGGTGCACTGGCCGCGCGCACGCGCGTTCCCGCCTTCGTTTGGAATCTCATCATCGGGCTGTTGCTCGTCCTCGCCACGGACTGGGCCGTTCACAGTTTCTTGTGGGCGTATACGTGAGCATTTTGTGCATGGGTACGAGTGCGCTACATGCGAAAACAAACAGCCGTGCCAAGAGCACACCCCCTCTTGGTGCGAGGTGGGTGCCGGTCAGTCATTGCCATCGCAAGCCTCCGATTCCTCCTGGAGGGTCCTGCCCGTACCGATCAATCCACCCTAATTCACTGGTCCTGCGCGCTGCGAGTCGACGACGGCGTCGAGCTTGCCATTCAACTCCGCGATCTGCTGCTGTAGCTCAGCGATCAACTGGCGTGTAGTCTCTTCTTCCTCCTCGGACTCCTCGGAAACCGAGCTGATGATCCACGATGCCAACGTTGCCGAAATAACGCCAATAAGCGCGATCCCGCCGGTCATAAGCAGCACGGCGACGAGTTGCCCGGATGGCGTAACCGGTGACACGTCCCCGTAACCGACCGTCGTAATGGTAACCAGCGCCCACCATACTGCGCGCGGGAAGGTGGTGATGGTCGCGTCGGGAGCGTCACGTTCCGCATTAAGGGCCGCGAGGGAACCGACGAGCGTGATAAGCACGACGCCCCCGGTGGCATATATGCTGATCCGCCCACGAAGTGCGGCGCCAGCGGTGCGTTGCAGCGTTCCGATGAGGGTGAGGACTCGCAGGAGTCGCAGAGGACGGAAGAAGGGGAGGACGACGATCGCTAGGTCGAATAGGTGGTGGACAAACCAATGACCACGCTGCGGCGCAAGGGCCAAACGTATGACATAGTCGATAACGAACACCACCCAGATGACGTTCATGGTGGCTTCGGCGGCGGTGCGAGCAGAACCCTGCAGGTCGGCTATGATCTCCCACGCGTATGCGCCGAGGAAAATGAGAGAGACGATAGCCAGGGGCCACTCGGTTATATGTTCCCAGCGTGCGAGCCGCGACTGTGGGTACTCATTCACCTTTGCATCCTAACGCCCAGCAGTTGTGTGTAGTTCGTAGTTGTGAGGAACTCGGCCTGTCACCATGCGGCCTGCCACCATGGGTGACAACACCCGGATCATCAAACGACAGGGGCAAGGCATCATGCCCACAGCGGCTGGCCCAGCCACCGGCACTCCTTCACCGGCGACCACAAACACGGTAACGGACGACCGCATTCCTTCGACCCGACCGCCTACAAGGATCTCAACACGGTCCAGCGCTGCTTCGGCCAGCTCAAACAGAACCTGGCCATGGTCACCAGATACGGCAAACTCGCCGTCCGCTACCAACCACCACTCATATCGCCAGCATCGACCACTGGCTCAAACGATTTGCATATCACAACCTAGAGCCAGTTCATCGACGGCGTCTTAGTTCGTGATGAACCCAGAGATCGCTCTCCTCCCCAGCGAGCGACCCTAGCATCGCGATCGATAATAGGCTAAAATCGACAGCCGTGGTGATCGATTTTCGCCGCCCGTTGGCGGTAGACCTCTTCGCTGGGGCTGGCGGCTTGTCCCTCGGTCTCGAGCAGGCCGGCTACGAAATCGCCGCCGCCGTGGAGTACGACCCCATTCACGCGGCGATCCACGACTTTAACTTCCCCTATGGCAAAACCTTCTGTGCCGACGTATCTAAGATCTCGGGCGACCAGATACGCGGGGAGTCTTTAATCGGCAACCGTGAGATCCACCTCGTCGCCGGGGGTCCGCCCTGCCAGGGCATCTCGATGATAGGACGCCGCGCACTCGACGACCCCCGAAACGCCCTGTTGAAGGAATACGTTAGGGTCACTCTGGAGCTCGATCCGCGGTACTTCATCATGGAGAACGTCTCCGGTCTCATGGTGGGCAAACATCGGCAGCTTCTCGACGAGGTCATCGAGATGGTCAACGCAAGCGGTCGCTACCGCGTCGTGGAGCCGGTTCGCGTCCTCCAGGCGGCGGACTACGGCGCACCGCAGTCCCGTCGGCGCATGATCCTCATGGGTGCCCGAAGTGACGTGGCCTTGCCGGAGTACCCCAAAGCCATGTTTACGCCACGCACGATCAAGGGCGCGATCCCGACCAAGTTCACGCTCCCGCTCGGACCGAGTGTATTCGATGCGCTTGGGGATCTTCCGGACGCCGACGACTACCCCAAGCTCCTGAGCGACGACTCAGTGAGACCTGTGACCTATGGCCCTCCGAGCGCTTACGCGGCCAAGCTCCGCGGATTTATGCCTGACGTCCGCGATTTCTCCCGTCCTCGGCCAACGGACCCCGATTCCCTCACATCCTCTACTCGTACCGTCCATACGGACGTATCGATCAGCCGCTTTGACGCCACTCCGCCCGGGACGACAGAGCCCGTGAGCCGCTTCCTGCGGCTACACCCCGACGGTCTCTGTAACACCCTGCGCGCTGGGACGAACTCCGACCGTGGTGCCTTCACGGCTGCGCGGCCCATCCACCCGACTCTCCCTCGCGTCATCACCGTGCGCGAGGCGGCCCGCCTTCAAGGCTTCCCGGACTGGTTCCGCTTCCACGCGACAAAGTGGAACGGCTTCCGTGAGATTGGCAACTCGGTTCCTCCCGCTCTCGGCCGGGCTGTCGGAGCAGCCGTCCTCAGTGCTGATGGCGTCAAACCACGACGGGGGCGTCCGACGCCCTTGGGGGATCCTGCGGTGCTCAAGATGACCTCTGGTGGCGCGCACGCGCACTTCGGTTTGACTGAGCGTGTCATTGCGCAACGTGATCGGAAGGCTGAGTGAACATGGATGAGACGGCGATGAACCTGGGTGCAGTCGGCAGCAAGGACACATCCAAGGCCAATCGGTACCAGCAGCTGATCGAGTGGGTCTTCCAGCGCCACTACGTGGCTGGGGACACTGCAGTCTACTGGGAGCGCCCCGAGCTAGTCGAGGGCGCGAGAGAACTCGGCATCGCCTTGCCCCGAAACCTCGGAGACGTGGTATACGCCATACGTTACCGCATACCGCTGCCCCAAAGTGTAGTCGAGACGGCCCCTGCGGGCACCGAGTGGATCATCCGCGGCAACGGGCGAGCAAAGTACGTATTCAACCTCATTCCTGCCCAGGTCCGCATCCGCCCTGACATGGCGCTGACAGTGATCAAGATCCCCAACAGTACGCCCGAGATCATCGCTGCGACCGCCCTGGGCGACGAGCAGGCTCTGCTAGCGCTATTGCGCTACAACCGACTTGTCGACATTTTCCTGGGGGTCACGGCCTACTCGCTCCAGAACCACCTGCGCACCACCACGCGCAAGATTGGCCAGGTCGAGATCGACGAGGTCTACGTGGCCGTCGACCAACACGGCCGCCAGTTTGTAGTCCCGGTCCAGGCCAAGGGTGGCAACGACGAGATCGGCATCACGCAGACGGAACAGGACCTCGCCGTCTGCGCTGATAAGTGGCCCGAGATGATCTGTCGGCCGGTGTCTGCGCAGTTCGTTGCTGACGGGCGCATCGCGCTGTTCGAGCTCGCGCTTCAAGATGAGCAGATTCGTGTACGGCGTCAGGCGCACTACAAGCTCGTGCCTGCGGCCGAAGTCACGAAGAGGGACCTCGACCTGTACGCCTTGGCGAGCGACGAGGGTACCGTGAACGCGGTGGGCGTTGAGTCCCCACCATCGGAGGACTAGGTCGTATTACGTAAGTGGGTGGGGTGGTAGGTGTCGTGTGCGGACCAAGGTGAGGTCTTCGGGCTATCACGGGTGGTGTGAGAACAGGCCGTGACACCTCGAAAGGCCTCGACCGTTAAGTAGAGAAGCTGCCGCGGGCCTCGACCTGGCCGATGCCCAATGGGAGCTGCTCGAGCCCTGCTGCCCACCCCGGCTGCTCGTGCAGGCCTCGCATGTGTCCGCTGCGGGCCCAGATCAACAGGGCACACGCCCCGTACCGGGACTCGCGGCTGGACGGGGTGTGGGGGTGCATTGGCAGCGAAGGCCGATGCTGAAGGTAAGGTCGGCTGACGGGTGACGGTGGATTCGAGCACCTGCCGGGTGTAGCCGACCAGGGTGCCCATGGCAAGGCCCACCGACGACTGGGGGTGGTTGTGGTAGGACCTGATAGGAAGCACGAGAGTAACTCTCTGCGACAGCTTTGGGCGGGCATCCAGTGACTCATGGCCGAATCTCAGCCCGGCATCCGGTCCTTGATGTCCTCATTGTTCTCAATATGTTGCCCGCGCGGGGCGCCGTGTCCTCGTCCATGAAGGCGAGCCCGGTCTAGGAATAATGCGTTACTCGCACGGGGCGTCGCGAGACGCACAAGATGTTGATCGAATGATCGCATGATGAGAATATGTGCACTGCGTTCATCTGTTCAAAAGATGTACATCCGATCAATACTGGTGTAACGTGGAACACGTCAACGCCGAGACGACGACGTCTAGAGGAAGGATGACGACATATGGCACCGAATATGAGAATGCAGATGGCGCCCGACCTTTCGTTCTCCCGTGTAGCCCATGGCTACTGGAGGTGGGACGAGTGGGGAATCAGCGTGGACGACCTGGCACAGTTGCTCCCGCAAATCCTTGACCTCGGCATTACCACCTTCGATCACGCCGATGGGTATGCGCTGGGAGCAGCTGAGACCGCCTTTGGCGAGGCCTTTGCAAAGACGGGAATATCCCGTGAAAGCATCGAAATCATCACCAAATGCACACTGGTGTACCCAAACGAGCATGTGAAGGTGAAGTACTACGACACCTCGCGTGAACACATCATCGCGCGGGTGAACCGTTCGTTGCAGAAGTTGCAGACCGACTATATCGATCTGTTGCTACTACATCGCCCAGATCCGCTAATGGATCCGGAGAGCACGGCTGCCGCGTTCGATGAGTTATACGAATCGGGGAAGGTCCGCCATTTCGGCGTGTCAAACTACAAGCCAATCGATTTCGACATGTTGCAGTCGTTTTCGAACCAGAAGCTGATCACCAACCAAATTGAAGTGTCCGTACTTCAGCATGAGAACTTTGATGATCGTACGGTTCAACACGCGGTGATGAAGCGCATCCATCCAATTGTGTGGTCGCCGTTGGCTGGTGGGCGGATCTTCACGGGACAGGGCGAAGAGGAGGTCCGGGTGCGGGAGGCACTGGAAGCAATCCGTGCTGAAATCGGCGCTCCGGCGATCGACGACGTCGCCCTGGCGTGGATCTTCACCCACCCGGTTGGATTTGTTCCCATTACGGGCGCCGCGGAACTTGAGCTGATTCGCAGGCCGATTGAGGCACTCGACTACACGTTGACCAAGGAGCAGTACTTCACGATCTGGTCGGCAAAGACCGGACGCCGGGTTCCGTAGAAGAACCATCAGCACCAGAACAAATGTCCAGTATCCAGAAAGGAAGAGTCATGCAATTGACAAGAGAAGAGTTTTTGCAGCGGAATGATCATTCCCTGCTCAAGCCGACTTTGACGTACGCCGACCTGCGCGCCGGTCTCGAATTCGCCGCCGAAACAGGGTGCGGCGCGGTATGTATTTCTCCGCATCGCCTGGCCCTGGCCAGTGAAGTCCTCAAAGGCACCGATGTGCGCATTGCTACCGTCGTTGGCTTCCCGACCGGAACGCATGCCACCCGGGCGAAGGTCGATGAGGCCAAACAGGTGATCGACGACGGTGCCGTCGCCCTTGACATGGTGATGGACATTGGCGCCATGCTCTCCGGTGATGAGACGAGGGTGCGCGATGACGTCGCCGCCGTCGTCGAAGCTGCTGCCGGAACTGAAGTGAAGGTCATCCTTGAGGTGGACTATCTCAGTGACGAGCAGATTGTCCGTGCGGCGCAGCTTTGCGCCGAGGCAGGGGCGAATTACGTAAAGACGTCCACCGGCTTTGTTGCGGGCGGTGCCAACGCGCACAATATCGGACTAATGCGCGGGGCCGTGCCGGATTCCGTCAAGATTAAGGCTTCCGGTGGTCTGTCATCCCTAGCGGATGTGCAGGCTGTTTTCGATGCCGGCGCAGATCGGTGGGGGATCTCGCGCACCAAGCAGATCCTCGCTGAGTTCTGAACTCAAGCGAGTTGCTGAGCAAGGCAAAGCATTGGGCGAGGGTGGCTGACGGGCAAGGCCGCCAACCGCCCGGCGCGGGGCCTGCTTCCGGTTTCATTCTCGACATGGTGCGAACAAGTGAACGAGGAGATGGACAAGGTGACGTATATTAAGCGCAGATACGCGTGCCAGGGGATCGCGTGCAACGCGGTCGCACGCCATAGCGCGGTCGCGTGCAATACGAAGGAGCCACATGTTCATTTCGCCGTCGCGAATCGCGCATATGTACTACGAGGAGGGCAAAACCCAGCAGGAGATTGCAAATCTGGTCGGTATGTCACGGATTCAGATCTCCCGTGTCCTGCAGCAGGCGCGCGTCGATGGAACGGTGCGCATCTCCATCGACTACGACGGATACTTTCCGGAGTTGGAAGGCGGGTTGAGCGAGAAGTACCCCGATGTGCAGTTCGTGGTGGCAGATTCGCTCGACGGCAGCGATGCGGCAATCAAGCGTTCCATCGGTGTGACGGCCGCCGATTATCTGGTACATCGCGTGCCCGATGGTGTGAAAGTTGCCGTGGGCTGGGGAACAACCTTGCGCGAACTTGGGCAGCGCCACGACGCCAAGGTCAAGAACATGATCTTCATTCCGTTGATCGGTGGGCAGGTCGGAGCGGGACTGGATGTGCATGCCAACTCGATTGCCGAATTGCTGGCCCAGCGTCTGGGCGGACGCGCTTTGCGCATGTTCGCACCCGCCGTCGCGGAAACCAAGAAGATCCGCGATCAACTCGTGGCGTCGCGGCCTCTGCGCGACACTCTCGCAGAGGCAGCGAGCGCCCAGGTGGCCCTTTTCAGTGTTGGTTCGCCTTTCGCTACCACAACCACAATCGACAAGATTGGTTACTTCACTCCTGATGAGGTCGAACAGCTCCGCAAGGACGGTGCTGCCTGCGACATCATCTCACTGCGGTACTACGACTCTGTCGGCAAAGAATGCGGACAGAAGCTCAGTAGCCGTACCGTATCTATCACAGCTGAACAGCTTTTCAACATTCCGCTGAAGATCTGCCCGGCGGGAGGAGAGGACAAGCACGAGGCCATTGGCATTGCGCTCGGTCTTGGCCTTATCGACGTACTCGTCACCGATGACGCGACCGCGCGATTCCTCTTGGCCTAGCCCGGAAGCAATGTAACCGCAAGGGCTATGCGCCTCTGACCGCGGCGGGGATTTGATGCTCGTTCATGGCGATGGTGAGTCGTAACACGCCCCGTCGCACTACGTGTGATGCATTTCCTCGCACGGGAAGACGATCTGGCTCAGGGCACTTGCGGTGCAGAGCCGATGGCATCGGTCCGAGTTGCTGCAGCTGTTCATGATCGAGAGGCAACTCATGACTTTTTCCTTCAAAACAGCCGAAGAGATTGTCTTCGGCGACGGAGCCGCCGCGCGGCTCCCTGCATTCGTCGGGTCCTTCGGTTCACGCGCCTTTCTGGTTCTCGATCCGTACCTCGACGAATCGCGACCTCCGGCGGCCGGTATTGCACCGGAAATGCAGACGATTCGCAGCAGCGGTGAACCGACCGTCGAGGGGATCCGAGCCGCAACGCTGCAGGCTCGCGCCTTCGCACCGGACGTCGTCGTCGGAATTGGAGGCGGATCCACAATGGACACGGCAAAGGCTATCGGCATCCTGTTGCGCAATGACGGCGACGTGCTCGACTACCTGGAAGTAGTCGGCGTCGGCAAGCCGCTTGTGGCGGAATCGGTGCCCGTCATCGCCGTTCCGACGACGGCGGGAACCGGGGCCGAGGTGACCGCGAATACGCCAATTTACTCGCCTGAACACCAAGTGAAGGCGAGCCTGCGCAGCCCGGCCATGGTCCCGGATATCGCCCTGATAGACCCGGCGTTGACGGCGAGCACGCCGCGCTCGGTGACGGCCTCCTCTGGCTTGGATGCGTTGACGCAGTGCCTCGAACCCTACACGTCGCGATTTGCCAATGACTTCACGGATCTGTTCGCGCTGGAGGGATTGCGCCGGGCCGCGCGCGGACTGCGTGCTGCCTATGCCGATGGAAGCGATATGGCCGCACGTACGGACATGGCAATGTGTTCGCTGCTGGGAGGCCTATCGCTTGCAAACGCCAAATTGGGTGCGGTACACGGCCTGGCCGCTCCACTCGGTGGCATGATCGGCGCCGCGCATGGCGAGATCTGCGCCTCGTTGCTCGCGGTGGCGACCGAGGTGAACGTTGCCGCCATGCAGGCACGGGAGCCGGATAACCCCGCACTTGCCCGTTACAGTGAGGCCGCACGTATCCTCGCGGGGGATCCGCAGGCGAGCGTGGACGACGGCGTCGCCTGGATCCGTGAGACGGTGAACATGCTGGGTGTGCGCCCCCTATCCCAGCTCGGGCTGACGCAGGAACGGATTCCCGAAGCGGCCGAGAAGGGCATGGTTGCCAGTTCCATGAAGGGCAATCCAATCGTTCTCACGCTTGGCGAGGTCACGGAAATCGTCACGCGTTCTATGTGAGGTGCAACGAGGCGTTCCCAGGTGAGGTGAGACGGCGCAGGATGCGAGCGTGCAATGGGCTTGCGCGCCGACGCCCAGCCGAGATGCCTGTACCTCCACCCATCTGCTATTTCACGACGACTACTCGAAGACGAGGAGGACATCATGACATCACAAACTGCAGTCTTAACTATCGACGTCGGCTCTGGCTCGGTGCGGGCTATTGTCTGGAATCGTTGGGGGCAGATACTCGGCATGTCGCAACACGAATGGACATACGCACTATCCGATGTACCCGGCGGTCTGGATTTCGACACTGCGGCGGGCTGGGCGGCAACGGTCACCTGCATCCGGGAGGCTATTGAACGGGCGTGCGGTGAAGACGGAAGTATCGACCGCGAAAACATCAAAGCAGTCTCCGCCGCCAGTATGCGTGAAGGCTTCGTCCTTTACGACGACGTCGGCAAGGAGATCTGGGCCATTCCCAATGTTGACGCCCGGGCACAGGAAGAGGCGGCAGAGCTGCTCGAAGAGGGCCACGGCCCGGAGTTCTTCCGGATAGCGGGCGATTGGACATCATTGGCCGCGTCGGCCCGGCTGCGGTGGGTGCAGAAGAAACGTCCCGATCTGTGGGCGAAGGCCGCGCATATGACGATGCTGGGTGACTGGGTGTTGTACCGCCTTTCGGGCGTATTCACCGCAGATCCGTCCTTGGGTTCGTCATCGGCCATGTTTGACCTCAGGGAGCGGACGTGGTCGAAGCATATCGCGCAAGTCATTGGCGCCAAGCACATCCTGCCGCAGGTGCGTGAGTCGGGAACCGTCATCGGCGAGATCACCGCTGCGGCTGCCTCGGAGACGGGTCTTTTGCCGGGAACCGTTATCGTGGCCGGCGGCGCGGACAATATGCTCGGAATGGTAGGCGCACGCGCCGTTGAAACCAATCAAATAGGTATCGCAGGCGGCACGTACTGGTTAACCGCCGGGATTACCGACAGGCCCGTTCTCGACGACGCCATGGAACTGCGTTCGCTCTGCCATGCCATTCCGGGCAAGTGGATCCTGGAGGGTTGCGGCTTCGCCCACGGATTCTCCACCCGTATTGTCCGTGATGGCCTGCTACGCGAGGCCAATCCCGCCTTCGACGAGTCTAACGGCTACGAATATCTGACCAAGATAGCGCGCGATTGCCCGCCCGGTGCCAATGGCGTGTTTTACTTCGCGTCGAACGTGATGAACACGAAGTCCTGGAAGCACCCCGTGCCCTCTATCGTCGGCCTGGATCCCTTCCGAGTAGAGGAGACGGGACTGCCGTCGATTTACCGTGCGGTGATGGAGGAGGCCGCTTATGGGGCTCGCGCGCACCGCGACATGATCGAGCATGTGTGGGGGCATGGCGCGAGCGAGACGATCTTCTTCGGCGGCCCGTCGCGTTCCGAGTTGTGGTGCCAAATTGTGGCCGATGTGCTCGGAGTAGATCTGAAGGTTCCGCGTGGCCCGGAGGCGACGGCGCTCGGTTCGGCCCTATGCGCTTTCGTGGGAGCAGGAGAATTCGCCTCGCTGGACGACGCCGTCGCCGAGGCCAGCTATCGGCACCGCACCTTCCACCCTATCCCGGAGAACGTCACCGCCTACGAGCGACTGTATCCGCAGTGGCGTGCGCTGAACGACCACATGCTCGAGGCCTCTGATAAGGGGCTTGCGCCGTACATGTGGGTGGGAGCGGGCGCAGCTAGCCCACTTTCGCAGCGTTGAGGCGTGGGCGCGCGCAGGCGTGTGTCAGAGCCGAGGGCAACACCTACATTGGCAGGCGAAGGTGGCCGAGAGGCGCAGGGGAGCACTTCCCTGCGCAGTGCCACGTCGTCGTCGATGTGGCGCCGGTTCAACTGATCGGCGCCACACACAACACATCAATAAGTAAAACAGGGCGGTTTCGTGAGGCGGATGTACGCATGTGGGTCTGCGTATGTGGGCCCGCGCATTCGCGACGTACGCCGGCCTCACCGTCCACCTATCGAATGGAGAACATTATGACTCTCGTCGCCGGAGTGGATTCGTCCACCCAGAGCTGCAAAGTAGTTGTCCGCGACCTCGCCGGAAATATTGTCCGCGAGGGACGCGCACCACACCCGCCTGGAACCGCCGTCGACCCGGCGCTGTGGTGGAATGCCATGCTGTCCGCCGTCCAGGCGGCGGGCGGTCTGATGGATGTCGAGGCGATATCGGTTGGTGCGCAACAGCACGGCATGGTGGCCATGGATGAGCGAGGGAATGTGTTGCGCGACGCTCTAATGTGGAATGACACCAGTTCTGCACCAGCCGTCGTCGCACTGAACGATGAACTAGGGGCCGATGAGTGGGTGCGCCGCACCGGGTTGCCGCTGGCGGTCTCCTTTACCGTCACGAAACTACGCTGGCTGCGCGACAACGAACCCGACAACGCCGCCGAGGCGGCTGCGGTGATCCTGCCCCATGACTACCTGACGTGGCGGTTGAAAGGCGGTGAACCGGGAAATCTGAACATGGACGATTTGACCACCGATCGATCCGATGCGTCTGGTACGGCCTATTGGTCGGGTGAAACAGAGGATTACTGCCATGATCTTGTGGAGGTGGCGCTCGGCCATCGAGTGCACCTGCCGCGGGTGCTCGGACCGCGGGAATCCGCCGGCGTCACGGCCGAAGGTCTACCGGGGATTCCCGCCGGGATTCCGATTGGAGTGGGAGGCGGCGACAATGCCTGCGCGGCGCTCGCGCTCGGATTGGAGATCGGTGACGCGGTTATTTCCATGGGGACGTCAGGAACGGTTTACGCTCGCACTGATCGGCCCGTGCACGATTTCTCCGGTGTTGTGTCGTCCTACGCGGATGCCTCGGGAGCGCATCTACCGTTGTCGGCAACGCTGAATGCGGCGCGGGACGTCGACGTCGTCGCGCGGCTACTGGGCCGCGATCACGGCGAAATCGCCTATCTCGCCTCGGTGGCATCTCCGGGATGTGACGGTCTCACGCTCCTGCCGTATTTCGAGGGAGAGCGTACTCCGAATCTTCCCGATGCCCGTGCCAGCCTGTACGGCATGAATATAGCCAACACGACGCCGGCAAATCTGGCCCGCGCGGCGGTGGAAGGTATGCTGTGCTCGCAGGTTGTAATGCTGAATGCGACTATTGACCTCGGCGTGCCGGTGGAGCGGGTGCTCATTATCGGTGGTGCTGCACGTTCGGCAGCTGTGCGAGCGATTTTGCCGCAGATCATCGATAAGCCCATCTTCGCACCGGAACCGGGGGAGTATGTGGCTCAGGGTGCCGCGATGCAAGCGGTGGCGGCGCTGACCGGTGACTTCCCGGATTGGGAACAGTGTGGCGACACAATTGAATCCGCCGAGCAGCATCCCGAGATCATGGGTCAACATCTGGAGGTACGCCAGCGCATCTACGGCGTGTGACCCAAGCTGTGGCCCAATGCGATGGGGCTGGTGTTGGGGCTGGGGGCCTGGCCGTGGGCGTGTTTCGGCTCTGGGCTGGGGCAGTGGCTGTGGTCTTGGGCGCTTCGGCTGTGGGCTGGGGTGCCGGGATTCCTGACTCGGGTGTTCCAGTTGCGGACTGGGGTGTTCCAGTTGCGGACTGGGGTGTTCCAGTTGCGGACTGGGGTCTTGGGTGCTAGGGGTCCTGACTTGAGTCCCTGCCTCTTACTGCGTCAAAATCTCCGGGTTTTCCGCAATCTTCCGCGGAAAGCCCGGAGGTTGGCGGAAAGCCCGGAGACTTCGGCTAGTGGGTGGGGATAGGCAGGCCATGGCGGCGCGACTCGGCTCGCGGGTCCGTTGGATATGGCGTGTGGTCACGTGCTGGACGCGAGAAAGAGTGTGGCCTGGACTAGAGATCGCGCGTGAGCCCGGTAGGAGTCAGATTGCCTGTGGGCCAAGCATGAGCGTGGGATCATATAGGCGGGACTGAAAGGAGAATTACCCGGATACCTTGGGAGGCAGGCACGGGTGAACAGACAGGACATACTCGAGAGGCTGCGGGCACAGATCGCGGTGAATGGGCACGTGGTTGGTGCCGTCGTTGGCTCGGGAATGGCGGCTAGATTCGTGGCGATGGCGGGCATCGACTTCTTGCTGGCGCTTAGTGCTGGTCGATTCCGGATCGCAGGTCGCAGTTCGTACGCGAGTTATTTCTGCTACGGGAATTCCAATGAGATCGTCAAGGAGTATGGAACCAGCGAGCTCTTGCCGATTATCCGCGATGTGCCCGTCCTTTTCGGTTTGTTCGCTTCCGATCCATTCATTGCCCTCGGGCCTTTCCTGGATGGGATCCGGGAGAGTGGATTCTCCGGCGTCGTCAACTTTCCGACGGTCGCGCTTCTGGACGGCCAGTTCCGCGAGGCGGCAGAGGAGGACGGAGTCACCTTCCAATGTGAGGCCGACGCTATCGCCATGGCACACGAGCGCGATCTCTTCACGGTCGCGTTCGTGACGAATGCCAGCCAGGCGCGGGAGATGGCTGAGGCCGGAGCAGATGTCATATGTGCTCATTTGGGCCTGACCCGTGGCGGATATGTTGGTGATGGCCAAAGTATCCCGATAACTCAAGCCGAGCAGATCGCCCGCGAGGTCTTTGCTGTTTGCCAGCAGGTGCGCCCTGAGGCAATTCGCATGGTTTATTCCGGGCCTGCCAGCACGCCGGTCGACATGCAATACCTGTACGACAACACACCCTGCCAGGGATACATCGGGGGATCGGTCTTTGACCGTATACCCTCCGAGAAAGCGATTCTTGATGCGGCCATCGCCTTCAAGAGCGGAGGTAATGCCGCAAAAGAGGCCCGGATGCGTCGCCTGGTACGTCGAAGTATGCAGCCGTCCGACTATGCCGACATTGTTAAGCAGTATGTCGCAGAGAACTATGCACATCCGGTCCATCTGCGTGACATCGCGCTTGTTCTTCATCTGTCATACTCGCACCTCAGCGCCATGTTTACGCGGGAGGTGGGGTGCACCTTCACGGAATATCTCATCCGCTACCGGATGAATATTGCCCAGGATCTGCTGCGTCAAAGTAGAGCCAACATTGGTGAGATTGCGCGCAGTGTCGGTTACTCTGACCCGGGGCAGTTTTCGAAAACCTTCAAGAAACGAGTCGGTCTTCCGCCCGGCGCGTTTCGACTGGCCGAGGGACCTGGCCGAGGGAAGTGATTGAGTCGGCAGGTGTTGACCGGGGCCGATGGGGAACCCGGGGCCGAGGGAAGTGATTGAGTCGGCAGGTGTTGACCGGGCCGGTGGCGATGTCTTGTAGCGCGGCACTACGCAGTGAGTAGGCGGCGGTGACGCCGTAGCGCAACGACGCCGAGCCGGTTCCCCGCACCGGCTAGGGTACGGGGAACCGCTCTAGGTCTGCAGGGCTTTCCGACCGGAGGCACAGGCAGAAGCCATACCCGGACGGTCTCAGATCCAGGATGTCCGATTCCACCTGTGCAAGGTTGTGCCCGGTCAAAAGCGCGAGGACGGGACTACTCTCACCCGTCGGCATCGCCACGACCAGGACCGGTTAGAAGCGCGCAGACGGGATCACTTGCTAATCGCCTTGAAGGCGGCGGCCTGTGCCGTCATACCGCGCTCGGAGGCAAGCCTCTCAATGGAAGATGCCCCGAAGAATCCGTCGATTTCGGGAACGTTCCGGATGACGTATGCGGCATCCTCCGGGTCCGCGATCGGACCGCCATGGCAGATCACCATGACCTCGGGGTTGACGGCGCGACCGGCGGCAATGATCTCGCGGATTTTTGCACAGCAGTCGTCCAGTGTCAGAGCCGTTTCCGCGCCGATTGAGCCTTTTGTCGTCAAGCCCATATGGGCCACGAGGATGTCGGCGCCTGCCTCGGCCATGGCGGCTGCTTGGTCCGGATCAAAGACGTAGGGGCAAGTCAACATGTCGAGTTCATGTGCCTTTCGGATCATCTCGACTTCAAGCCCGTACCCCATGCCGGTCTCTTCCAAGTTGGCACGGAACTTCCCGTCAATCAAGCCGACCGTCGGGAAGTTCTGGACGCCGTTGAATCCCTGTTCTTTGAGTTGCTTCAGGAAAATGTCCATGATCCGGAACGGGTCGGTGCCGCAGACTCCGGCGAGTACCGGTGTTTTCTGCACGATGGGCAGCACCTCTTGCCCCATCTCCTGGACGATCTCATTTGCGTCGCCATAGGAGAGAAGGCCGGAGAGCGATCCACGTCCGGCCATGCGGAAGCGCCCGGAGTTGTAAATGATCAGGATGTCGACGTCGGCCTGCTCGGAGCATTTTGCGGTGATACCGGTACCGGCACCAACGCCGACGAGGATTTTCCCGGCAGCGATCTCTTCTCGGAAACCTGCGAGTATCTCGGATCGGGTTGCGTGAAGCATTTGTTGTCCTTTCCTTTGAAACTGTCGTGTTGGGATTGAATGCGGCGGATTGTCGGGCGAGGGCGTCCAGCGCTGGAACTTGTGGCCCTGGATTGTCCATCGCGCCGATGCGGTCTAGTCCGCTGCCCGCATTAGGCGGATAAGAGTGTCCGCCGCTATGCGTGCGAAGTTCTCATTGTTGATATGAAGGTCTAGTTCTCTCACCTCGATCCGGGTGGGGTCCAACTGTTGGCGGAGGGTGGTGAACAGGGCGGCGTCGGCCTGTTGATCCCAGAAGGCTTCACCCTCAGCGTCAAGTGCTGATACGCCCTGTAACGGTAGGAGCACGATCGTCTTCCCGCCACCTTTGTTGAGGTTCGCCGCTATTCGCGTACCGATTTCTCGGAGCTCTTCGGGCGTTGTTCGCATGAGGGTGACAGATGGGTTATGCCGGTATAGGTTCCGTTCGCGAAATTTGGTGGGTACTGAGTCCGGTGGGCCATAGTTCACCATATCGAGCGCACCTACGGAAACCACTTGTGGCGTGCCAGCCCTGCCAGCTGCGGTGCAGCGATCTGGCCCGGCCGCCAGGATGCCTCCCACCACTTCGTCGCACCATTCTGTAGTCGTCAGATCTAAGACACCGGCGAAGGCACCGGAATCGATCAGAGACTCCATCGTTCGCCCGCCGGTACCGGTGGCATGGAAGACCAGGACTTCGTAGCCCGCCTCCTCTAGACGTTCCTTGGCGGCCATAACACAAGGGGTTGTAACGCCGAACATTGTGGCGGCGACGAGCGGACGGTCCTGCTCGTGGTCCTCTGCTGTGCCGTCCGCGTTGAGCATGCCGACGACGGCGGCCACGGCATTACGGTAAATGGTCCGTGAAATCTTATTGAGCCCGGCGACGTCGACAATTGATGGCATCATTACGATGTCACTGGTGCCAACGTAACGGGCGACATCGCCAGCCGCCATGGTTGAAACCATGAACTTCGGAACGCCGAGGGGAAGCTCCCGCATGCCGGCTGTTGCGATCGCTGTTCCGCCTGAGCCGCCTAGTGAGAGCACTCCGTCTAGGCGGCCTTGTGCGTAAAGACGAGGGAGAAGTTTGGCCATGCCCTCGGACAGAGCCGCCGTTGCTGCGGCTCTGTCGTGTGCGGCTGCAATGAGGTCGATGTCGTGGCCTGCTGCCGCGGCGACATCACGATTGCTGATGTCTGGCGTGGGGCTCCCGGTTCGTTCGGGCACCGGGCTTGATGCGGCGGGGGATGGAGTGCCAGTGTCGGCGAAGACTCCGGTATCGATCAGCAGGGTACGCGCGCCAAGTCGTTCGGCGCATTGTTGGACGTAGAGGAATTCGGCACCCTTGGTATCAAAAGTGCCTGCGATAGCGAGGGTTTTCATATGAACCTCCTGCTGTACTGCAATGTACAAATCGATGTCTATTTCGACGGTTGCGCGGCCGTCTGGAGACTGGTGCGCTGACAGTCGCTCAGTGGCTTGTGTCAGTTTCAGCCTCGTTGCGTGTGTGTTTTCAGTATGCGGAGGCGATCGGGGGAAGGGAATGGTTTGATTTTGGATTGTTATGGGTTCATGTTGGAGCCGGGGAGCTCCTGAAGGCTGGTTGCGGTCGGTGGGTTGCTGGTTGCGACCTGTGCGGTGTTAGTTGCGGCTCGCGCGGTGTTGTTGCTTGCGGGGTGCTGCGGCGGCTGTGGCGCCTTGGTTGCGGCTCGTGAAGTGTTGGTAGTGGCGGTGGATTCTCTGATTCTCCGGGTTTTCCGCAGTTTTCCGCGAATAACCCGGAGACCGGGCGAAAACCCGGAGAATCCCGGTGGTGAGGGGGCCAGGTTGGTGATGCGCCTACACGTTGCCAGTTGCTCGTATTTCACATGCTGAGCCTCTCGCGAGGGGAGGTTTCAGGTGGCCGAGCCCATGCCTCACTTGTCGGGGTCATCGTTTTCCGGCGGTTGAAGTTGGTGCTCAGCGCCGAGCATGGCGATGTGCACCTCAGCGGGTGGAAGATCAAGTTCTTGGGCAATACGGGTGCCAGTTAGCTTTCCGTATCGGGTGGACTCCAATACAAAAGCAAATAGTCGCGACCGTTCGTAGCCTGGCATTCCCTCTGGCTCGCTGGTGCGGTATCCAAGGTGAGTCAGCTCGCTCGAAACTGAGCGGTAGGACCACACAGTCATATGTCCGATGTCGCGGGCCACATGCGTGAGGGTGAGGGCGGCGACGGACCAGACCTGCTTGGTCTCTAGAATCTCTTCGGTCGAGGGATTGTGGTTGAGTTGCTGGGCTAAGACATCGCTGGGTAGGAGGAACTCACGAGCGAATAGGGTGGCCTGGACCTCGTGCGAAGCTCCAGACGGGGTGCCGCTGTGGCGGTGTAACACGAGATGGCCGAGTTCGCGCGCTAAGTCAAAACGTGTTGCCTCGGGTGTAGATGCGCGGGCGAGCAGGATATACGGGCGGTCATCATACCAGTGCGAGAAACTCTTAACCGCGGCGGCTGCCATCGGAAGCCCGTTGATCCGGATGCCGCGGAGCTCTGCTAGCCGGACAAGATTAGGGATGGGATCTGAGCCTAAACCCCAGGCGGAACGGAGCTCACGAGCCGCCTCTGCCGGAGAGAGACCTGGCAAGTCGGGAACATTGAGGCGGGGCAGACTGAAACGTGTGTCAATCCACTCATTGACGTCCATGTAGAGCGTTGCAGCCGCAATGGCGAGCGACCGTTGCTGGTGCGTGGTCTTCCGGCCCGGTCGCAGAGCGGGAGAGGAGATGTTCAGTTGGACCGGATCGCCACGGGAGAAGAAGCCGTCGGGGAAGGACAGCAGCGCTCCGAGTGCTGGCCGGACGGTATGGGGAGCGCTATGCGCCTCGTATTTCTGTACCGTGGGTTCGGTGACGCCTAGTAGGCGAGCAAGTTCATTTTGACTCAGTCCACGGCGCAGGCGGGCAACACGGATCCGTTTGGCATTCAGTGGGCGTTGACTCACTCCCAATGGCGAAGAGGACCTCACGTGCCTCTGCTCCTGGCTAGTTGTTTGTTGCGTGGTTAATCAATTCTCCCACAAAAACAGATAACTCTAGCCCCTATCGAGAATTCCCTGACTGGATGGAGCGCCGACAGACCCTCAGGAGGCGAACAATGTTGTGGTGACAGAGTAGCGATCAGTGCGGTACAGGTGGTTCCCAAACTCGACGATCTGATCCCCTTCGTCGTACGAGGTGCGTGTTGCGGTGAGAAGAGCCGTCCCTTCGCGCACACCGAGAGTCGCTGCCTCCTCGGAGCTTGCTGCACGAGCGCCAACGAATTGGTCGGCGGTTACAGGCACGATTCCACGCTCGTGTAGTAGATCGTAGAAACCTGCGGAAGTTAGTTCCTGCGGGCTTGGCGCTATTGCTGCGGGCAAAAGATTCGCCATGAGAGCCAGAGGCTGGCCGTCGGCACTGCGTAAACGGAGCATGCTGACGACCGGTACACCCACTTCCGTTCCAAGTACTTGAGCATCGCCCGCGGTAGCGGCGCGCTCTTCGTATTCCAGTACGGATGTGGTCACCTCGTGCCCTGCAGCCAGAAGGTCGGCGTGGAGGCTAGTGAGATCAACCGGCCGTCGTATAGGAGCAGGGGAGACGACGGTGCCGACGCCGCGTCGGCGCTTGAGGAGGCCGCGATCCACGAGTTGTTGGAGAGCCTGACGGGCAGTGAGGCGTGAGACCCGCAGACGTCGTGCCAAAGCGATCTCGTTTTCGAGCCGCGCACCGGGAGGCAGTGCACCTTCGTTGATGCGCTGCGCGATGGCTTCGGCAATTTGAATGTAAAGCGGGGTGGTGCTGCGTCGATTCAGGTCGATGTCAATGATGAAGGACGAAGGGTTCATAATTCTGGTGTATCCGGTGTTGTGTGAATCTGAGGTTGTCCGATGAAGTCTGCTTGCCGGAGGCGCCATTTCCGTGGTTTCCGTGGCTCAGGTCGCGTGGTCGGGTAGGAGGAACTTCAAGGGTGCGGTGAAGGGAATTGAGCCACAGGGCGGCACCCATTTGTCTCAAAAGCCCCTAACCTAGGTCGCACCTCGAAATACCAATAACAGTATACCCCGCAGCGGGCGGTTTCTACTCCATCTTTGTTCTGACAATTGTTTGGCGACGCCGCAGAGGAGAGGTGATGGCGACAATGAATAGCCGCGATCCAGTGATCGTGTCGTCATAGATGGCCCCAAGTGCACCTCAAACGTGAGGTGAGCGATAGGTGGCGTGGTGGCGCGTGTTTCGATATTGTGTCATGTAGTTGTATGCACATTACGGGAAGATCTTGGTGGTGCGCGCCGTAATATCACCGGTCTCACCGAATGTACACGCGGGTTGCGCTGCTACAGTGAACGGCACAATCGTTCAGGTGCGCAGTGCAACTCGTTCGACTTGTGAGGCCAGTCTAGCGTGGGGGACTTAGGACTCATTACAGTGGAGGTGTCGCGGCACATAACCGGACTCTCAACGGTCGACGGAAGTTGTGCTTCAGCAATCCTCACCAGGACATGGGAACAAAGGAACAAATTCCAGGAGTCAATGACGATGAAAACTATTACACACTGGATCAACGGAGAGCACTACGAAGGGAGTCCCGTGGGACGAGTCCCTGTGGAGAACCCCGGAACGGGCGATATCAACGCCGAACTGCTCCTCGCCTCTGACGACGATCTCGACTATGCCGTCAAGGTTGCTACAGAGGCGCAAAAGGTCTGGGCAAGCTATTCACTCGCGAGGAGAACCGCTGTCATGTTTCGCATGCGCGAGCTGGTGCTTGCGCATCAAGATGAGATGGCTAGGCTAATCGTCGCCGAGCACGGCAAGAACTATTCCGACGCGATTGGAGAAATCCAACGCGGGCGCGAAACACTTGATTTCGCGACGGCGATCAACGTCGCCCTCAAGGGCGAGTACTCGTACGACATCTCAACTGGTGTTGACATCCACACCTTGCGCCAACCCGTGGGTGTGGTTGCGGGTATTTGCCCCTTCAACTTTCCGGCGATGGTCCCGCTGTGGATGCACCCACTGGCAATTGCGACGGGCAATGCCTTTATTCTCAAGCCTGCTTCCGCCACGCCGTCGGCGGCGATGCTCACGGCCGAACTCTACAAGGAAGCCGGGCTTCCCGACGGCGTCTTCAACGTGGTCGCGGGTAACCGGGAGATGGTGACCAAAGTTTTGGAACACCCCGGCATCAATGCGATCTCCTTCGTGGGATCTACACCCGTGGCGCATATCGTCCAGAACACCGGCATTATGCATGGAAAACGTGTGCAGGCGCTCGGCGGTGCCAACAACCATGCCATCGTGATGCCGGATGCCGACCTGGATTTCGCCGCCCAGCACATTTCAGCGGCAGCCTTCGGTGCCGCGGGTGAGCGCTGCATGGCGCTGCCCGTCGTCGTCGCCGTCGGCGGTATCGGGCCCGACTTGGCGCAACGTGTCAAGGCGAACGCCGTCAAGATTAAAGTCGGGTACGGCATGGATGAGGGCGTTGAGATGGGCCCGGTAATCGATGCTAAGTCGAAGCAGAAGATTATCGATCTGATTTCCGAAGGCGAGTCCAAGGGAGGCGAGGTTGTACTCGATGGCCGCGACCTGGTGATTCCCGGTCATGAGAACGGGCACTTCCTCGGCCCGACAATCGTGGATAACGTGCCACTTGATTCGCAGCTGTACCAGCAGGAGGTGTTCGGACCAGTGCTGGCGATTGTGCATGCTGAGACGTATGACGAGGCAATCAGAATCGTCAACGCCTCGCCCTACGGAAATGGTTCGGCGATTTTCACCAACGACGGCGGTGTCGCGCGGCGTTTCCAACTCGATGTGGAAGCGGGAATGGTCGGCATTAATGTGCCGATCCCGACGCCGGTGGCGTACTACTCCTTTGGCGGGTGGAAGGAATCACTGCTCGGAGATACACATATCCACGGTCCGGAAGGTGTGAAGTTCTATACCCGAGCCAAGGCGGTGACCGAGCGGTGGCCCACCGAGAAGGGCTACGCGGCAACGATGTCATTCCAGCGTGAGGAGTGACGGAACTGACAGGAGGGGCACTGTTCTCGGTGAGGGCAAGGGCCTGTTCGCGGCTGTGAACCCTAAGAGCGGAATCAAGGCCTGTTCTCGGCCGTGAGCTCCGAGGTCGGCCCCAGGGGTCCACTTGCAACCTCGGCAAGGGCCTCGAAGTTGAGACCATCCGGACTCCACATCCCAAGGATGGCGAGGTTCTTATCAAGGTTGCAGCCTGCGGCATGTGCCATTCCGATCTGCATGTTATCGGTGGCGCGATCGTATTTCCGCTGTCCGCCGTGCTCGGCCACGAAGTGGCCGGAACGATTGTGAAACTTGGTCCGGGCAACGAACACACCGGGCTGTGCTCGGTGCCCGAATGTGTCCCTTTCCCGTCCAAACGAGTGCGCGGCGGAATGGTTCGCTTTGTGAAGTGGCAGAATCATGCGGATTCTGCGACGAGCCAGAGGCCGGGCGGAGCGGTTTGGACGGGATTTGGACAGCACCCATTTCGACCTGCTCATCCACCCCGCTCATAATTGAGGATGAGGAGGAAAACGTGGTCGAGAATGGATGTGCGCAAAATGAGCCTAGGCGAAATGAGTCCAGACAAAATGGACCCGCGCAAGAAGGTGCATGCGAATCGGGCGGTGCGGCTACTGTTCTTGTCACCGGCTTTGAGCCTTTTGGTGGCGCTTCGTACAATCCGACGGAGGCCGCCGTGCGCATGCTGGCCGCTGACTATGCCTCCCACTATCCGCGCCTGATCGTCGAGATTCTGCCGGTCGAATTCGCTGCTGCGACAGCACGTATCCGTGAACTGATCGCAGCTTATCGCCCAACAGTAACGCTGTGCTGCGGTTTGAATGCTTCCTCAGAAGTACCAGTGCTGGAACGGGTAGCCCGAAACCGTATCAATGCGCGCATAGCCGATAATGCTGGGGTTCAGCCCGTTGGAGAAGCAGTCCAGAGCGGAGCCCCCGGTACGCTTCGTGCCACACTCCCAATCGGCAGAATGTTGGAGGCTGCGCGAAGCTCGGGGTATGAGATTGGCGTATCTGACGACGCCGGGGGTTTCGTATGCAATGCGACGCTGTTTTCGGCTCTTGACGCCTTACGGCAGATCAATGACAAGAGGTGCTGTGCTGGTTTCTTACATCTTCCCGACGACGTCGCGCGTTCTCGCGTGAGCAACGACGCAGAGTTAATTGACGTGCTGGTTGGTGCTGCTACGGAATGACTCCGCGGGGAAGAGCGGGCGGCACCGGGCAAGGCTTGCCGGAATCCGCGAGTGTGCCCGCCGCTGCTGATCCCTGCTGCGGAAACTCACAGGCCCTTTGCTGGGGGTGGAGGTGGTGCAGCCTCGCAGCCGTGCACCTTTCCGATGTGCGCTGTGTAACGCATTACCCCTTTGACCTGGTGAGAAGCTATGTACCAACTGGTAAGTTCATCTGGTAGCCCGGGCTCGTCCCTACTGACAGCATGAGAGGTTAACAATGAAAAACCGGATCTTTGCACTAGGAGCGTCGGCTGTTCTCGCCGTCTCCCTCGCCGCTTGTTCGAATGACAACGCGGACTCCGATTCGACAGATGGCAGCAGCTCGGCGGTTGAGACGACTGCGGTTGATGAGCCTATCGCTTCCAACGATGCAACTGACGACGAGGAGCTCAGTGCAGGAGAGAAGCGCGATGTCACCCGGTACCTGACGCTGGCGTCCGACCCGGGCGGATTCGACGAAGTATCGCTTGACCGTAACGATATGCGGGCATTTGTCGACTCGAATAAGAAGACGGCGGATGATGAGTGGGAAAGCTTCTTCCTCGTCGTCGCACTGACCGATGATTACTATGCTGAAGATCAGTACGTGATCCAGGATGTTTCTGAGATGACGTTCCTGGATGATGACGAGGTGCAGGCCGATGGCACCATGACGATTGCCGGTGAAGAGGCGAAGGTCTTCGTCGGGCAGACGGAAGAAGATGGATCGTATTACGGGGTGCGAGCAGCTGTGGTCGACCGCGGTAATGATGTGCGCATCTTGTTCGTCCTGCAGTTTGACGGTTCTTCGGAGTCAATGGCCGAGGTCAAAGAGAGCGATCTTGAGAATTACACCAGCACGGTGAAGTGGATCGACTGATCCGAGAGACGCCGCCGCGTTCGCGACGGTTGGCGCCGCATCGGCGTGACTGGGCCGCGAGCAGCGACAGTCTCGGGACCAGCGCGATGGAATAAATAGGCAATTCCCGCGAGGCTTCGTGCTTCGCGGGAATTTCTTTCTGCAAAGGCATGTAGCTACGCCGGCATCAGTTCACCGGGCGGTTGCGAAGAAGTGAAACTGCGGCAGACGCAGCGGAGGTCCGACTGGTGGGGGTCATCGAGAATCACGGGCCGACTGGATGGGTTCGAGCAGTGCGGTGGTGGGGCGTCGACATCTTCCGATTTATGTCGGAGGTTTCCGGCAAGATAGAGGAGAGACGGATCGTTTGCACCCTGATTGAGAGGAGGTAGCCGATGGATATCCTTGAGCGGTTCAGTGGCCCGGCGCGCCGCTGGTTCCGTTCCACTTTCGGCTCTCCGACGGTGGCGCAGGCAGATGCCTGGCGAGCGATTTCGCAGGGGCATAACGCTTTAGTGGTCGCGCCGACAGGGTCAGGTAAGACGTTGGCGGCTTTCCTCTGGGCAATTGATCGAATCGTCCGGGAACAGAGTGAAGAACGGGAGAATGAGACCCCGTCGAACAAGGGCTCGCTGGAGAAATCGGCGGTTGCTGCTCCGGGAGAGGGTGCCATGCCGCGTGAAAGCCGACACGTGTCCGGCACCGGTGCTGCCACAACGGGTGCTGGAACAACGCGGATATTGTATGTGTCCCCGCTCAAAGCGCTGGGCGTTGATATCGAACGAAACCTGCGCGAGCCATTGGAGGGGATCACACAGGTAGCGCGGCAGTTCGGCGAATCGCCGCCAAGTATCCGGGTAGGAGTGCGTTCCGGCGATACTACGTCATCGCAACGCCAGCGCCTTATACGGAATCCTCCGCATATTCTTATTACGACGCCGGAATCGCTCTACCTCATGCTCACCAGCCGCGCCCGCGAGACGCTGCGCGGTATAGACACAGTCATCGTCGACGAGGTCCATGCCATTGCCGGAGCGAAGCGTGGTGCGCATCTGGCTGTGAGTTTGGAGCGCCTTGACGCTCTGCTTGCCGCACCCGCCCAGCGGATCGGACTATCGGCCACGGTACGGCCTATTGATGAAGTGGCGCGTTTTCTTGGTGGCACAGCACCGGTGAAGGTCATCGAGGCGGGGGCGGCGCGTTCGCTAGAGCTAACCGTCACGGTGCCCGTCGTCAACCTGCAGGCATTACCCGCGCAAGTCTCGGAAGCCGGGGCGGCCGAAGAAGCCGTGAATTCCACCGGTTCGATATGGCCGTATGTGGAGGAATCGGTTGTTGATCAGGTCTTGCAACATCGCTCGACGATCATGTTCGTCAATTCGCGGCGGCTGGCAGAACGGTTGACCGGTCGCTTAAATGAGGTCTACCTGCGGCGCTTGGAACAGCAGGTGGAGCCATCGCAACGGCAAGAAGGGCATGGCGTGGCGCCTCCGGCGGGCGATAGGGCAGCCATGGCGCCCCCGCCGGGCGATAGGGCAGCCATGGCGCCTCCGGCGCAGATGATGGGGATGTCGGGGCGCGCGGAGGGCGTCGCGCCTGTGCTTGCCCGGGCACATCACGGTTCGGTATCGAAGGAACAGCGGGCCGAGGTGGAGGAGGGCCTGAAATCCGGGAGGCTGCGCTGCGTCGTCGCTACCAGTAGCCTCGAACTCGGCATCGATATGGGCGCTGTTGATCTCGTTATTCAAATTGAATCGCCGCCCAGTGCAGCCAGCGGCTTGCAACGTGTGGGGCGTGCCGGGCACCAGGTCGGTGAGGTCAGCCGTGCTGTTTTCTATCCCAAGCACAGTGGCGACGTTCTGCACAGCGCCGTCGTCGCCGAAAGAATGCTGCACGGGAACATCGAGGCCTTGGCCATTCCACGCAACCCGCTCGATATCCTCGCCCAGCAGACGGTGGCGCAGTGTGCTCTTGAATCCGTCAATGTGGACGAGTGGTTCGCAACGGTTCGGCGCAGCGCTCCATTCCAGTCGCTGCCTCGAAGTGTTTTCAACACCGTGCTCGATTTTCTGGCGGGCCGTTATCCCTCCGAGGAATTCGCGGAACTGCGTCCCCGCCTCATCTGGGATCGGGATGCGGGGACCATCACCGGGCGGCCCGGTGCACAGCGTCTCGCCGTGACAAGCGGCGGGACCATCGCCGACCGGGGTATGTACGGCGTTTTTGTCGCCGGTGAGCAACGTGATGCTCGGGTTGGCGAGCTTGACGAAGAAATGGTCTACGAGTCGCGCGTAGGAGATGTGTTTACCCTCGGTACGACGAGTTGGCGAATAGTCGAGATTACGCATGACCGTGTCAATGTGGCTCCGGCCTTCGGGCGGCCAGGCCGCCTGCCCTTTTGGCGCGCCGATAGTCTGGGCCGGCCGGCCGAACTCGGCGAAGCTATGGGGCGTTTTTGTCGAGAAATCACCGCAGTTCCCGAGGCCGAGGCGGCCGAGCGGCTCAGCGCTGCCGGTTTGGATGAGAACGCCGCCAACAATGTGTTGTCGTATCTGCGCGAGCAGCGTGCGGCAACCGGCACACTGCCCACAGACCGCACCCTAACCGTGGAACGTGGGCGCGACGACGTCGGCGACTGGCGGATTATCTTGCACTCGCCCTTCGGCATGCATGTGCATGCCCCCTGGGCGCTCGCTGTTGCGGCACGTATTCGCCAAGTCTACGGCGGTGACGCATCCGCAGTTGCCAGCGACGACGGCATTATCGTGCGAATCCCCGCCGCAGATACGCGGACGCCTGGAGCGGAACTCTTTGTTTTCAACCCGGACGAACTTGAGCAGATCGTGACCGACGAGGTGGGCGGGTCGGCGCTCTTCGCGTCCCGCTTCCGAGAGTGTGCTGCCCGTGCCCTGCTGATGCCGCGGCTCAACCCTGGCAAACGGATGCCGCTTTGGCAACAGAGGCAGCGTTCGGCGGCACTGTTGGAGGTAGCGCGCAGGCATCCGGACTTTCCGATCATTTTGGAGGCAATGCGCGAGGTTCTGCAGGATGTTTACGATTTGCCTGCGCTGCTGCGGCTAGCACGAGGAATCGCCCAGCAGGACGTCCGCCTGGTGGAAACCGACCCGGCGCAACCATCTCCCTTCGCGCGTGACCTTTTATTCGGTTACGTGGACCAGTTCATTTACGAGGGCGACGTTCCGCTGGCCGAGCGCCGCACCGCTCTCCTGCAGGTCGATCCTGAGCTTCTTGGCGAGCTGCTTGGGCGGGTGGAGATGCGCGAGCTGCTCGATGCCGATGTCATTGCTGATTATGAGGCGCAGCTGCAGCACCTGACTCCGCAGCGGAGAGTACGTGGAATTGAAGGTGTGGCCGACCTGCTCCGGCAGCTTGGCCCCCTCAGCGTGCGCGAAATTGCGGATCGCCTGCAACCCGAGGAGGCCAAGCTGCAGGGGTGGAATGAGGATGAGGCGGTGCATGCTGACGGCGGCGGGAGTGAGCGCACAGGAAGGGATGCGGCAGAGAGCTGGAGTATTCGTGTTGCGCAGGCACATGTAGGCGAATTGGTTCATGCCGGACGTGCGATTGCGGTGGTATTCGCTGGAGCCGTGGCAGGTGAAGAAGCCATGCCGATAGAAGAAGCCATGCCGATAGAAGCGGATACGCCGATAAACGGCATCGGGCGGAGAGTGCCGACTTCGCGTTATGCCACCGTCACGTCCGAGGATGGCGCGTCCGAGACTGGCATGGTTCCCGCGGATCAGCCGACGGCTCTGCGTTACGCAGCCATTGAAGACGCGCCGCGCCTGCGTGATGCGCTCGGCGTGAAGCTGCCGCCGGGCATCCCGGCAGTATTCCTCGAACCTGTTTCCTCGCCCCTTGATGACCTCGTCTCTCGCTATGCGCGCACGCACGGCCCCTTCATCGCCGACGACGTCGCCCGGCGCTTTGGCCTGGGAGTAGCCGTTGTTACCGAGAGCCTGCAACGGCTACGTGAGGAGCACCGGGTGACCAGCGGGTTCTTCTTACCGGAGCGTCCGCACCCGCCGGAGGAGGGCGCTGCGCAGGCACCTGGCCTCTCCGCGCAGGAGCGGCGGTCCGCTTATGTAGAACTACCTGACGCCGTGAGCGGTGCGGGTATGCCAGTGGCGGCAGAGTGTTCGACTGATGGGGTCCATGGCGGCGAACCGTCGGGCTCGATACGGTGGGAGCGCATCGAATGGCGGCAGCGCGTCGAATGGTGCGATGTGCAGGTGTTGCGGCGCCTGCGGCAACTGTCGCTTTCCGTGCTGCGGGGAGGTGTGGAACCGGTCGCCCCGGAGGTGTACGCCCGTTTCCTTCCTGCGTGGCAGCACGCCGACGGATCCTTGGAAGGGATCGATGGCGTACTCGCCGTCGTCGAACAACTGGCCGGTGTTCCTATTCCGGCCAGTGCCTGGGAGTCGCTGATTCTTCCCGCTCGGGTACGGGACTATTCCCCGGCCATGCTTGACCAGCTCACAGCGGCGGGAGAAGTGACCTGGGTGGGGCACGGAACGCTTCCGGGGCGCGACGGATGGATAGCGCTATATCCGGCCGGGTATGCGGATGCGGGCGCGATACGAGGTATAAGCACGGCCGGAGCGCGGACTGCTAGCCAGCAGGCCATCGGCGGTATCGAGAAGCCTTCACCCGAGGCTGAGGCGGAACGAACAATCATCGCGGCCTTGCGCAACGGAGGTGCTTTTTTCGCGGGTCAACTGCGGGAGGCTGCGGGCGGGATAGCCGATGAGCAAGCATTTATGGCCGCGTTGTGGAACTTGGTGTGGGCGGGGTATCTGACGAATGACACCTTGGCTCCCGTGCGTGCGTTCATTGCGTATGGAACGCAGGCGCATAGAAGTGCGCGTACACCGCGTCCGCGCGCATACCGTGGTATGGGATATCGGGGAGTGCGGGCTGCGGCGGTGCCGCCGGTACTGGCCGGGCGGTGGTCGCTTGTTCCGGGTGCAGCTGGGGATGGTGGTGGCAGTCAGGAGGAAGGTTTCGAGCTGGTAAGCGCGGAGGTGGATTTGCCCCTCGAAGCTCGGCATATGGATGGGGAACCTACAGGGTCATTCGCGTTCGGGGTGAGAGCTTCTGTTCCGGCGAAGCAATCTTCTGTTCCAGGCACGGTGTCTTCTGCTGATGACGCTGCGACCGGCCGCGGGTGGTCCGCGCAAAGTGTACAAGCGGTCGATACTGCGTCTGCCTTACTTGACCGCTACGGCGTGGTGACGCGCGGATCGGTCCAGTCCGAGGGTATGCCGGGAGGATTTGCCGGTGTGTACCGCGTGCTGCGTGGTTTTGAGGAGGCGGGGCACTGCCGACGCGGGTATTTCATCGCCGGGCTGGGTGCTGCTCAATTTGCCTCAGCTGCAGCAGTTGATCGATTGCGGGAATTCGCCGATAGTGCTGATAATCAGGGGGATTCCGGCGGCGCTGTCACTCAGTCGAATGGCTCCAAGGAGTACACGGATCGCACCGCGACGCCTTCAAGCCGCAGCGGGCTTCAACCAACCGGCCACGGAGCGGCAATCACACTTGCTGCAACTGACCCTGCCAATCCGTACGGCGCGGCGCTTCCGTGGCCGGTAATCGAGAACGTGCAGCAGCGCCCGGGCCGCAAGGCGGGTGCACTTGTGGTTCTTGTGGCCGGTAAGCCGGTGCTATATGTGGAGCGTGGAGGGCGCACCGTTCTTCAGTTCACTGACGAAGCGGAGGAGTTGGCGCAGGCATGCCACAGTCTGGCGGCGACCGTGGCAGACCGGCACTTGGAGACGCTGGCCATAGAAAAGGTTAACGGCGAAGGGGCGGTCTTCCGCTCGGCGCTGGCAGGTCATCTTCGGGATGCGGGTTTTGTGGACTCGCCACGTGGGCTCGCACTGTACCGCGCGTACTAGCGGGTAGGCTGCGGCGTACCAGGCCGCAGACAGGACATTTGCCTGCACTTTTACAGCATTTCTTTAAAGGTAGTGCGGCGGCGCATCCTGTCTGCTAGCCTCGTACTATCTCACCGGTTCGGCCTCCGGCCAACTCACCGGTACAGCAGAGAGGTGGCATAATGACCCGAATTGATCCCGAGTATGTGAGCGGGCAGGCGACGCGTGTGCTGAATGTGTCGGTTGATCTCCGCTCGGCGTGGCAGAACGAGTCTTTTCCCGTTTCCGGAATCTCGTCGGCGGCAGCGGGAAATAGCTCGGCTGGTCCGCAGTTCGTCAGCAAACTCACGGGAATGGCGAATTCCGGCGACAACGCACATGAGAATCTGTCTGACTCATTGGAGTCGGCGTCGGAGGCAATGCAGGCCTGTGCGGCGGACTTGAGTGATACCGATGAGCGGACAGCCGAGAGTTGGAGGATCTGATGAGTGGGTCATGGGATCTAGAGGCGAAGCTGTCGGAGTTGTATGCGGCTCAGGGTGCATGGGAACGCATGGCACGGTTCTCCTCGCGAGCGGCGGATGATTTCGCGCGGCACGCGAATAATGCTCTGGGGGAATGGGAAGGCGATACCGCTGATGCCTTCGCTACCCGGCGCTCGGAGTTGGTCAAGGATCTGGACAAGGCAACGGAGATTGCGGGTCGGTGCGCTGCGGTGATCTCCTATGCAGCATCTGATATTTCCCGAGCACAGGGAGCACTGGATAGTTCGTGGCAGCGAGTGTCGAGTGTTTCGCATACGGGCGGACCGAGTTCTGCGCCTACCTTTCAGCCCGAGGATGCTGACGAGGAGCAACTGGTACAGCAGGAGATGGCTGAGGCGGAACGGATTCGGCAGGAATTGGATGAGAAGCTCAGCGGTTACGGGGCCGATGTGGACGCCTTGAGCAGAAGTTGGGGAGAGATTACCAGGCGCTGGAACAGGATCGCAGGAGGAGCCCCCTTCATCTGGAATATGCCGCAGGAAGGTTCCGACGTCGGCATCCTGCAAAACGGTGACGAGGTAGTCCTTTCAGCGGGCAAGGAGGATAACCGGATTACGGTGATGATCGATCCAAAGACCGGTGACCAGATCGTCAAGGTGGAGGACTTGGTTTACAACGACAAGGGCGAGATCGTTGATGTACGCAATACTCAGTCGTATCGCATCCCAGCGGGGAAGCATCTGACCATCCGCGGTGGTGGCGGTGACGATATTATCGCGTTGCCCTCCGATGCGACTGTTGGGTACACGGTTGTTGGTGGTGATGGGTTGGATCGGATCACCGGCGGTGGTGGAGATGATCGTCTGTTCGGTTCAGCCGGTGACGATGAGATCAAAGCCGGTGCGGGCAATGACTATGCTTCCGGAGGTGCTGGACACGACTATCTGGACGGTCAGACCGGTAATGACCGACTCTTCGGCGGGCGGGGCCGTGACACAGCGTACGGCCTAGGTGGAACTGACAAACTCTCCGGCGGGCAGGATGCGGATTATCTGGAAGGTGGTGAAGGCAAAGACGAGCTGCTCGGCGGGGATGGTGATGACGTTGTCTCTGGCGGCCGGGGTAATGACCACATGCTCGGCGGCAGTGGGAACGATACGCAGTACGGCGGCCTCGGTGCGGACACCGTCATGGGCGGCCAAGGCGATGACACGCTCTACGACGATAAGGGTGGCAAGACGGACTCGGTGGAGAAAGATATCACCGTACAGATCGAGGACCAGACCTCGTGGATCAAGATCGAAGGCTCGCCAGAGTTCATCGCCCGTACCCAGGCAGACCTGGACATGCTCAGCGCATCCCCCGCAGGCGCAGAGCTTCTTGGGCATATCAAAGAGAATCATGAGAACTCGGGTCTCTTCGGAGTATTGGGAAAGAACTCGCTGACAATCAAGGAACTTATTCCTCCGGAGAATAATCCTGGTTTTCGGAATAGTTACGCCTACCCAGGGCATTTGGGCCATCACAGTGTGGAGTACTTGCCTACTATCGATGATTTCGGAGGAGCACCCCCGGTTGTGGTGTTGCAGCATGAGCTAGCACATGTGGATACCTTCGGTAGTGGTATCTATGATTCTCAGGATATCTACGACGGAGACGATGCACGGGACAATATGAAAGACAACCCTGACCCCGACACCAAACCGGTCTATACGGCTGAGCGGCAGGCTGTCGGGCTGCCGATCGACCATGATGA
Organism: Actinobaculum sp. 352; assembly: GCF_003957265.1. Taxonomy (NCBI): domain Bacteria; kingdom Bacillati; phylum Actinomycetota; class Actinomycetes; order Actinomycetales; family Actinomycetaceae; genus Actinobaculum; species Actinobaculum sp. 352. The sequence goes on along the minus strand of NZ_RQSN01000002.1, from coordinate 387,842 downwards.
CAACCCGAACACTCCGGAGATTGTGGATCCGCGGCAACCGATTGAACGGACCGAGAATGGATTACGGAAGGAAATGGGTTGGCCGGAGAGAGAGTCATACCGATGAGTAAAATGTTGCGGCGTCGTCGTGTGTCGTCGGTCGTGGTAGCCCTGTTGGTGGTTGCTGTGGTGGCTGCTGGGGTCGTCTTCTGGTGGGTGGTGGTACGGGATACGCGTCCGCGGTTTGTGGTGGATGAGGTGGATGATGGGCTGCAGGTGGAGTGGGTGTCGACGACGGTGTCGGATGGTGAATTCACGGGCACGTACCGGCTCACGAATATGACAGGTGAGGATGTGTGGCTTCCGACGGGGTCGGGTGCCGTACCGGATTCTGCGGGTGGGTACGCGCTGGGACGGGTTTTTCTTCCTCTTGATGATGCGAAGCTGTGGGTGACGCCGCCGATGATTTCTGCGTTTCGGTTAGGTGCGGGTGAGAGTCGGGAGTTTACGTTTTCGTATGCGCGTCCTTTTGGTTTGATTTTGAGGTATCTGGAGGAACCGGAAGAAACAGTGAACCCGTCCACAGTACGACTGTGTGTGGGTTACATTTCAGGCTCTGATCTCCACAGTGATCCTGATCCGAGTGAGGATCTGGAACTGGGAGTTATGAGGGCCTTCGAGCTGCAGCATGTCTCGTGTTCTGAGTCGATTGATGTGGAGTAGGCGGTGTGGTTGTGACTGATCGCTGGTCGGCGGTGCCAGAGCTCGGAGCGTGTTCTGGGGCATCGCGTCGCTCGTGGTGTCTTGTGTCGGTCTTTCTCTTGTCTGCAGGATCGGGAGGGTTTCGATGAGCGGAACCCGACGTCGTCGTGTGTTGTTGGTCGTTGTAGTAGTGCTAGTGGTCGGGTTGGTGGCTGCCGGGGTCGCCTTCTGGTGGGTGGTGATACGGGATACGCGTCCGCGCTTTGCGGTCGATGAAGTCGATGATGGTTTGAAGGTGGAGTGGGTGTCGACGGATGTCTTGGACACTTTGTTTGAGACAACGTATCGGCTCACGAATACGACCGGCGAGGATGTGTGGTTGGGTGGCAGTCGGGGGATTGTGTCGGATCGTTCACGCGGGGGCTATGCCTTTGCCGCTGCGTTTGTTCCGCCTGATCCTGACGTGGATTACTATGTTGAGCCTGCTAGTGGAGTATCGGTGTTGGGTGCGGGTGAGAGTCGGTATTTGAATATCTCCGTGGCGCTACCGTTTAGCTTGATGCCGCAGATGGAAGATGATGATTCGGATGTGTATGTTGATCCGTCTTCGCTGCGTATCTGTGTTGGGTATATTCCGGATTCTGAGCTTCCCGAGGGTATGCCAGAGAAGGGGCTGAGCTTGGGCTACCCGGATATGCTCGCGATATACGACTGGACTGGCTTCCGCTTGCAGCATGTTTCGTGTTCTGAGCCGTTTGATTTGAATTAGGTGGGGAGGAGGGAAGGTGGATATGTGTGTGGTGTGGAGACAAGTGAGGGTTGTCAGAGTGCTAGCTGCTGCGGTGGTCGTGTTGTCGGGTTGTCAGAGTAGCGATTCGCCGGGTAGTTCGAGTGCCTCGTGAGGGTCGTTGCCTGTGACGCCGACGCCGTTTGTCTCGTCGTCGGCGTCGGATGAGTCGGAGCGGTTTGTTGTGGATGAGGTGGATGATGGTCTGAAGGTGGAGTGGGTGTCGGCGACAGCGACGGATGACGAGTTTACGGGCACTTTTCGGATCACGAATCTTACCGGTGAGGATGTATGGACGCCTTCGGGTTCCTATGTTGTACAAGACAAGGAGCGTGGGTCGTATGCGTTCGCGCGTGTGTTTCTGGCTCCTGATCCTGATGTGAGTTACTACGTGCCGCCTACGAGTTCCGTCTTTTTGTTGGAGGCAGGCGAGAGCAGTGAGCGACGTATTACGTTGTCGCTTCCATTCATGTTGACTGCGCAGCGGATTGATGCTGCTCCGACTGTTGTTGATGTGCAGTCGGCACGGATGTGTGTTGGGTATATTCCGGCGTCTGAACTTCCCGAAGGCCGCCCTGCAGAAGGTTTGTACAACAGTACGGGTATGAGAATGGAAGACGATTTGGGAGCTTCCCTTCAGCATGTTTCGTGTTCGGAGTCGATTGATGTGGAGTAGGGAGGCGTGGTTGTGATGTGTCTACGGCCGCCAGTGCCCGGGTTCGGTGCGGATTGTGGGGCATCGTGTTGCTCGTGTTACCTCGCGCCGGTTTTCGTGTCGTCCGTCGCGGTGGGAGGTTGTTGATGAGTAGGACCCGGTGTCGTCGCCCGGTGTTGGGGATAGTGGCGGTCTTGACGCTGGCCAGTGTGGCGGCTTGTCAGGGTAATGGTGAGCTCAGTGGTTCGGGTTCCGTGTCGGTATCTTCTGGGGTGTCGTCGACGTCGTCGCCTGTGACACCGACACCGTCGGTCTCGTCGTCTGCGTCGGATGAGTCGGAGCGGTTTGTTGTGGATGAGGTGGACGAAGGCCTCAAAGTGGAGTGGGTGTCGACAGATGTAACGGATACGTCGTTCGAGGCCACGTATCGGGTCACGAATATGACAGGCGACGATGTGTGGCTTGCGGGTGGCATCGACGTGGTGCGTGATGCTGACCAGGATAGTTATGCGTTTGGGGCGGTTGTTCTTCCTCTTGATGAGGCGAAGCATTGGGTGACACCGCCGATGACGACGCTGTCGTTGCTGTCAGTGGCTGAGAGTCGTGAGGAAGGTTTTTCGCAGCCGAGGCCTTTTGAGGTGTCGTCGCGAGAATATGAGGACTCGGAAGGCCCCGTGGATCCTTCCTCGATGCGATTGTGTGTCGGTTACGTTATGAGTTCTGATCTCTATCGTGATTCTGACTCGGGTGGGCTTTTGGGTGTGGAGATCGTGGAGGCCTTTGAATTGCAGCATATTTCGTGTTCTGAACCGGTTGATCTGGGGTAGGTGAGGGCACAGATGAGCGTGCGAGTGGCGTGGCGTTGGATGGTGGTTGTCGGAGTGCTTTCCGGCGTGGCGTCGGTGTTGTCGGGTTGTCAGAGTGGCGATTCGCCGGGTAGTTCGAGTGCCTCGTCAGGGTCGTTGCCTGTGACGCCGACGCCGTTTGTCTCGTCGTTGGCGTCGGATGAGTCGGAGCGGTTTGTTGTGGATGAGGTGGATGATGGTCTGAAGGTGGAGTGGGTGTCGACTGATGTTTCGGATACGTCGTTTGAGGCCACCTATCGGGTCACCAACATGACGGGTGAGGATGTGTGGCTCGCGGGTGGTTCGTATGTGGTGCCTGACGAGGTTACTGATGGCTATGCGTTGGTGGATGCATACATGCCAGTGGATCCGGATGTTCTTTACGAGTACGAACCAGCCAGTCCGGTGCATTTGTTGGCGTCGGGTGAGAGTGAGGAAGGGGAGATGGCGTTCGCGCGCCCGTTTGAGGTGTCTGTGCAGATGATGAATGCCCCTGCAATGATTGTTGATTTGGATTCGACGCGGATGTGTGTGGGGTATGTTCTGGCATCGGACCTTCCAGAGGGCGTGCCGGAAAAGGGACTGCTTAACGGTTCTCCAGATGTCTACGCACTGTCGGACCAGACCGGTTTCGAGCTGCAGCATGTTTCCTGCTCAGAGTCAGTTGCTCTCGACTGATTCCGCGGCAGGTCGGGATGAAAGGCGCTAAGCGCCCGCTGTGGGGCCGTTACGCCGGAACACTGCGGAAGCGGAGTGTCGCCCCTAGGAATCCGCCGGCCAGCCCTAGGAATCCGCCAACCCCTAGGGATCCGTCAGGCGTAGCCCCGAGGAATTCGCCAAGTGCCGACTGCCCCTAGGAATTCACCGGGCGTCGGCTCGCCACTCGGGCCAGTACGAGGCTTGCGATGATTACCATGCCTCCGAACCAGGCAGTAAAGACGAGCAGATGGCCGACGTCGAGGACACCGTTGCGAGCGTCCGTCACCATTTGCGTCACGGCAGTCACCGGTGAGGCGCTGACAACGGGCCGTAACGCGGGCGCGTACATTTCACGCGGCATCACCGCTGTATTGAAGAACATTGCCGCCATGATCAGAGGCGAGAAACTCAATGCTCCCTGTGGAGACTCCACGGTGTAACCCAGCATGCTGCCGATGCTGCCAGCCGCATACGCAACCAGCGCAAGTATGAGAACCGTCCAGGCGAAACCGGCGACGCCGCCGAAGTCCGCGCCGTATGCGAATCCGACGCCCAGCGCAGCCGCAGACGTGATAAGGGCGCGCAGGCTTTCCGCCACCACGCGCCCGGCTAAACTAGCCGACTGGCGCCCTGGCATGGTTGCCAGTCGATCAGGCAGTCCCTCCTGGCGCTCCTGCACCGTGCTGCCCGCACCCATGATCGCACCGGTAAATGCCATGGACACGGCGACCATCACCGCAACATGCGCGGGGTTCATCCCGCTCCCAGAGAACTCTTTGACCATGCCTCCGAACATGATGTTGATAGCGGCGACCATGACGATGGGCATGCCTACGGTGGAGGTGATCATGGTCGATGAGCGAGACCATCTTCGCAGGAGCCGTCCCGCGTGAACTCGCATAGACGTGAACCAGCTGACCGATGATCGAGTGGCGGATGCAGAGGCCGGTGAAACCGCTGGTGTCAACGCCCCCTGTGAGGAATTCGGGCTCGTACTCATTGCTGCCCCCTACTCATCGCTGCCTCCTAAAGGCATGGGCCACCCAGAGCGAGCCGAGTACCAAACCCGCAACCAGCCACGCAAGGGCCTCCCATCCCGTTGAGCCTGCGCCTGTTCCTGCCAGGAGCGCCCGAGTGGTGTCGATAAGCGGGGAAAAGGGCAGATGCTCAACAACGGGTCGCAGCCAGCCTGGTAGCAGGGCCACAGGAATGAAAGCCGTGGAGAAAACGAGTAGCGGCATCTCGACTGCCTGGAGCAATCCGGCAGTCTGCACCGGGTGGGATGAGCGCAGAGCGATGCCGCAGAAGGCCAGGGCCATTACTTCCCCCATAACCAGCACGATACCGAAGCCTAGGATCAAGCCCGAGACGCCGTCCGGTTGTGCCCCGCAGACCAAGCCCAACGCCACCACGGTGGCTAATGAGCACAACGACCGGATGAGATCGGTGATCAGGCGTCCACCTACCGCAACTATTGCGTTGATGGGCATGGCACGCATACGGGAGAGCAGTCCGTTCTCCATGTCAACAGCCAGTGCCAGTGTGGAGCCGCCTGCGGTGAACATTACCGCTTGGATCATGCATGCGGCCATGAGGAACAATGCGTAGTCGAAGCCGGACGTAGCCGCTGCATGGCCGAAAACCGACCAAAAAGACAGCATGAATAGCCCGGGAATAACAAAGGCCGACACCAGGGAGGCGGTATTGCGCCGCAGGCGCAGGTTGTTGCGCCAGACCGCCCCCGCCAGGGCGCGCGTCAGCTGGTGCTCGCTCCTTGTATATGCCTGGTCGGAGGCCGTGCCGCGTGTAGCGGGCGCCTCGGTACGGTTCGCATCGCCAGCATCCCCGGTTCCGGGTGCCTTCGGAGGGTGCACTGACCGCGCACCGTACGTGGGTCCGGTGCTTTCAACTGGGTGGGTGGACATTATGATGCCCCCGCCGCCGTGAAGGCCGTGCCAAGGAAGACGTCGTCAAGCGTCGGCGGTGTGAGTGCCGCAGAAACCGTGACGATATCTGCATTTTGAATGGCAGTGAGCGCGCGCGAAAGATCCTGCACTCCACCATGGGCGGTGAACGAGACTGTTAAACCGTCCAGGGATGGCGTGATACTCGTAGGCCCGAACTCCGATATGAGAATGGTCTGCGCTACCCGGCGCGAATCTGCCGTGTCGCGGAATGTCAACTGGCACAAGGGTGCTCCGAATTCTTCTCGGATAGCAGCGGGAGGCCCGTGCAAGACCACCTGTCCATCGCGGATGAGGACCACATCGTCGGAAAGCCTCTCGGCTTCATCAAGATATTGAGTGGTCAGTAATACTGCGACACCGCGGCCACGCAGCTGCTCTACCGTCTCCCACAGTTCGCGGCGGGATAACGGGTCAAGTCCGGTTGTGGGTTCGTCAAGGAAGAGTAGCCGCGGTTCGACAACGAGCGAGGCCGCGATATCCAAACGACGTCGCATGCCGCCAGAGTACGTGGCGACGCGCTGGGTTGCCGCATCGGCGAGTCGGAATTGTTCGAGGAGTTCATCGGCGCGCGCCTTCGCCTCACGGGGTGGCAGGCCGTGGAGGCGCGAGAAGAACACAAGGTTCTCCCGGCCGGTGAGTTCGCCGTCAACGGCAGCGAATTGGCCGGTCAGAGAGATGAAACGGCGCACCTCGTCGGCTTGTTTGACGACGTCGGCTCCGCAGACGGATATCGTGCCGGAAGACGGCAGCATCAGTGTCGAAGCGATGTTGACCAGGGTCGTTTTACCGGCGCCATTGGCACCGAGCAGGCAAACGACTTGGTGGTTGAGTACGTCGAAGGAGAGCCCCTTGAGCACATCCTTCTTACGTCCGTTTTTACCGAAGCTCTTGTGAATCTGCCGGACGGCGAGAATAGGCTCGTTACCTACAGTGTTGCTGCTCATGCGATGCGTCCTCTATTTCTGAGTGTTCGATGCTCAGGGCACCCGATCCGAGTCGCTGCTCATAAGGACATCCTAACTTGGACGGTTGTGGTAGGCAATGGTGGGATCTGTATCGGTTGGAGTCCGTGCCATGGCCACAGTAGGCGAGCGGCCATTCATTCACAGCACGTCAAGGCAAGGTAAGGCTTTCCTAAATTGCTGCGAGCGCCTAGGCTTGCGAGTAGCGTGACGAATTGGCGGTTGGCTGGCCCGTCAACACATCTATATCGAATTCGCGCTGCTGCAGACGTACACGGAAGGTGAAGGAGCGATGACGCGAAACGAAGAACAGATGACGCGGACTCACCCAGCGAGCAATGCCTGTACGGGACCGGCCAACGTCTGGCAGTTAACGGCCAGCGCGCATCGCTCGATGCTGCTGGGCGGCCTGACGGCTTTTGTCGGCTCTGCAATCAAGCTAGTGCCCTACATTGCACTGGTAGAAATCGGGCGTGGTCTGCTGGCAGGCGCCGACTCCTCGCGACTGTGGCGCTGGGTTATCGTCGCCGTCGTCGCCATGGTGATTCACGGTGTTGCGTATATGGGAGCGCTGGGAGGCAACCATCGCACGGAGGCCCGGCTGCGATACGAACTGCGGCGCAAACTCGTCGCTAAACTCAAACACGTCGCCCTCGGATGGTTCAATGACCGCTCCTCCGGGGTGGTTCGTAAATCAATCACCACTGACACGAGCGCAATCCACTCCCTCGTTGCTCACCTCGCCGGAGACCTGGCCAATACGCTTGGAACAATCGTCGTGGGTTTCGCCTACCTGCTCTACCTTGACGCTCGGTTCGCCGGGATCATGATTGCCGCATCCGTTGTGCTCATCATCGTGTGCATGATTCCAACCACACGAGCGTGGGGAAACGATTTCAACGCCTACGCCGACGCGCAACGTGACCTTGCCGCGGTCACGGTGGAGATGGTCGACGGCATCAAGGAAGTGAAGAACTTCGGTATGACGGCCAGCGTCTACGGGCGCTTCGACGAAGCCCGCCGACGCCACGGCGACGCTGCCATGCAATGGATGCGTAATTCCGGTATCGGTATGGCCGTGATTCAAGCGGTTATGCAACCGGCTGCCACCCTCGCCCTCACCGCGGGTATCGGATACTGGATGGTTGCGCTGGGATGGACGACGCCGGTCACGGTGTTGGCGTTCATGCTCGTGTGGGTGGGAATCCCCGAAGGGCTGACCACTCTGGTGCAGCTCGGGCAACAACTCTATGCGGCACGGGAGGCCGCCCGCTCCACCGTGGACATACTGCAAGCAGAGGAACTACCAGAACCGGATGAATCGGCCGTCGTCGTCGGGAATCCATCCCGGGTGGAACTCCGGGATGTTGAATTCTCCTATGACGAAGGACGCAGGTTATCAAGGGCATCAGTCTGACCTGCGAACCCGGAACCGTAACGGCGCTCGTTGGTCCTTCTGGTGGTGGAAAGTCAACACTCGCCAAGCTCATCGCCCGCTTCTGGGATGTGGATGCCGGGGCGATAACGGTAGGTGGCGTGGACGTGCGAGATCAAACGAGCCGGCAGCTCATGAGTTCCATGGCGCTGGTTTTCCAAGAGGTGATGACTGTCGCCGACACAGTCGCCGGGAACATTGCGCTCGGAAAGCCGGGAGCCAGCCGAGAAGAGATCATCGCCGCCGCGCAGGCCGACGCCCACTCGGAGTTGGAAATCCAGCGGGCCATTACCGGGCTGGCACAAGGCCGCACGGTCATCATGATCGCCCATCGCCTTTCCACGATCACTTCGGCGGACCAGATCGCCGTGATCGACTCTGGACGAGCGGTGGAAGTTGGAACGCACGAGGAACTTGTCGCCCGCGGTGGGCTCTACGCCGATCTGTGGCGCGCCCAGACGGCAAGCATGAACGCTACCGCTTCCGCGCAGTCGACGGCGGCCGCAGCGAGCAGCGAAGGAGAAGCAGGGCATGTTTAGGCGTTTTAACAAGCATTTCGACCACCCGGAGACCATCTATTTGCTTATCGTCGGCTATGTTGCCGCCGCTATCCTGCAGGGCCTGGCCTTCGGAGCACTTATCGGGTTCTTACGTGCTTTTCTCGGGCCTGACCCGTCGACGGCGAAGAGCGCCCTGTGGGTTCTTCTCGCGCTTGGCGTGGCCGCATTCCTCATTCAATCCATCACCACCGCGTATGCGAACAAGGTGAGCTCCTACGATATTTGCAACAATATGACGGCCCAAGTGGGCAAACGAGTCTCCAATCTGCCCTTGGGATGGTTCGATGCGAATTCGGTGGTCCGGGTCACCGCAACAATTTCCACCGAAGTTGATACCCTCTCCCATTTGGCCTCCGTCGTGTTGCCCCAGCTCATATCGGCCACTGTCACCCCGGCGACGGTTATGGTGGTCACCTTTGTGTATGACTGGCATCTGGCGCTGATCATGCTTGTCGTCTTCCCGGTGGTGGCGGTGTTGTGGCGTTGGGCCTCCCGGCTCCTGATACGCGAACACCGGATCGCACCGCGTGTAGCCGCCCAGACTGCGGCACGTACCGCAGAGTACGCCCACCTGCAACCCGTTCTGCGAGCGCAGGGAGCGGCGGGCACCAACTGGCAGCCGCTCAGTGACGCGTTGCGAGCCGAGAACGATACCGTCACCGGGCTTATGCGTGCGCAGGCGGCACCCGCTGTATGCTTCGGGATCCTGGCACAGATGTTCTTCGCCGCAATATTGGCGGCGGGTCTGGGGCTCGTAGTGGGTGGAGATATCGACACTCCCACATATGTAGCTATCGCGGTGATGGCGGCGCGGTTCACGACGCCGATCAGCCAGTCTGTGCTGTATGCCTCTGCGTTGCAGGAGTGAATGGTCGCACTGGATGCCATCGGTGCGATTGTTGACAGCCCGATTCTGCCGGAACCCGCCGTACCACAGGCCTCACAGGGAACGCGGATCGTGCTTAACGACGTCGACTTCGGGTACACGCCGAACCAGAAGCTCTTCTCGTCACTGAGCCTGACGGCTCCCGCGCAGCAGATTACGGCGCTCGTGGGCCCATCTGGGTGTGGAAAGTCAACGATTACCAAGCTCATTGCCCGGTTCTGGGATGTGCATGGTGGCTCAATCACCGTCGGTGGCGCCGATGTGCGAAGCATCGGCTCTTCCGACCTGATGGTGATGACATCTATGGTGTTCCAGGATGTGTACCTTTTCGACACCACCATCGCGGAGAATATCCGCTTATCCCGCCCGGAGGCCAGCGACGAAGAGGTGCGTGATGCTATCTCCAAGGCTGGATTGGATGCGGTTGTCGCCGGCTTGCCAGATGGTATTGACACCCAGGTCGGCGAGGGTGGTCTTAAACTCTCCGGGGGTGAGCGGCAGCGCGTGTCAATCGCGCGAGCCTTCCTGAAAGATGCTCCGATCCTGCTCTTGGACGAGATCACTTCCGCGTTGGATACGGAGAACGAGGCGGCGATTACCGAGGCTCTTGCCGAGTTGTCCCGTGGGCGCACGGTTATCGTGGTGGCGCACAGGCTCTCGACAATCATGAATGCCGACCACGTCTATATTCTGTCGGGATACGAGAATGGCGAGCCGACACGTGTGGTTGAGCATGGTTCACCGCGCGAACTTGCCCGGGCCGGAGGCGTGTTCGCCTCGCTGATTGACGATTTCGCTCAGACCGCTCGCTGGCGTATCCGCTAGGTGTGCCGAGGGGAGAGGCCGTTGGCTGGATGAATTGGCGGTCCGGGGCGGCCGTGTTTGTCAGCTTGTGATATTCGTGCGGCCGTCACCCCTCAAACTGCGAAATTCATGAGGAGAACAAAGCAGAGGGTCCCGGCAGCAACCGAGAGGATGGTCCGGCGTCCGCATATCAGGTGCACGGCGGCGGTTACCGCGGCAGCAATTCCCGTGTACAGGAGGGGTGCGCCGGACGCTGCCGTGCGGAAGGTCGCTGCTGCGAGTATGCCGAGAATCCCAACCGGCATCCACACGGCCATCCGCGAGACGAAGCGGGATTCGCGCAGCGGTTTGAGTATGGCGAAGGGGATCGCGCGCAGCGCCACGGTAATTGCGGCGGCAACGCCGACGACGGCGAGAATCGCTCCGGTACTAGGCATAGGGCCATGCCCCTTTATTGCGAGTGAACAGGTAACGGATCCCGAGTGACGCCGCGAATAACAGCATGGAGGTGAAAATGACTGCACCCGGAGTCGCGACTATTGCAATGGCGAAGCTGAGGGCCGCCAGTAGCAAAGAGGGAACGGTCGCCAACGAGCGGGCGGCGTCGAGCGTCAGGGTGATGAAGAGTGCGCATAGGGCGAAATCAAGGCCTTTGATCTGCCCGGGCAGCAGGGAGCCGAGGAGGACGCCGACCATGCCGCCACCGACCCAGTACATCTGCAGAGATACTTGCAGCGCAATAAGGCGTGCCGGTGTCCACCCGTGTGGATGCGCAGTGGTGATGGCGTAGGCCTCGTCCGTCATCGCGTAAACCGAATACACGCGCGCAAAGCGGCCACGTAACACGCGCAGCGGGAAGGAGAAAGAGTAGAAGACGTGGCGGAAGTTGACGAAGAAAGTAGTCAGTGCCACCGTTGCCAGCGGCGCGCCGCCTGTCATAAGGCTGATTAACAGGAGCTCCAAGGATCCCGCATAGACCGCGCACGAGGTCAGCGGAGCAACCCACCACGGCAGCCCGGCCTGCAACACGAGCAGGCCGAAGGCGACACCGAGGGGAAACATGCCCAGCCCAACGGCCAGCGACATGCGGATTCCGGTGGTGACCTCGTGTTTCACCGGATCAGTCTCCCACTGTGCCCATAGCACCGGCCACTTCGCCCGATTGCTGGTAGGTAGAGCCGCTACCATCTAGCCAAAGAGCGGTCCGGTGGGTGTGCGAATTCGCCACAGCTGCCGTTCGATTCAAGGGATGAGCGAGCGTTGCCCGGTCACACATTGTCGGCATGTATTGCCCGTTCTTCCCTCCCGCGCCCCGTGATGTACGGCGCCAGCGCACACTGCATGCTGCTAGTCGATATTCCTTTGCATCAAGGGCACAACAAGCGGCGTACCTGACTCCGGATCCGGGATGACGCGGCACGAAACACCAAAGACTCTGTGCACCAGATCTGCGGTAATCACGTCTTCCGGGCTGCCATGGGCAAGAATCTTTCCGTCGTGCATGGCGATAATCTCGTCGCAGTACCGACCGGCCTGGTTCAGATCGTGTAAGACCGCAACAATCGTGGTGCCGTACTCGTCCACGAGCTCTCGGCACAAATCGAGTACATCGAGTTGGTGGGCGAGATCGAGGAATGTGGTGGGCTCGTCCAGCAGCAGGATATCCGTCTGTTGTGCAAGTACCATGGCAATCCATACGCGTTGCCGTTGGCCGCCTGAGAGTGCGGTCACGGGCTCTTTGGCGAGCTCGGAGGTATGGGTGCGTTGCAGAGCACGGGCGACGGCGGCTTCGTCGTCGCCGGTCCACTGATGAAGAAGGTTCTGATGCGGGTAACGTCCTCGCGCGACCAGATCGGCAACAGTGATCCCGTCCGGTGCCGTTGCGGACTGTGGCAGCAGGCCGATGATACGCGCGAATTCCTTGGAACCGTAGGCGCTCACCGCTCGTCCATTGAGAAACACGTCGCCGCTGTGGGCTGCCAGAACGCGACCGCAGGCTTTCAAGAGCGTGGATTTCCCACAGGCATTCGGCCCGATGATGGCCGTCATTTTACGTGGTGCTACCTGTAACGACACCCCGTGTAGGATCTCGGGCGCTGATCGTGAATAGGCCAGGTGTAGGGAGTCGACGTGTAGGTGGGCGCCCGCCGTTTCAGCAGCGTGCGCCCACCTGTGTGGTTCATGTGTCACGAATACCTCGTGCCGTGCTACCGGGAGCGCTATTTGCCGAGCCGTTCGCTCAGTGTGGACAGCACGAGGTTGGCCGCCGTCGGTCCGGCGTTCAGATAGAAGGGGTCGTTGTCGACGGCGACGGCATGGTTCGTGGTGACAGCCTCAAGAGTGTTCCACAGCGGCAGGGACTCCAGTTCGCTGTTGTCGCCGCCATTCACGCCGTAGAACAGCCAGGTTCCGTCGGCTTGTGCGAGTTCCTCGGAGCTGATATCTAAAGAGGTCTCGTCGGTGAAACTCTGCGATTCAGGTCGGGAAATCCCGGCGTCCTCGGCAATAGACCCGCTGAAGGAGGATACGCCGTAGACGCGAATACGATCACCATTCTTGGTTAGGAAGGATACCGTCTCATCCGGGTCAACCTCGGTAGCGAGCTGATCGGCTTTCTCATGGTAGTCGTCAAGAATGCCTTGCGCTTGCTCGATGCGTCCGAGTGCGTCGGCCAGGAGCAGGAAGTCGGACTTCCAGTTCACTCCGGTTCCCTCGGTAACGACGGTTGGTGCAATGGCCGTGAGGGATTCGTATAGGCCGTCAGAATCCTTCTTCCCCGCGTTGTTGATGAGAATGAGGTCGGGGTTCAAGCTGGCGATATCCTCGATGGACGGTTCGGTGCGGCTTCCAACGTATGTGATGTCATCGAACTGCTCGGCCAAATCTGGGAATGCATCGCGCAAGTATTGCGGAACAGTTTCCGTATTGCTTGGCGCGGTGGTTCCCGCCGGCACGACGCCGAGGGTGAGCAGGCCGTCAATTTGACCGGTGGAAATGACGACGACGCGCTGCGGCTCCGCCTCAATGGTTGTCTCGCCCTGGAAATGCTTGACGGTACGCGGGAAGACGCCGTCGGCTTCGCCAGAGCCCATGCCGTCGGCCATGGTGCGTGGAGCAATATAGTCCGTACCAGAGGTAGCAGCGCTGTTTGACGTCTCCGCGGAGGCCGTAGCAGTTGCCGCGCCGCTGGTGGTCACATTGTCGGAAGTTGAGTTTGAACAGGCCGTCAGACCTGTTAGAGCGATGGTGAGGGCTCCGGCAGTAAGCGCAGCCCGAAGAGAGATTGTTGACATGAGGTTAGCCTACCCACACGTAACTTCTTCTTAGTAGAGTGTGGACGTGGAATATGGCCAAGGTCACCGAGGAGGGGTTACTACTCAGGTGCGATTTAGGGGGCCCAGCGGGAGCAGTGTGCCCACGAAAGGAAGGGGTGCGGATGCGAAAGAAAAAGGTCCAGCGCCTGCGCGTGTGATTGGTGTCGTCATTGTCTGCCTTGTTGTTCTTATCGGGCTATTCATTCTTAGCATTGCCATCGGGGCTAACAACATGTCGCTTGCGGACGTGTGGCGCGGGATAAGCGCGAGCTCCTCCCAGCGGGATACCCTGCCGGAGGCCATCATCGTCTGGCAGTTGCGCATGCCGCGCACGTTTCTGGCTGTTCTCGCCGGGGCGGCACTCGCGGTGGCCGGTGTGGTCATGCAGGCGCTTACCCGAAACCCACTAGCGGAGCCGGGCCTGCTCGGAGTGAACTCCGGTGCCGCCTTTGCCGTCGTGTGCGCGACGCTGTTTCTGGACATTACGGAACCGAACCGGTACGTATGGTTCGCCTTTTTCGGGGCAGCGGTGGTGGCCTGTCTCGTCTACGTGGTATCGGTACGAAGAATAACGCGCAATGATCGTGCGCATTTGGTGCTGGTGGGGGCTGCTATTAGTGCCGCGCTGTCCTCCTGCACCGGGGTCCTGACCATGTCGCACACCGACGTATTCAATTCTTACCGCTTCTGGGTTATAGGCTCGGTTGCGAATCGTGGCTATGAGGTTTCCATGCCACTGCTTCCGTTGTTCGTGGTGGGGTTTATGTTGGCCTTCGCGGCGGGGCCGACGCTGAACGCCATGGCGCTCGGCGACGAGCAGGCACAGGCGCTCGGTGTACGCCTTGCTGCGGCGCGGTCCGTTTCTCTCTTGGCCATTACCTTGCTATGCGGTGCGACGACGGCGGCTTGTGGCCCCATCAGTTTCGTCGGGCTGGCCATTCCGCATATGCTGCGCCTCTTAGTCGGCGTCGATCAGCGGCGCTTGTTGGTGTTTTCGCTGTTGACCGGGCCGAGTTTCATGTTGGGGGCGGATATTATCGGCAGGGTTGCGGCGGCCGGTGAACTAGAAGTCGGAATCGTGACGGCATTCGTGGGAGCGCCGGTGCTCCTCGCAATTCTGCTGCGGAAGGTGCGGTGATCGCGTGAAAGGCAAAAGGAGCGTGAGGGAAGTCCGAGGGGCCGCAAGTGCGGCTCAAGTAGGTATGGAGGAAGTAGATCCGTGTGCAGGAAAGACGGGCTGTGCGGGGCAGCCCCAAGGGTGCGTGAGCTCTCTCGTCGCGAACATGGGGCGTTTTTTACCGGCAGGATACCGGCGGCTCTCTCTGCCGGGCGGTGGGAGCTTGCTTCTGCATAGACGCAGTGTCACAGTAACCGGAATGCTCCTGCTGGCAGCTGTTGCCATCGGTTGCGTGACTCTGACAACGGGCTCCTACGATATTCCGATGGCGCGAATCATTGAGATCTTGCGTGGCGGGCAGGAGGGTACGGATGCGTATCTGGTGCTGAACCAGCGCCTGCCGCGAGTGGTTGCCGCGCTACTCATCGGCATATGCCTGGCTGCATCAGGCGTGATCTTTCAAACCCTGTCGTCTAATGCTCTTGGGAGTCCGGATCTCATCGGTTTCACCACCGGTGCGACGACGGGCGGACTCGTGGTGATTATCGTGATGGGCCGTTCCACTGGCAATGTTCTGATGTTAGGAGCCTTCTGTGGCGGTCTCGCCACCGCGACGGCTGTGCTTCTTGTCGCCCGGGCCGGGGCCGGTACAGGGGAACGGTTGGTGGTGGCGGGTATTGCGATTGCCGCCATGCTCTCGTCGGTTAACGACTATTTGGTGAGCCGTGCGGATATTGAGACGGCTGAGGCGGCACGCGTATGGCAGCATGGCAGCCTTAACGTCATCACGTGGCGCAGTGTTGTGCCCCTGGCTCTTGGTGCCGCAGTTGGGATTCCGCTGGCGATGGGTGCTGGGCGGGTTTTGCGCTATCTCGAATTAGGCGACGACGTCGCAATTGGTGTGGGTTTACCGTTGCGGCGCGTGCAGATCGGCCTTGCCGTGCTCGGCGTGGGGCTGGCGGCCGTCGCCGTGGCGAGTGGCGGTCCGATTGGTTTCGTTGCACTTGCGGCACCGCAGTTGGCGCGTCGGTTAGCCCGGTCCCCGGGTGCGGCGATGGTGCCAGCAATGGCGATGGGCGCGGCCCTGTTAGTGTGCAGCGATCTAATTGCGCAGCGGGCGCTGAGCCCCTTCCAGATCCCGGTGGGTCTGGTCACGGGGGCGATAGGCGGGTTGTATTTGGTGGCAATGCTGTTGCGGCGTCGCAGCGCATGAGAACGAACGCACGCAGCGCGTGAGAGCTACCAGTGCGTGAGAACGTACGCAGTGCGTGAGTTGCTACGCAGAGCGTGAGACCATACAAAGTGCGTGAGTCGCTAAGCGTGAGGATGCAGGAGTTAGGGACGTACTCGGGAGAACCCACCCGACAGGAGCTGGGGCAGGTCATGCGCGTTCTGCCCAGCCGATATATCGGTCCAGCGACTATCTATCGCGGACGCTTCCCGTACGTACATCTCGGATGTACTTAGCGGGAACGCCACCGACGATGGTTAGCGGTGCGACGTCTTTGGTGACAACAGCTCCGGCTGCAATAATTGCGCCTTCGCCAATGGTGACACCGCCAAGGATCGTCACATTGGGGCCTATCCAAACATTCGGGCCGATGTGGATAGGTGCGGGATGGAGGAGAGCGCGGTGGGCGGGATCCTCATCGTGGTTCAGAGTCGCCAGCACAGCGTTATGGCCGATGAGGAAGGTCGCTCCTGCAATCGGGTTGTTCCCACGCCCGGCGGTTCTTCCTGCGGTCGAAGGTCGCTGCCGGATTCTGCGAGATCAGTCGCTGAACTTGAGGCCGTTCAACTGCTCAACCATGGAGTTGAGCGTCTCCTCGTCGGGCGCGTTGATAGTGATATTCCACTGCACGCCATCCACAGCAACAATATAGATCCGTCCCCGGTAGTCGCCATCGCCGTATCTCAAGATGTCGGTTGCCGCAGCGGGAAATTCGCCTAATTTGGTGACATCGGTCGTTGTCGAGTCGGTATACCCCCCGCTGATGAGCAGATCAGTCATCTCTTGACTGCTTGGAATTTGGTCAACGAAAACGTCGTCGCGCCGGAACACATAGTTGCAATACGGATCATCGGGGGCAACAGCCATTCCGCCT
Source organism: Actinobaculum sp. 352 (assembly GCF_003957265.1). NCBI lineage: Bacteria > Bacillati > Actinomycetota > Actinomycetes > Actinomycetales > Actinomycetaceae > Actinobaculum > Actinobaculum sp. 352. The sequence continues at coordinate 371,025 of NZ_RQSN01000002.1, read as the reverse complement.
TGCGGGTTGTCGTTGCTGCTGAAGTAGTAACCGCTGGGCGGCGTGAATTCAGCGGTCCGGCTTCCATCGGCGGAGAACGTGAAGACGCCGTCGTGGAGAGCGTACTCCTCTACGGCCTCAACGTTGTTGCCGGTTGGAGAACGCGTGGGGGAAGGTGATGGAGAACCGCTTGTTGTATCTGTGCTCGGTGCGGGCGCTGGTGCTGGCGCCAATGTGACACTCGGTGCTGGTGTTGTGGTTTCGATATCGAGTCCGCCTGCAGTTGTCCAAAGATCGCAAGCGGTTAACGTGGCGCCGAGCAGCGACAGGCAGGCGATGCCTGCAAGGCCCCGCGTTACACGGTGAGAAGACGGTGTCATCATGATTGGTTTTCCCTTCTATGTTGTATCCACCTTGGCACAAGACGCCGCGCCGCGCCATGGGGAAAGATACCCATGGCGATTTTGATGATTTTGCTTGTGTGATCGCGTGCGATGTGGTATGCGCCGAATGTTGCCTACGGGGTGCGGGGTGGTCCGTCGGCCTCGTCGGATGTTGTCCTGCGGGGTGGAGCGGCCGACGGCGGGACGGCGCAGTGCGGCAGTGATGGGAGGGATCGGGCGCGTGATGGTTGCTCGTGGCGGGTGGTGTGGGGTCATGTTTCGCCGCTCCACTCGAGTGATGGCGGTCGTGGGTCGTCATGTTCTTGTAGTTGCGGAAGGATGGGATTCTGATGGTGTGGGCGGGGTATCTGCCTGGTGGGGTAGGCGGTTCTCGTTGTCTTTTGGTTCTGGTCGGGCTGTTGGGTTTCGTTGGCTGCGGTTATGGCGTGGTGGCATGTGACTCTCCTTGTCGTGCGTGGTCTTCGCTGTCAGATGGGGCAACGTGTGCGGTTCTGTCTCCTCACGTCGGGTTACCGTCTGCGAGGGGTCGAGGCAGTGTGAGGCGTTGTAATGGTTGCCGCTGTTGCTCTAGTTGGTGGTGGGTATGAGGATGAAGGTTTCGGGTGGGTCGGGGTCGGTGCGTTGGTCTTGGAAGCTCATGACGGTGGGGGTGAAGTCTCCGGGGACTTGGTAGTACAACCAGCCTTCACCGGTTTCACCTTGTTCAAGCCAGTGGACCTTCACAAGGTATTCGTCGCCGTGGTAGCCGGCAGTGTCCATGTGGTGTTCGTAGTAGGTGCCTTTCGAGATGCCGATAATGTACCGGTCAAGATCCACGTAAGGGGCAACTCGGTCTGTGCCGTTGTTGGTGATGCGGAGTTTGACGCCGACGTATTTGTGTCCTTCGATGTACACGGGTTGGTCGGCGGCGGCGAGGATGTCGTTCACATTAGGTGAGTATTCCAAGATTTCAACGGTCCATTCGCCGACTTGGGTGGGGCCTGTGGATACTGGTGCGGACGCTGATGCTGACGGCAGAATCAGGGGTGACACGGTCACTGTCGCCGTGGCGGTGGGCGTGTCGCTCATTGTTGTCCCATTAGGTGTGGTCGAGGTTGTTGGTATCAGTGTTGTCGTGGCGACCGGTTGTGTGCTGGGCGTGGTCCGCCCCGCGATCATGATCCCGGCGATGACGACGGCCACGACTACTAGGGCGCCGAGGAGCGCCCATGCCCAGCCGCGCGGGCCCCGCCGCGTGGTGGGTGGTGTGGTAGTCGTCTGCGGCGTGCCACTACTGTTCGTGTGTTGGCGCATATGCGGGGCTCTGTTTGGCGGGAATGCCTGCGGTCCATCGGCAGGCGGTGGTGTGGTCATGGGGAGAGTGTCCTTGTCTCGTTCAGTTCCAGCCGTGGCGTGTGGGGAAACGCGGGCGTGTGCCTCTCGCGTCCGGGTTACCGTTTGTGAGGGGTCGAGGCAGTGTGAGGCGTTGTAATGGTTGCCGCTGTTGCTCTAGTTGGTGGTGGGTATGAGGATGAAGGTTTCGGGTGGGTCGGGGTCGGTGCGTTGGTCTTGGAAGCTCATGACGGTGGGTGTGAAGTCTCCAGGCACTTGGTAGTACAACCAACCCTCACCGGTCTCACCAGGTTCAAGACGGTAGACCTCAGCCAGGTATTCGTCACCCGGGTAACCGGCGGTGTCCATGTGGTGTTCGTAATAGGTGCCTTTCGAGATACCGATAATGTACCGATCAAGATCAACATACGGGCCGACACGTTCTGTGCCGTTGTTGGTGATGCGGAGCCTGACGCCGACGTATTTGTGTCCCTCGACGGTGACGGGGTGGTCGGCGGCGGCGAGGATATCGTTCACATTAGGTGAGTATTCCAGGATTTCAACGGTCCATTCGCCGACCTGGGTGGGACCGGTGGATACTGGTGCGGACGCAGATGCCGACGGCAGAATCAGGGGTGACACGGTCACTGTCGCCGTGGCAGTGGACGTCTCAGGCACGGTCGTCCCACCAGACGAAGCCGACGCCGTCGGTTCCGGCGTCGACGTGGCGACTGGTTGTTTGCTGGGCGTGCTCCGTCCCGCGATAATGATGCCAGCGACCACGACAGCCACGACCACCAGAGCGCCAATGAGCGCCCAGACCCAGCCGCGCGGGCCCGGCCGGGCGGCTGGTGGAGTGGTAGCGCCGTGGGTTGGGTCAGGTGTGTTGCCGTGTGGAGTTGGTGGTGTGGTGGTCATGTCGCTCCGCTCTGCTTGACTGCTGTGGGTTGTCTTTTGTGTAGATTGTGGCAGATCACGGAGCGGTGTGCAGTTTCTGATGAGTTTTCGTCATCGTTGTCGGGGTGTGACACGCGGTGTGACCTGCGTAAACATGTTGGGACGTCATTCTGGTGAGGGAGTGCGGGTTGTTATTCGTTGTAGACAGGGCTTGGTTTGCCGGGTAGAGTCTGTTCCATCACACACGATTCTGTTCCGGATTCGGGGTGCTCACCGAGTACGACCCTAACTGGGACACGAGGGGAGAGGGGACAGCAGATGGCGAGTCGAGAGCAGCGTGACACCTTGGCGGAGATCGCAACCTTCGACCCGAACGAAGCACAAGACCTCGCCAATCGGCTCAGTCTTATCAGTGAGGGTTTTGAGGGGTTGCGTCTGCGGATTAATGGGATGTTGAATCCTGATGATTGGGGGATCCGGGGTGCGACAGCGGATGCGATGTTATCGTCGCTGGAGTGGGTACGGAACCGCCTAGGAGACCACGCGGATGATACGGAGGCTATGGGTAAGTCGGTGCAGGTAATTGCTGATGCGACGATTCAGGCCCGGGCAGCGCATGAAGAAATCAGTGCGGGCACGCAGGCCTCGGATACTGCCTACAAGGCGGAGGTGGCGTCTATTGGTATGACGAGTAGTATGCTTCCTACCCCGGCCAATGCGCTCCGTACCACAGCTGGCATGGAGCATGCTGAGCAGGCGCATGAGGCTCGCGATGCCGGGTATGAGGAGCGGGCTGGGCGGATGGTGGATTATGTGGGTGAGGAGGTGGATCGGGCGATTCGTATGCTGCCTAGGAGTGAGAAGGCCGAGCCACGGTCCTATGTCACCTACGCGCCACCGTTGTCTGGTGTGGATTCGTCGGTGACGGGGCTGCCGTCTGATGGTGGTGCGTCGTATGCGGCGGCGTTGGCGGAGGGCCGCCCGACAGACACGGACCCAGACCTAGACGTGTCGGATGGTGGTGGGTCTGTTGTTCCGTCGGTGGGTGCGATTGCTGCTGGTGTGGGTGTTTCTGGGAGTTTGGCGTGGATGTTTTCGTGGTATGCGGGTGAGCGTGTCGAAGGCATGGTGGGTACTCCACAAGGCAGGATGATCCGAGCTGATTCGGCGGAGGCACGCTACTTGTATGGTCCGGGTGGAGGGGATTTGATGGACCGGGTCCGGGAAGCCGGACGTCTCTCCTTCCAAGACAACAACAACCCCACGGGTGGTGCGGCGGGTGCGGCTGCGGGTGCTGCTGGTGCGGCGGGGTTGGCTCGTGGTGCGGCATCTGGTGTGCGGTGGAGTAATGCGCAGCAGATGGGTATGCGTCCCACCCGTATCCCCTTATCAGGCCAACCACAACAAGCCACCGGTACCGGGGCCCGGGGAACCGGGACCGGGACCCGAGGCACGGGTGTTCGTGGTGGTCAGGCCCAGCAGGCCGGTATGCGTGGCACGGGTGGCGTTCGTGGTGGTCAGGCCCAGCAGACTGGTGCCCGCGGCGGCCAAGCAGCTGGTGGTCGTGGCACGGGTGTTCGTGGTGGACAGCCTGCTGGTGGTCGTGCTGGGACTGGCCGTGGAGCCGGTACGGGCGGCGTCCGGGGCGGGCAGACACAGCAATCTGGCCGTGGGACGGGTCGTGCTGGAACGGGTGTTCGCGGCGGCCAGGCCCAGCAGACTGGTGTCCGTGGGGCTGGTGTTCGTGGAGCGCAGGGCCAGCAGTCTGGCGTGCGTGGTGCGGGTGTGCGTGGTGCTGGTCGGAAGAGGGATGAGCGGGAGCGGAAGTGGAGTCCGGAGGTGCGTTTTGCTATGCGTGGTCGGGAGGTTCCGGATCCGCAGGAAGAGGAACGCCGCAAGGAGGAAGCGCTCAAGCGTTTGGATGCGGTGTGGTTGAGCCGCCATGGTGCCGAGAGCATCCGTGAGCGTGAGCGGCGTGAGGCCGAAGAGGCCACCCGCCGTGAAATGTTCTCCCGGCCCCTCCTGTACTGGCGAGAGCCCCGCGAAAACGAACAACAACAATAAACCCGACCGGTGACCTGCGCGTCCAGCTGGTTTAGATCAGTAGGCACGGGTCGGTCTTTGAAGGCCCTCATTTCTGGCAAAGGAGACAAAACGATGAGTATCGAGTTCGACCGTGAAGCTGTTGGCGTCAGTGCGAAAGAACAGTGGAATGACTGTGAGGAATTTGGCGCGTTGTTCGCGTATTTGCGTGAAACGGTAGTGGCGTACTGCGCTTCTAAGCTTCCTTCTTTTGACGGGCCGGGAACCGAGAAGCTGGATGCGGCGCTTAAAGAGTACCAGGCGGCGATGCGGGACGGGTTGGGGGAATTCTCCAACGCATGTGCTGTTTTAGGGTCGGGTGCGCAGGGTGCAACAGCCGATTTTGACGAGACTGAGTCGCGCCAATCGGAGGCGTACAAAGAGATGGAGGCGATACTCGGTGGTGGCGAGGACTCATGATGCGGCGGCGTCTGGTGGGTAGTGCCCTAGCACACGGCGGCTTTGCAGACCGAGGCACATGCCGTGAATTACCACAGCGAGAACTGTTTCTCATGCGTGGCGCGTTGACACGCGCAACGTGTGATGCGTTGATGATGGAAAGGTGTGGATGATGGCGTCCGGTTTCACGTTTGAGGTACCACCAGACACGGCAGGGGAGTGTGAACGCGTTGCCTACCGTTTGGAGCAAGCCGGTGGTCGTGTTGCGGCAACGCAAGTGGCGACGGCGACCGGCGGTGTACCGGGATGGATTGGTGAATCAGCGGACGCCTATACGGATCAGATCCTCGCGGTGGGCGGCAAGGCACGGAAGATGGCCGACGCACTGCGGTTTGCATCGTCTCCACTAAGGGAATATGCAGATAAAGTGAAAGAGACGATCCGCAACATCGGTGCCTTGCAGGAGGATTACGATGCGGCTGAGGCCGCGTATGAAGCCAAGACTGCCGAGATAGACGAGGCACAGGCCGAGGTGGCGACCAATGCGGTGACACCGTATACGCAGGGGGATGTGGATGCGTGGCGCCAGCGTGTGGACCAGGAATGGCAAGAGACCGTGGTGGAGTTCAACAACAAATATAAGGGTCTGTTGACAGAGCTCGACGAGGTAGCAGACAGCACGGCTGCAAAGGTCTTAGCGGCGCAAGATGAGATCATCAACCCGGATGTGCCACACAGTTCCAGGTGGGAGACGGGCTTGAACATTTTTGGCGACGTGCCTTTGGTGGCGGGTGCGATTGAGTGGAAAACCGCCGATAAGGAAGCGCGAGAGATTGCCACGGTTATTTCGGATCCGAACCTGACGGCCGAGGATGTTGAGGCTTTCAATACAAAGTACGGCGATAAAATCCAAGATCCTTTTGTCGCCAATGCGCTCTTGCAGTACGTTTCTGCGGACGACCTCGTGAGGTTCTCGCTGCGGATTGATCGCGCGTACTCCCAGGAGGATATGGCCGCGAATCCCGATCTTGATCGAGAGGTTCGCGATGACGTGCTCTGTGCGATAGGCACCACCATAGCGCTGGGTACAGGTGGAATGAACCTGGCAGGAGATAACGCTGAGAGGCAGATCCTCTTTGAGCAGGTCAGAGATGGCATCGAGACCAGATCGGGAAAGCCGTTGGCATCACAAACACAGCGGTTCGTAGAAGATCTTAAAATGGTGGGAAGAACCGAGTATGACCAGGCGAACTTAGATTCAAACATGACCTGCGACATCGGCACAGACGGGTACGACATCATCCTGCAACTTGTGGGCGAGGCGGGATATGCCAATCCGGAGTTGACATTAGGCCCGGGATTCTTCGAGCCGCCTGCGGGAGGTGGCGTGTCCGTGGCGCAAGATATCGTCGCCATGGATGCCGAGGAAATGCGTTGGAAGGGTGAACGAACTCCTCAAGCCCAGTTCGGAACCTACATCTTCGGCTCGGACCGCGCGGTCCATGAGCCTCTGCAGGCCATGTATATGTTGATGGATCGGCCTGAGAGTTTAGATCCGCAGACCGGCGACCCGGCGCTTCTTGCAGCAGATCGGCGCAGATTAGATTCAGTACAGCTGTTCTTTGCCGGTGATACGCCGACGGGCATGGATATCAACCACGATGGCGTCGTCGATAGCAATGACAAACCGATGAACATGACACGCTACCTCACCGGAGGACGGACATACGCTACGTGGGAAGAAAACCAGTACTACGGATTCGAAGACGGTGGCGAGCAGTTTGGGCGTGTGCTTCAGCAGGCTGCAGATACCGGGGATGTGCCGGATCGCAGTCAGATGACCGATGAGGAGTGGGAGCAGTGGCAGAAGCGTGATATGACTGCGACGACGATTGCGGCGAACTTCCTGTTCGGTTATCAGGATGGCCTAGATGTGGTCCATGACTTCAACATGCTCCGGGACACGGACAAGGTCGACGGCCAGGACGCGTTCGGGTATCACAACCCGAATCTACGTTCCTGGGCAGGATTGATTCTGGAACCGCATGTGGATGGCATCGCGCTGTCGCTCCTGGCGGCTGGTTCGTCGAATGGCGTTGTCGCTACGGGTAATGGCGACTATCAGATCGTGTTTGATACCTACATGAGGGCAAAGTTGCTCGGCCCAGATGGGGTGATTCTTGACTTGGGGTTTGATGAGCCTGAACTCAATAACAATGGAACGCCAGATGACGAAAGCGACGATTATTGGGAGGGAGGCCGCGCCCCGGCAATCGATAATCTTCTGGTCGCCAGTCAACGCGGCTATGAGGAAGAGCTGGATGATGCGCTTGATGGTGTTGGCGGGACGCCACCGAAAGACGTTGTACAGAGGTGGAACCCGATGCTAGAGGCTTTGTTCACGGTAGATGCGGATGCCTCTGATGAGGCAAAACACGCGCTTGATGTTCGCAATGCTCGGTGGAAGGGGTACATTATGGCAGGAGCGGGCGCTATTCCGGGCGGCGCCTTTTTCGATGAGAGTGACAAGGTCGCAAATTACTTCTTCGACCAAACCAAGGCGAACGGTGTTGCACCCGTGGTTGATTTCCTGCTCCCCACCAACAATGAGGAACATGGGGATCAGGCGGCGGCCACACTAGAACTCAACAAGTACATGGAGCAAGCGGTCTATCAATCTATGAGTACGCACGGCTCTTTTGAGGACTTCGCGCAGACACCGGAAGAGTTCATTAAGACGGACACTCAAAACCTGGAGCCATTCTTCGATGAAAACGGCGACATCATTCCCTATGCGGATCAGACGGATAAACAGCGGACATCCTATGAACGGTATATCCAGAACCAATCGGGAGGGTCGGGCTACGTCGAAATTGTGAATTCGGTTGGGGGTTTCACTGCGGATAGTGCCGCTCAGCACTCCAATGCGTACGATATGAGCAAGCGGTATCGGGGGAAATGATAGTGCGTAGTGCACGCCGTCAACGGGTTCATCGGAGTATAGCCGCATCCGTGATCGCCGCGTTGTGTTTTCTTGCAGCGGCGTGTGGGGTGTATCGTCCTGAGGTTGCGGAGGTGACGCCGTCGGTGCCGTCGACGTTTGTGGCGACCGATGAGGCTAGGGATGTGATGCATGCTGACGTGCCGTCGGGGTGGAGTGAGGTGCCCGTTGACGGGGAAGCGATTTTTTTGATCACTCCGGATGGGTCTTCTTCTGCGGTTGGTGTGGCTAGTATCAGTGCCGCGCATTTTCCCTTGGTTATTCTTGACCGATCGCAGTATCGTGCTTATGGCGGAGATGCTAATGAGTATGATCTGGAACGGTGGATGCGCGGACTTCTCATCGATAGAGAAAGGTATCCGGCTAGTTCGAGTTTCGTTCTGTTGCCTGATCGGTATATTGATGGAAATCCGGCGCGTGGGTTCAGCTGCGTGTTTCGGACCGCAGACGGGACTGCGAGGCGTTGGGAGACTTGGTATGTCGGTCGTCATGATGGGGTGTGGGAGATCAGGTTGACGTCGGGCCCTGGTCATACGGAGTTGCCGGCGGAGTTGGACGGGATTTTGGATACGGTGAGGTGGACGGCGCCGTCGTCGGATGCGGATGGGTGAGACGATGGGTGGGTTCCTTCCTCGGAGGGGTGGCACTAAGCGCCTGCTGGCTGCGATCACCGCGTTGTGTTTTCTTGTAGCGGCGTGTGGGGTGTATCGTCCTGAGGTTGCGGAGGTGACGCCGTCGGTGCCGTCGACCTTTGTGGCGACTGATGACGCTCGGGATGTGATGCATGCGGATGTGCCGCCGGGGTGGAGTGAGGTGCCCGTTGACGGGTTAGTGGTCTTCTTGATCACTGCGGATGGGTCTTCTTCTGCGGTTGGTGTGGCTAGTATCAGTGCCGCGCATTTCCCCTCGGTTATTCTTGACCGGGCGGAGTATCGCGCGTATAGCGGAGATGCTAATGAATATGACCTGGAATGGTGGATGCACGGACTCCTAATTGACAGAGAAAGAGTTCCGGGTAGTTCGAGTTTTGCTCTGCTGCCTTCTCGGTATATTGATGGGAATCCGGCGCGTGGGTTCAGCTATGTCTTTCGTGATGCTAACGGGGCTGCAGTGCGGACAGAAGTCTGGTATGTCGGTCGTCATGATGGGGTGTGGGAGATATTTCTGGAGTCGGATCCAGGTCATACGGAGTTGCCTGCGGAGTTGGACGGGATTCTGGATACGGTGACCTGGAGCGCGCCGTCGTCGGATGCGGATGGGTGAGATGTTGGACCGAGCCCTGATACGACAAGGCGGCACGATACCCGGGGATGAATCCGGTACTTATGCTGCTGGTGCTACCTGGCCTGCTGAGTCGGCTCGGCTCGCGGAAGTGGCTGCCGGAGGTGCAGGAAGTGACAGGCCGGTCGCCAGGCGAGATGTTGCCGCTCACGCTATACGCGGATGCGGCATGTTTGACAGTACAGCTCGGCTACCTGGAAAGGATGGTGTGTTGCCATGAGGCATCGTTTGAGGAAGCGTGGATTGCTTAGGCGCCGTGCCCGTGATGCGGTGGTCGGCGCTCTCGCGGCGGCGGTGGTCTTTTGCCTGGCCGCGTGTGGTAGCGATGATAGGGCCAGCAGACACACCACTTTTGTTGCGACAGCGGAGAGCGTGTCGGTTATGGATGCGGAACCTCCAGCCGGGTGGGTGGAGATCGCGCAGGACCCTGATCCGGGGATTGAGTATCTTGCCTCGGCTGATGGAAGCGCGGGTTTTACGGGGGCGAGCGTACGGGCGACGCGCATAGCGCCGGATATATTGGAACTTAACGGCTATTGGGTTGAGGACCATCCGGATACTTTCGATTTGGATGCTATCCAGCGCTCATGGGTCGGCAGAACACAGGCATACGGCCAAAACGATCAGGTGACGGAGCTTCCCGAGCGGATGATTGATGGCAATCCTGCCCGTGGCTACTCGTACATCAGTACCCGCGAGGACGATACGTACTATGAGATGTGGATCGTTGGGCGTCCAGATGGACTGTGGCGAATCACTTTCAATGCGCCACACGGCGAGGACAGCCTGCCAGCAGGACTAACCGAAACGTTCCTGGACTCGATCACCTGGGCCACACCCACGCCGACGGGTGCGACACCGAGTGTATCTAGGTGACGGTACCCGCCTGTTTATTGGGAGGACAGGGCGTGGAACCGGTGCGCCGACCGGCACGATAAGACGGCGGTCCGCCGCGCTGGGCGGCAACGAAGTCAATGCGGCAGTGGAGTCAGTGCGGCGGCGGAGCCGCCCTCGTAGCGAAATGCGCTCTCGCGTATCGCCCGCACTGGAATCAAGTGGTATCGCCCGTACTTGAGTCAAGCGGTATCGCCTGCACTTGAATCAAGCGGCGTCACCCGCACGTGAATCCCCCGTAGCCCGCAGGCAGCGCCTCCCACGGCCCCACCGCGATCTCAGAGGGCTAGAAACTCGGCAAAGCTCAACGGTCTCCGCCCGGCAATGTCCTCAATGGCTGTGCTGTCTCCATCCAACTCGCCGACCTTGATCGCGGTGTAGGTGGACACCCAGGCGTCGTACTCCCACTGTTCGGCCGGCCAGCGCAAGCGCGACTGGTATGCCTCTTCAACGGTCTCATCATGGAAGCGAATCTTGCGGCCCGTATGGTCGGATAACGCCTGCGCAACCTCGGTCAGCGTGAACGACTCCGGCCCGGTCAGGTCATAGGTTCGCCCGGCATGTACCGAGGGATCACGCAGCACTGCCGCAGCCGTGCGTGCAACATCAATACGAGCAACGCCCGCGGCTCGCCCGTCACCGGACGGTCCGCGGATCACGTCGTCGTCGCCTGCAAGCCCGGCGAAGAAGTCCAGATAGAAGTTATCCCGCAGAAAGGTATAGTCAAGCCCTGATTCCTTGATGTGCTCTTCGGTGACGAAGTGATCACGCGCCAGGGTGAAGGTCGCATCCGGCGCTGCACCGAAGAACGACGTGTACACAATCTGCTCAACCCCGGCCCCGGCCGCCGCATCGACTAGCGCGAAATGCTGCTGCAGGCGATCCGGTGCTTCCACCCCGGAGACCATGAAAAGCGTCTTTACTCCCGCAAGGGATTCTCGCGTAGCGGCGTCGTCGGCGTAGGAGCTGCGAACGGCCACCGCCCCAGCCAACTGTGGTGCGCGCTCCGGCGCACGGGCGAGCAGACGAAGGTCAAAACCCTCGTGTGCGAGTAGGCGGGCGGCATTCCCTCCGATGAAACCGGTGGATCCGGTCAATGCAAGTGCCGGTGCGGAAGATGTCATGAGGTGTCCTATTCTGGTGATACCGGCCGTTGCGGCGCCGTGGCCTCGAACATTCACTCGGCACATGCGCGCACCGGCCGGTAGCGGTAGGCCGAGAGCCCTGACGCCAATACCGAGAGCCCTGACGCCAATACCAATTGTGTGGGTGTCGGTAATTGCCGATAAGCGCGGCGTTCAGCTGCGGTTTCGCTTATCAATCCCTGCCAATTGTGCACGTCACCGCAGCCGACCTTGCCTTCGTCATCGCCGTTAACGCGAATCACGCGAGCAGGATTCCCGACGGCGTGCGCATTGGGCGGAAGATCTCGTGTCACCGCAGCGCCGACGCCCGCCACGGTATGAAGGGTGGCAGCGCAGTGTTGGCAAAGGCACCAGGGGCAGTTTAATCGCATCCGCTAGATCAACCCGAGTTGTTGAAAACCGTAGGCCAATCCGTCGTCGTCAATACCGGGCACGATCATGTCGGCCGCATCCTTCACGCTCTCGGTACTATTGCCCATTGCGACTGCGGTATCGACAGCGTCGAATACGGCGAGGTCGTTCGGGGAGTCGCCAAACATAATTGCATCACGCGCATTTACCCCGAGGTGTTCTGCGGCTTCCTGTAGACCGGTGGCTTTGGTGACCCCGTTTATCAGAATTTCCCCGGCCAGGCCCGACTCTCCTTCCACGGAGCCGGTGAGTGCGATGTATCGACCATCATAGGGCGCAACGGTTTCATTCGGATGGAGCGGATTATCGTCCGGGATGAGGAAGGTTCCCTTCGACGCACTTTGCGGCGGACCGCTGCGCAAGAAGGGAGAAATACGGGCGGCGTAGGCACTCCAGTCGGAATCCGCTGTATCGGCCGAGCACGCCGCACCCGCATCGGTACCGGGTGTATCCGCATCGGCGTCGGCCTGATGTGCATCCGAATCGCGTTTCTCCGCAAACGCGGCGAGGAAGTCGGCGCTCGGGTAAAAGTCCGTGGGCGTCTGCCACAGCCACTGCACGCCGAGCGCGTCGAAACGTTGGCTCATATGCTGAACGTCGGCGGTCGGCATGCGATGGTCGGCAACGACGACGTCGCCTACGCGCACCCACGCACCGCTACCCCCAATCATTCCGCTGAACCCGAGATCCCAGATCCACGGGTAAATCTCCGGCAGAGACCTTCCGGTGCACAGTAGCAGTGTGTGCCCGGCGGCCGCTGCCGAAGAGAGAACCCTGCGGGCGGAATCCGGCACTTGTTGCCGCGAATTAATCAGAGTGCCGTCAACGTCGACGAGGATCAAGCGCTTGCTCACTGTTTCAGAATACCCGGTGGGATGCGAGATACGAAATGTCTGTTATAAGGTGTAGGTGCCACTGCCAGATGTGGCGAGAGGATACGTGATGAGACTAGCGGGTGCAGCTTTAGGAGGTGGAATGGCGCAAGCGCGTGGCGAGATTCGGCGGGCGGTGCGGTGTGATGGCGGGCTATACTTCGGTAGCATTTCGGGAGCAATCCACTGTGACCGAATCCTCGTACTGTTAGAATCCGTGGAAGACAGCTGCAAACGCTGCGGGCAGTTATAAGCGCTGCGGGCAGTTCAGAACCGCGGGACCAGTGGACTGGTAGGTAGGAACGGCTAAAGGGCTTGCTGTGGTGACAAGAAAGGACACGCCGCGATGACAACAGAGCATGGACAGAGCAACCGTACCGTTGTTTTTCTGCACGGCATGGGGGAGGGGCCGGAGGCTTGGGATGCGCAGGCGGCTGCGCTGCCCGCAGGTTTCACCGGATTGGCACTCCCGGTTTTCGGAACCCGGGACGCCGATATGCTCGATTTTACGCTTTCCGGTGCGGTGAGAGCACTTGTGGCGGATCTGGATCAACGCGGCCTCGACGTTGTGGATGTGTGTGGACTCTCGCTTGGCGCAATGGTGGCCACCCAATTTGCGATTGACCACCCACAACGGGTGCGGTCGTTGGTACTTTCCGGTAGTCAGACGCGTCCAAACCCGATTCTCATGAAGCTTCAGAATGCACTGATCCGCGTCGCCGGTGGTCAGATTGCGCCGGAGGGTATGAGTAAGGCACGCCTGCGGCAGATTGTGCATGAACTGGCGCGGATCGACACGCGGGAGGCAGTCACTACCCTCAGCGCTCCGACCCTGATTATGTGTGGTACACGTGATCGTCCAAACCTCCCGGCGTCGCGCTTGCTGGCGCGGCTGATTCCGGGGGCACAACTGCAGATCGTGCCAGGGGCGGTCCATGTGTGGAACACGCAGAAACCAGAGGAATTCTCCCGGCGGATCAACGAGTTTTTCGTCGACGCGATACCAACGAGTGCCGGTGAAGCCTGAGGGCGGGCTGATAGCTGTGACGCGCTCTGATACTGCCAGTACCAGGGTCCTGACGCGCCAACGCGAGAGTTCCAACGCGCCAGCACGAGAACTCTGCCAGCACGAGAGCTCTAGCGTGCCGACACGAGGCTCTGGCACTGCGGAAGGCGCTGGCTACGAATGATCTTGGTCGTCCAACTGCTCGAAGATATGTGGCAACAGGGGGCAGATCACCCCGAGTGCGTCCTTCACCCCGCCACGTGATCCGGGGGAGTTGACGATCAACACCCCGTACACCCCGCGCTCGGTGATTCCTACGATTCCCCGCGATAGCGAGGATAGCGGTGTCTTTGCCAGGCCGACGTCGCGAATCTGCTGCGTGAGTCCGTCCATGCGCACGCTGATGAACTCCGCGCTGACCTCCGGAGTAATATCGCCCGGTCCGACTCCCGTACCTCCCACAGTGACGATGATGCGCGCGCCGGAAGCAATCGCATCCCGCAACGCCGCGCGCAGCTCGAGCGGGTCCTCTGCCACATGCTGTGGTGTTTTGGTATGCACTCGGCTCTGTTCCAAAATGCCCACGGCGAGGGGGCCGACCGTGTCCTCGCGCGTCCCGTTGACGATCTCCGTGGACACGACGACGGCGCCCGGCAGGTCACGGTCCATGGCGTGGGCTTGACGATGCTCCGATTTGCCGCTGAGTTCTGCGGCATGGTCGCGACCGGGCCGACCCTCGTTCCGGGAAGCCTCAGTCGGCGATGACGTGACATACGACGACAAGGCGTGCCGATCTGTGCCCAGGGAACCCTCCGCCTCCCTCCCGGTACTCGCTGCCGCTTCCCGGCCGGCGTCATTGTTGCCTCTCATCATGCTCTCCTGGCGCTATTGCGAATTTGCTAACAAAAGTCTTACGTAAAAACGCGGGAATTGCGGCCGAATATGCCGCGTGCGGCGATTTTTGCCCGTAGCCTGATAGTAGCAAAAGCACGGTCGGTGGCGTGAAAAATTGACTCGGTTGAACTGCCTCTGTTGGTTTGTTCAGGCGGAACCGGTACGGCTGCCGTACTGTGCCATTGGTCTGTATGACTCGAACGGTGGTTTGTACTGACTAAGTGCAGGCCGCTCGCTCGGTGCGCAGGTCCGAGTAGGGCGCATTTGTGCCCCACCTTGGACCGAACAGACCGAGCTTCTGAGCGGGACGAACTTGCGGTCCGCGCTGATTGCGCGGATGGCCGGAGCGGCCCTCGCGAACCGCCCTGCCTGCCTGGCTGGGTATCGGCCGACATCAATCTAATACGGGCTGTGACACTGCTAGACAAAGGTGCTGGTTCACGGCTCGACGTCGTGAGAATCAACGTCGTCACAGTAAGGAAACCACGTGAGTAAGCACAACCCTGAGGAATCCACTACGGAATCCACCAGTTTGCATACAGAAGGCTACCTGCTCGTCGGCTGGGATCCGGAGAACCCAGACCGGTGGAGTTCGAAGACGGCTTGGACCACCCTTGTCATCTCCACCTTCTCGCTGGTGATTGGCTTTTGCGTCTGGTTCCTCGTCTCGGCGCTGGCCTCAAAACTGAACGACATCGGCTTCAACCTCACCAGCGGACAGCTCTACTGGCTTGCCGCCATGCCCGGCCTCTCGGGCGGCCTTCTCCGGCTGGTCTTCATGTTCCTCCCGCCGATGATCGGCACCCGGCGCCTCATCGGCTACTCGTCACTGCTCTACACCATCCCCATGTTCGGATGGTTCTTCGCCGTGCAGAACACCTCGACCTCCTTCGGGGTACTTATGCTTCTCGCCTTCCTCTGTGGTGTTGGCGGAGGTACTTTCTCCGGCTACATGCCCTCCACCGGGTACTTCTTCCCGAAGCGGCTCTCCGGAACGGCTCTCAACCTCCAGGCCGGCATCGGTAATCTCGGTATGTCCATCATCCAGATCGCCGGACCGTGGCTGATGGGCTTCGGACTCTTCGGCATCACTTTCATCGCTCCGGAGAACAGTGGCGGAGAATCACTCTGGGTGCACAATGCGGCGATCTTCTTCGTACCCTGGGCGCTGGTGGCGGCGGCCCTCGCCTTCACCTTGCTTAAAGATGTGCCGATCAAGGCCAACTTCCGCCAGCAGATCGATATCTTCGGAAACCCGAACACCTGGTTCATGACGCTGCTGTACATCATGACCTTCGGCATCTTCTCCGGCTTCTCCGCCCAGTTCGCCCTGCTGGTTAACAATAACTATGGCTCCGCCTCCCAGCTCGCGGAGGCGGGCTTCGCCAATTTGCCGCAGGGGGTGACCTACGCCTTCCTCGGCCCGTTGATCGGCTCGATTGTCCGTGTACTGTGGGGGCCGCTCTGTGACCGATTCGGAGGTGCCATCTGGACCTTCGTCTCCGGCGTCGGAATGGCGGCAACGTTGGCCACCTGCGCCTTCTTCCTTGATCCCTCCTCTCCGGACGACTTCACCGGATTCCTGTGGGGAATGCTCGTGATGTTCTTCTTTGCGGGCATCGGCAATGCCGGCACCTTCAAACAGATGCCAATGATCATGCCGAAACGGCAAGCCGGCGGCGCGATCGGTTTCACGGCAGCCATCGCGGCCTTCGGTCCCTTCCTGGTAGGTGTGGCACTGTCCGCCATGAGCGCCCGCACCTGGTTCATTGTCTGCGCCTCGTACTGCGTGGCTTGCGCATTGCTGTGCTGGATGCAGTACGCCCGCCGCAGGGCACCCTTCCCGGGATAAGCACCTATTCATCACACCAGCGGAAAGGAGTTTCACATGGCAACCACAGGCAATGCGGCCGGTCCGAAGGACTCATCACTGTTCTCGTTTGGTGCACATCTGCGCCGCGGCGAGGTATCCGCCGATGCCCGGCAGATCTTCCTGACGGGCGGGCGGGAAGCCGACGTGTTCTACCGGCAACGCTTCAGCTATGACAAAGTCGTTCATTCTACGCACGGCGTGAACTGTACTGGATCATGTTCGTGGAAGGTGTACGTGAAAGACGGCATGATCACCTGGGAGTCCCAGGTCACCGACTATCCGACGACGGGGCCGGATATGCCGGAATACGAGCCGCGCGGTTGCCCGCGCGGGGCGGCCTTCTCCTGGTACGAGTACTCGCCGACCCGTATCCGCCACCCGTATGTGCGCGGCGTACTCCTCGACGCGTATCGTGCGGCGAAGGCCGTTCATGGCGGCGACCCCGTGGAGGCGTGGCATGCCGTCATCTCCGATCCGCAGGTTTGCCACGCCTTTAAGAGTGCTCGCGGCAAGGGCGGCATGGTCCGGACCAGTTGGCAGGAGGCCACCGAAATAGTTGCGGCGGCGACGACGTCGACCATCAAAGACTACGGCCCGGACCGCCTGGCCGGCTTCACCGTAATCCCGGCCATGTCGCAGGTTTCTTACGGTGCGGGAGCACGCTTCCTCGAACTGCTGGGCGGAACCATGCTCTCCTTCTACGACTGGTATGCGGACCTGCCTCCGGCGTCGCCGCAGGTATTCGGCGACCAAACGGATGTGCCGGAGGCGGGTGACTGGTTCAACGCCGACTACCTCATCATGTGGGGATCGAATGTGCCGCTGACGCGAACCCCCGATGCCCATTTCATGGCGGAGGCCCGCTACCACGGGCAAAAAGTCGTGGTCTGCTCGCCGGACTTCGCCGACAACACTAAGTTCGCCGACGAATGGTTGCGGGTTGCGCCCGGCACCGACGCGGCCCTCGCTCTGGCCATGGGCCACGTGATTCTCTCTGAATTCCACCTTGACCGCAAAGAGCCCTTCTTCCTCGACTACATGAAGAAGAACACCGACTCTCCCTTCCTCGTCACTTTGGTGAGGGAGGAGGACGGCACCTACACTCCGGGTAAGTTCCTTACCGCCTCCGATGTAGGTGGGGCATTGGCGCAGACCCCGTACGCGGATTTCCGGCTCCTCGTACTGGATGAAGACGGCGCCGTCAAGGACCCGGGAGGCACAATCGCTGATCGGTATGGTGATGCGGGCGCTGGCAAATGGAACCTGCGCATGGACGGCGTTAACCCGGTCATGTCGTTGTACTCCGAGGGTTGCCGGAGCGCGGAGATCTCCCTGCCTCGTTTCGACCTTCCCGGGCAGCCCGGTGACGGACCGATCGGCACCGGTGTTGTGCGCCGTGGTGTTCCCGTGCGCGAAGTGGCCGGGCAGCTCGTCACCACCGTGTACGACCTGCTGCTTGCGCAGTACGCGGTGGCCCGCCCGGGCCTGCCGGGTCAGTGGCCAACCGGCTACGACGACGCCGCGACACCGGGCACGCCGGCATGGCAGGAGGAGCTTACCGGCGTACCCGCCGCGGCAGCCGAGCGCGTGGGCCGCGAATTTGCCCAGAATGCACTGGATTCCGGCGGCTGTTCACAGGTCATTATGGGAGCGGGCATTAATCACTACTTCCACGCTGACGTGATTTACCGGGCGATTCTGGCACTGACATCGATGTGTGCCACGCAAGGGGTAAACGGCGGAGGATGGGCGCACTACGTGGGGCAGGAGAAGGTGCGCCCAATTACCGGGTGGACGCAGTACGCCTTCGCGCTGGACTGGGCACGGCCCGCGCGGCAGATGATCACCACCGGCTTCTGGTACATCCTCACGGATCAGTGGCGCTATGACGGCGCCTCCGCCAAGCGCCTCTCGTCCCCGCTGTCCAAGGGATCACTGGATGGGATGAGCCTGGCCGATACCCTGGTGGAGTCCATTCAGCGCGGCTGGATGCCCGGTTTTCCACAGTTTGATCGCTCGTCGTTACAGTTGGGTGATGATGCGAAGGCGGCCGGTATGGCTCCCGGCGACTACATTGCGCAGGAACTTGCCGCCGGGCGGCTGCACTTCGCCGTTGAAGATCCGGATGCCAATGAGAACCAGACCAAGGTGCTGTTCAACTGGCGCACCAACCTGCTCGGTTCTTCGGCTAAGGGCACGGAGTTTTTCCTACGGCATATGCTGGGGGCGGATAACGACGTGCAAGCCTCCGAGCTGCCACCGGAGCGCCGCCCCAGCAAAATGGTGTGGCGAGAGGAAGGCACACGCGGCAAACTCGACCTCATGGTGACGGCTGACTTCCGTAACACCTCGACGACGCTGCATTCCGACGTCGTCCTCCCGGCGGCTACCTGGTACGAGAAGCACGACCTCTCCTCCACCGACATGCACCCCTTCGTACACACCTTCAACCCGGCGATTCAGCCGCCATGGGATGCACGGACGGATTTCGAACTTTTCCAGGAGCTGGCCGATCTGGTTTCGCAGCTGGGTGCCAAGCATTTGGGCGTGCGCACCGATATTGTGGCCAGCCCACTTACGCACGATACGCCGGATGAGCTCAACGGGGCGCACGGAATCGTGGGGCCACGGGAGAAAGTCGGGTGGGTTCCCGGCATCACAATGCCGAAAATTATCCCGGTGGAGCGCGACTACTCCAAGATTGCCGAGAAGTTCAATACGATTGGCCCGCTGCCGGAAAAGGCAGGCATGATTACCAAGGGCGTGGCCTTCAAACCCGACAAGCAAATTGAACAACTCAAGGCTCGCTTCGGTACCGCGCCCACCAGCGCCGGGGAGCGCCCGCTTGTGGACACCGCCAAGAAGGCGGTGGAAATGATTCTCACGCTGTCGGGTACCACCAATGGAGCCGTCGCGGTTCAGGGCTGGAAACAACTGGAGAAGCGAGTGGGCACCGCGTTGGCCGATCTGGCCGCCGGGGACGAGGAGAAGCTCATCCGCTACGAGGATATTGAACGCCGTCCGGTAGGGGTTATTACCTCTCCGGAATGGTCCGGATCGGAGCACGGTGGACGGCGCTACACCGCCTTCGCCGTAAACAGAGAACGCTCCAAGCCATGGCACACGCTCTCTGGGCGTATGCATTACTTCCTCGACCACGATTGGATGCGCGATTCGGGCGAGCAGCTGCCCACCTTCCGCCCGCCGCTCGATCTACTCCATCTGTACGGCGAAGCCGCGCCCGGCACAGTGTTGGAGGACGGCCGTGGACAGGTGGAAGTGGCGGTGCGCTACCTGACCGTGCACAACAAATGGGCTATCCACTCGCAGTATTACGACAATCTGCACATGCTGACTCTGGGCCGGGGTGGCCAGACGGTGTGGATGAGCCCGCAGGATGCGGAAAAGGTTGGGGTTCGTGATAATGAGTGGATCGAGGTGCATAACCGCAACGGCGTGGTCACGGCCCGTGCCGTTGTGTCGCATCGCATCCCGGAAGGGACCGTCTTGATGCATCACGCGCAGGAGCGCACTATGAACACCCCGCTGAATGAATCCACCGGTAAACGCGGCGGTATTCATAATTCGCTTACGCGCATCCTCATTAAACCCACCCATGTGCTAGGTGGTTACGGCCACTTCACCTATGCATTCAACTACATCGGACCGACGGGCAACCAGCGCGATGAAGTGGCGCTTATCCGCCGTCGTAGCCAGGAGGTGCAGTTCTGATGAAAGTCATGGCACAGATCGCGATGGTGATGAACCTCGATAAATGCATCGGTTGCCACACCTGTTCGGTCACCTGCAAGCAGGCATGGACGAACCGTGAGGGCACCGAGTACATGTGGTTCAACAACGTGGAGACCCGGCCCGGCGTCGGCTATCCGAAGCGGTGGGAGGATCAGGAACACTATCGTGGCGGATGGCGCCGCACCGAGGATGGCAAGCTGGTTCCGCGCCAGGGTGGGCGGCTGCACCGGCTCTCGCAGATCTTCGCCAACCCGCGTATGCCGCAGCTCGACGCCTACTACGAGCCATGGACCTACGAATACGACAAGCTGCTCTCCGCTCCGAAAGACGCGAAGGCGGTACCGGTTGCGCGTGCGAAATCGCAGATCTCGGGCAAATATATGGATACGCCGCAGTGGGGACCGAACTGGGACGACAACCTAGGTGGCTCATTGGAAACCATGCAGGACGATCCGGTGCTCGCAGCATCCGGGGCGACCATCAAGGCGGAGATCGAAAAGGCCTTCATGTTCTACCTGCCGCGCATCTGCGAACACTGCCTGAATCCCACCTGCGTGGCCTCCTGCCCCTCCGGTGCGATGTACAAGCGGTCCGAGGACGGCATCGTGTTAGTGGACGAGGACAAGTGCCGGGCATGGCGCATGTGCGTATCCGGTTGCCCGTACAAGAAGGTGTACTTCAATCACCGCACCGGTAAGGCGGAGAAATGCCACCTGTGCTATCCGCGCATTGAGCTTGGTGAACCAACGGTGTGCTCGGAGACCTGCGTAGGGCGCATCCGCTATCTGGGCGTCTTGCTGTACGACGCCGAGCGGGTGGGGGAGGCCGCGGCTACGGAGGACGAGAAAGAACTCTACGAGGCACAGCGATCCATCCTGCTTGATCCACACGATCCGGCTGTTATTGAAGGTGCGCTGCAAAACGGCGTGCCGCATTCGTATATTGAATCGGCGCAGCAGTCGCCGGTGTACGCGCTGATCCACGACTACCAGGTGGCCCTGCCGCTACATCCTGAGTACCGCACGCTGCCCATGGTGTGGTATGTGCCGCCCCTCTCTCCGATTGTGGACGAAGTGACGGCCTCGGGTGCCGACGGCGAGGGCGCCAAGGTGCTGTTAACGGCCATTTCGCGTATGCGCATCCCGCTGGAGTATCTGGCTGGAATGTTCACCGCGGGCGACACCGTGCCCGTGGAACGCGTGTTGCGCCGCCTCGCATGTATGCGCTCCTATATGCGCGATATTCACCTGGGAGGCGAGGGGAATGAGGAGATTCCGGCCGCCGTGGGCATGACTGGCGAGCAGGTGGAACGCATGTATCGGCTGCTCGCCGTCGCCAAATATGACGACCGGTATGTCATTCCAACGACCCATCCCGAAATTGAACGGTCGGCGGATGCCTTCAACTGCCCGCTGGATAGCGCGGGTGGGCCGGGTATGGGCGGCAGGCCCTTTTCCGGGCGCAAAGTATTCGTGGATCTTCTGCCCAGTAGGCCGTAATGAGTATCAACATGGGGCCACGCCGTAAGGCGCAGGCAGGCTCTTCCACTGCTGACCGGGCACATGGTGTGCCTGGCCGGGGCGCACGTCGCGGTGCACCCGCAGACGTGGTACCGGTAACCGTGAGCGACGCCGAGCGGGCTACCACCTTCATGGCGGCGTCAATATTGCTGGATTATCCAGGTGCCGATTTCGCCGCGCGGCTCGATGCCGTGGACGACGCCGTCACCTCCCTCCCGGAGCGGCTCGCTGTGCTTTTCATGGACTTCACCGGGTGGGCACGGGTGTATGGCCTGCGTGCGGTCGAAGAAGCGTATGTGGCGACCTTCGATGAGCAACGGCGTTGTGCTCTGGAGCTGTCGTATTACGCAGTGGGGGACACGCGGCAACGCGGGCAAGCTCTACTGGCCTTCCGGGAACTCTACCGGGCAGCCGGATTTGAACAGGAGGGTGACGAGCTTCCCGATTACCTGCCTGCGATCCTCGAACTGGTTGCGCGTTCGATTGATGACCCGGTCACTTCCGGTGTGCTTCCCGCACATCGGGAGGGCCTGGAGGTGTTGCGCGCCGCGCTCTATCAGCGTGAATCGGCGTGGTACGGCATTATTGCAGCGGTGTGTGCCGTACTGCCGGAGATCACGGACGACGTCGTCGAACGATACCAGAAACTCATCCGGCAGGGCCCGCCGACGGAACTCGTCGGCATTCATAATCTTCCTTTCCCGACTCTTCAGGAGGCACGGCCATGAACGCCCTTGATCTCTTCCTGTGGGCCATTTTCCCGTATATGTGCGCGGTTCTTTTCGTCGCAGGACTCGTGTGGCGATGGCGCACGGACCAGTTCGGTTGGACCGCACGTTCCTCCCAGCTGCATGAATCAAAGTTGTTGCGGCTTGGTTCTCCGCTGTTCCACTTCGGCATTATCTTCGTGCTGCTCGGCCATCTGATGGGGTTGATTATTCCGAAGTCTTGGACGAATGCTCTGGGGATTTCCGAGCATGCGTACCATGTGCTGGCTACGGTCGGGGGATCTGCGGCAGGGCTGGCTACGATCCTCGGCCTTGTGCTGCTGATCATTCGGCGTATCCGCTATCCGGGAGTCCGCCGGGCGACGACGCGAAATGACAAGATCATGTACGTGTTGCTTGGCATGCCGATTCTGCTGGGGGCTTTCGCAACCGTGCAGAATCAGATCTTTGGTGCACCGGGCGGTTACGACTACCGCGAAACGATTTCGGTATGGCTGCGCTCCTTGTTCGTATTCCAGCCGAAAGTGGAGTTGTTGGCGGGGGTGCCGCTGAGCTTCAAGCTGCATATCGTGGCGGGCCTGCTCCTCATCGCGATGGTTCCCTTTACGCGTCTCGTGCATTCGGTGACGCCGCCGGTGGGCTACGTGACCCGGCCCTACGTGGTGTATCGCTCGCGAAGGGCTGACGTGGCAACGAGCGCGACGGCGAAGGGGTGGGCTCCGTTGAATGGTGTTCAACCGCGCGATCAAGGCCGCCATGACGCCCATGCGCAGGGAGCGTGACGTGGTCAGACTTGACACTGTCGTTCGGGCGGCGGCTGAGTCTGAATGATGTCGGCGCGCAGCTGGCTCTAGGCCGCGCCGACTCCCCCCTCGCTGCCGCCGCCAAATGGTGGCGATGCACCGGCTGCGACTATGAAGCAGGTGTCATACCTGCTTGGTGATGGTCATGCCTGCGACGATGGTCCGCTCTACGCCGTCGGACTCTCGCGGTATGATGACCGAAAATGTATTTCGATAACAGCGGGTAGTGCGGCATCGGAGGACCCCGGTGGATCGGTTCCAGCACATCTGGCAGCGTTATCGACGGGAGGAGAAGCCATGACGACCAGTTCTACGCAGTTGCGTCACAGCGCTGCCATTGATTCTTTTTCACGGCTTGCCTCTAATCTGGCGGACTTGAGCGCCGGTCAGAGTTCTATGCTGCTTGTACTGACGGAGTTCGGGCGGCCGGCCACCATCAGTGACCTAATGGAACGGACCGGATTACACGCGAACTCGATCCGAGAAACGCTGACTGTATTGGTGGATGCGGGCCTAGTGCAGCGGTCAGCTGTTCCCAGTGTGACTCGCGGGCGCCCGGCTTGGCAGTACGAGCCAGCAGTGCCGCCGTCGATCAGTGCGCTGATGGACGACTTCCTCGCTTTCGCGATGGCCATATGCCGCTACTTACACGCCAATGCTGCTGACGAGTGGAATGACGCCTGGCAGATCGGTACGGCGTGGGGCGACGAGATTATCGCGTACGGAATCGCGGGTGTTGCGCCATCGCAGGAGGATGGGCTCGTCGGAATGCAGTCCTCGGTCTACCCGGTGGCGCAGCAGAAGCAGGGACGAGTTGCAGGGTACTCGCCTACGGAGCCTTCCTCCGGGGAGAATAACGAGCTCTCCGGTCCCACGGCACGGCTCCGGATTCTGTTATCGGTTCTTGGCTTCGCTGCCCGCGGCGGGACGGATGTTGGCACCATCCAGTTGACCGTCTGTCCATTCTCCCGTGAGGGCAGGGCACCTGATCCGTTGATCTGCCGTATGCATGCAGCCATGCTGTCGCGGCTCACCGCTGCTCTGGCGGGCGAGCAGTATCAGGCGAGCATCGCGGTGAATTATCCGGTTGCGCCCTGTCAGGTTTCTCTGCTGAAACAGGACGGTGTCTGTGTGTGATGGTCCTGCGGTAGGTAGTGTCGCTCACCGTTGGCACGGCGCACCGCTAGAACTATAGGCCACACGGATCCGTATTTGCGGAATTGTTCCAAGTGTTTCCACGCAAATCGGTATAGTTGAGGTATGGCTGATTATCGGATCGCTGAGGTTTCCCATCTGCTCGGAGTTTCCGATGACACCGTGCGGCGGTGGATTGAGGAAGGGCGCATCGCGACGGTTCCCGATAGTTCTCCGCGGCGGGTGGAGGGAGAGTCCCTGGCGCGGCATTTGAGCGAAGCGCATCCACATGAACCTGAGACGCGTGTATCCACGCGGAACTTGTTAGAAGGCCTCGTCGTTGAGGTGATCTCTGATCGGGTGATGAGCCAGGTCGTTATGCAATGCGGCCCGTATCGGGTGGTCAGCCTTATTTCCACAGAGGCGGTTCATGAACTGGGACTCGAACCGGGAGTGATTGCCGCAGCGCAGATCAAGGCAACCAACGTCTCCATCGTCTCTGGTCGGTCCGCGGGATAGCGCGTGGAGCCAGTACGGCTGGGCGTGCGCTGGTGAGCACAGGGCCAACTGGGAATGTGCAGGAGTTAGGCGGCGCGGCTCCGAGTGCGCCCAGGCAAGCGGCTTGGACGGTCCCAGACGACGGTCACATAACAGTCGCGCATAAGAGGAGCAATCATGTCATCGCTACACGATAGTTCGGTACGACGCCGCACGGTCGCCATCCTCGCGGTCTGTGCTCTGCTCGGCGCGTGCGCAGGAAACAACTCCAATGCTGCAAGCACAGCAGCTGAACGAATGCCGAGCAGCGTCAACAATACTGGCGCCGTGGAGCTCTCAGGCAACATCACCGTGTTCGCCGCTGCTTCGCTGATAGATGTGCTGCCGGAGGTGGAGGAAGCCTTTCACACCAAGTATCCCGATGTGGCGCTTACATACAACTTCGGTGGCTCGTCCGGCCTCGTCGACCAGTTAGAAGGAGGAGCCCGAGCGGACGTCCTCCTGACCGCCAACGTCACCACCATGGAGAACGCCGACGACGCCGACCTGATTGACGACTCCTACTCCTTCACATCGAACACGCTGGTTATCGTTGTGCCTGCAGGGAATCCAGCCGGTGTCACCGGTCTCGCCGATGGATCGCTCGATAACACCAAGGTGGTGATCTGTGCGCCAGAGGTCCCCTGTGGCGAGGCGACCCAGAAGCTGGCGGCGATCAATGATGTGACTCTACAACCCGTCTCGGAGGAACAGGCGGTCACCGATGTGCTGGGCAAAGTGGCCAGTGGTGAAGCAGATGCCGGACTCGTCTACACCACCGACGCGCAAGGGGCGGGCGATCAGCTTGAGGTGATCGAGATTGAGAATGCTGACCAGGTTGTAAACGACTACCGGATCGCCATCCTGCGAGAGGCGGCGAACCCGCAGGCCGCACAGGCATTCACGGACTTCGTCCTCTCGGAACGCGGGCAGGAGATCCTGCATGCGCATGGTTTCCAAGACCCGGTGGAGTAGGAGCGAATGCCGGAGAAGCCTGCAGTGATGAGCCTACGACCTCGCCCTCGCCAGCCGATCCCTCGCCGACGTATCGGCTATGCGCCATGGCTCCTCATTCCCAGCTCGCTCGCTGCCCTGTTCCTTCTTGTTCCGCTTGTGGTGATCGCAGCCCGCACTCCGTGGGGGGATTTCTGGCCGCTCATCAGCGCGGAGGGAAGCAGAGCCGCGCTGTGGCTCTCGGTGAAGACGTGCCTTGCATCGACATTGTGCTGCGTGGTGCTGGGTGTTCCGCTGGCGATGGTGTTGGCGAAACTTCCAGATAGCTGGTGGGCGCGCGCAGTTAGGACCGTTGTCACATTGCCGATGATGCTGCCGCCCGTGGTCGCCGGCCTTGCTCTGCTGTTGACCTGGGGGAGGCGCGGATTGATCGGCCAGCACTTGGCTCTTTTCGGAATCGAGATCGGCTTTACGACACTCGCCGTTATCATGGCGCAAACCTTCGTAGCCATGCCATTTCTGGTCAGTTCGCTTGAGGGTGCGATTCGAGCAAGTGGATCGCACTACGAAGAAGCCGCTCGCGCGCTCGGGGCCTCCCGTACGCGGACATTCTTCCAGGTGACTCTGCCGGTGTTGCTTCCCGCCTTCATCTCGGCGACGGCGATCTGCTTTTCACGGGCGCTGGGTGAATTCGGCGCTACCATCACTTTTGCCGGCTCATTGCAGGGTGTTACGCAGACGATGCCGTTGGCGATCTACCTGCAGAGGCAGATCAATACCGATCAGGCGCTTGCACTGGCGATTATGTTGATCATGTTGGCGATTGCCGCAATCTTCGGGGCGAATATGGTGGCAGCACGCTTGCCCGGGATGGGCGGTGTAATCGCAGGAAGTGGGCGGGAGCACCGGTTGCGGTCCGAGGGCATGGCACGGGCAATCACCGCGGGAGGCTTCGACCCGGATGTGGAAGATACCAGTGCGGGCGAGGGCTTTGCCCGTCCGGATGGAGAGAGTGCCGTTGCGCAGGCGGAGCAGCCCGCCCCGGAAACGCGAAGACCGCCGGGCAGTTCCGGCCTCTCGGGCTACGGCACACACCGAGGAGCCTCCCCGCGCATCACAATCCGGGCGGCCGTGACCGCGCGAGGAGCCAAATACGATGTTGAGATTCCCGGCGGCGAGCTCACGGCGATTATGGGGCCGAACGGCGCCGGGAAATCCACCATGCTTGAGTTGGTTGCGGGTTCTCTGCAGCCGGACAGTGGCCGCATTTCCTTCGATCCCGCCGACGTCACGGTAACGATCCTGCAGCAAAAACCGCTCCTCTTTCCGCATATGAGCGTGCAGGCCAATGTGGAGTTTGGCCTGCGCTGCCGTGGCGTGGGAAAGCCTGAGGCGCGGCGGCGCGCGACCAGCGAACTTGCGCAGGTCCGCTGTGAGGCATTGGCGGAAAGAAGGCCCCACCAGCTATCGGGTGGCCAGGCACAGCGGGTCGCCATTGCTCGCGCCATGGCGATCAATCCCGACGTGGTGCTGCTCGACGAACCCATGGCCGGGCTGGACGAGGAAAGTGCCTGCCAAGTGCGCGCCCAGCTGCGAGAGCGGTTGGCCGGATCCGGAGTGACAGCATTGCTCGTCACCCATGACCCGGTGGATGCCGAAGAGCTTGCCTCTCGAACCGTCCTGATCCGACATGGTCGAGTGGAACGTGTAACAGCGCGCTAGTACTTTCCCGCAGTAACGAACCGTTGTGCGTGCTTCCTGCAGCTTCGTCACCAGGCGAAGCAGGCCAGCTTGTGCCTTCGGGGGTACATCCGCGGTTGAGGCGCGCCAGTTGTTGCATGGGACGGGGTGCGTTCCATTGCCCTGGCCGGATGCGGTCTATTACCCGGAACTAGACGTGGTCTATTGCTTGGGCCGGACGCGGTCTATTGCTTGGGACCGGGCTGCGTCTCCTGCTTTGGGCTGGGCGTCGTCGTCTGCTCGGGACCGGTCGGCATCGTTTTGCTTGCGACCGGGCGTCGTCGTCCGGGTACTGAACACATTCGCGGTACCCGAACTCCCCTTGCCTACGCTGAGGGCACACCGGTTGGGTGTCACACCGCGCCGCGTCCCGCTGCGGGTGTTCGCCACACTAGCAAGAAAGGAATGACATGAACCGGATTCTGACCACACATGTGGGATCTCTGCCGCGCCCGGCGGAACTACTTGAGGCCAATGCGCGCATGTCGGCTGGCGACATCAGCGTGGATGAGTTCACCGCTATTCTCGACGACGCCGTCGCGACCGTGATCAAGCAGCAGCGCGAGATCGGTATCGATATTGTCAACGATGGCGAATACGGCCATATCATGACGGAAAGCGTCGACTATGGTGCGTGGTGGTTCTACTCCTTCACCCGCTTCGGCGGCTTGACCATGAGCGAGGATGTGCGGTTCGAGTTCGCCCCGGCAGCTTCGGAATCGAAGGTGCAACTGCAACCGTTCTCGGAACGCCGTGACTGGACGCGCTTCCGCGATGCCTATAGCGACCCCGCCTCGGGAATCCATACGGCCAACAGTAAGGCGACTGCCTTCCCGATTATTACTGCCCCGATTACCTATATCGGCCAGGAGGCAGTACAGCGCGATATTGAACTGACGCTCAAAGCTCTTAAGGCAAACGGGCTGAGCGCCGCTGACGGCTTCGTCGCCGCGCTATCGCCGGGGTCGGCTTCCCGTATCGGGAATGACTACTACAAGAACGACGTCGAAGTGGTCAACGCCTGTGCGGACGCTCTGCACGAGGAGTACAAGGCGATCACCGATGCCGGCCTGACGGTACAGATTGATGATCCGTCCATTGCCGAGGCTTGGGATCAGGTCAATCCGGAGCCGGCGTTGGAGGACTACCGCGACTTCATCCAGGTGCGTATTGACGCGCTTAATCGGGCCCTGGAAGGAATCCCGGAGGATCAGGTGCGGTTCCACGTCTGCTGGGGATCCTGGCACGGTCCGCATACCACCGATATTCCTTTTGCAGATATCGTGGACAAGGTGCTGCAGGTTAAGGCGCGTGGTTACACCTTCGAGGCTGCCAACGCCCGGCATGCCCACGAATGGAAGCTGTGGAAGAATGTGGAGCTTCCTGCGGGGAAGGTCATTATTCCCGGCGTTGTTTCCCATTCCACAAATGTTGTGGAGCATCCCGAGCTGGTGGCGGAGCGTATCGAGAACTTCGCCAAGTTGGTTGGTCCGGAGAACGTTATTGCTTCTACCGACTGTGGACTGGGCGGGCGTGTTTACCCGTCCATCGCGTGGGCGAAGCTGGAGGCACTTGCCGCTGGAGCTCGTATAGCCAGCCAGCGGCTTTTCGGCTAAGTGGCACGATAAAACCATGCGGGCATGAGGCCAGGCCGGTTGGCTTCATTACCCACAAGGCCCGGCTCGCAGCGCGCCATGCGCGACCCAGGTGTGGGTCGGGCCTTCTTTTGGACCTTGCGTGAGTACTTGCCTCGCATGTCAGGGGTTAGTGCCTCACATCGTGATCGGGTGGTGAAGGCTTCTCACCCCAACGTAATACCCAGTCGCGCCCGTAGACGCAGATGATCGCAAAGGGAAGTTGCAATAGGAGCAACGGCAACTCGGCACGCAGTACCTGACTGAATGCGGCATCGCTCGCGATGCGTCCGGCGATCAGTGCCACGGCCACTAATGCAGCGTAGCCGATTAAGACTTTGAGTGGTATGCTGACCTGCCCACCTCCTTCGTCGTCGACACTTCCTTCGTCGTCGACCGCGCATAAGGCCGACTCACCGTGAACTCCGTTGCCGAAGAGTCGGCCCTGTAGCACGGCCGGGCCCTCGCTGGAATCGACACGGCAGCGGCGGAGGAAGAGTCGGCCCTGTAGCACGGCCGGGCCCCATGGCTGCCACATAGACGTGCTAACAGGACGTGAACGTGGGATAAACACCAAGGTTAAGTACGCCGAAAACACCGGGGTAGAGTGCGGTGGGCGTCGCACACCGGCGTGCGAGTAATGCCGAACAGGTGCCGCCGAAATAGCATGTGGAAACATTGACAACCGACAGACTCTCCGACGAACGCCTACGCTCGGCCCGTGCACAGCAGGAAACTGATCCGCTTCGGGTGGTGTGACCACGCTAGGATAGCGGTGTGATTCGTGACTTTCCGCTTCCGGATGCGCAAGTCCCTGCCGTCCGCGACTGGCTGTCCAACCCCACCGTAGGGGTGACTCCGCGCCCGGCATCGACTGTCATGCTGTTGCGTCCCGCCTCCGGTTCCCATCCTTTCGAGGTGTACATGGTGCGTCGCGCTTCCACCATGGCGCACACTCCCGGCGTATCCGCTTTTCCGGGTGGTTCCGTGCGCCCAGACGACGACGATCTTGACATTCCGATGCTGGGACCTTCCACCGACGTGTGGGCGTGGCGTCTGGATGAGGAACAGGAGAAGACCCATCGAATGCTGCTTGCCGCAGCACGGGAGGTCTTCGAGGAATCCGGTGTGCTGCTAGCCCAAGGGGAGGCATCCCTTGCCTGTGATGAGTGGGAAGATGCACGGCGCGAAGTGGAAGCCCATCGCTTGGACTTCGGCGATATGCTTCGGGAGCACTCACTGACGCTCGATTTTCGTACCGTGGCCTTCCGTGGAATGTGGACGACGCCGGACTACGCTCCGAAACGCTTCGCCGTCGCCTTCTTCACCGCGCTGTTGCCGGAGGGGCAGAATCCGGTGCTTGCATCGTCGGAGGCCACACGCGCAGGTTGGGATACACCTGCCGGTCACCTGGAGCGCGCGGAGCGTGGCGAGATCACACTGGTTGCACCCACTCGGGTCAATCTTGAGGAGCTTGCGGCGGCTTCGAGCCTGGATGGGGCCTTGGAATCGGTGACGAGGCACATCAAATTCGTGCCAACACAGCGCGCACCGGGAGAATTCGTTCTTCGGTGGGAGACATGATCCCGGAACTGGGAGCTGCCGAGGAGGTACAACGTATCGCACCTTGTGCGGTGCGTGTGCTCGCGAACAATCCGTCGCCTATGACCCTGAACGGAACCAACACCTATGTGTTAGCCGCCGCGGGCCAGGGCGTCGTCGTCGATCCCGGGCCGACACAGCGCGCGCATCTGGACGCCATTATCGCCGGAGCCGATCTGCTGGGTGTTTCGATCACCACGATCATCACCACGCACTCCCATCCTGACCACACCGCTGGCGTGCCGACATTGGCAGAACATACCGGGGCAGAGGTTGTCACTGCGGCGGAGCTTGCGGGGCATGGCGGAACGTTCCGCCGCGCCGCGGACCTCCAACCGGCGGGTTCCGCCGAGACGATAACCGGTACCCCTGCAAGGCTCAGCACCCCTGCAAGGCTCAGCACCCCATACCAGAATGCCTGCCCTCCGTCCGCCGGTTCCGTTACCTCCGCCGACGACGCGGGGCGTCGGCACTCCGTAGGCGGAGGCTGTCCGTCCTCCATCAAGGGGGTGGTCGCCATTGCCACGCCGGGCCACTCGGCGGATTCGGTTTGTCTGCTTGAGCCCGGCGAAGGTCTACTGTTCACCGGCGACACCATCTTGGGTCGGGGGACAAGTGTGATCGCGCATCCCGATGGGCATCTCGCCGACTATCTCGCCTCGTTGGACAGGATTGAGGAATTGTTTTCCGCAGGCCGTGCGAGGCGGCTACTGCCCGGGCATGGTCCGGAGGTGGCTGATCCTCTTCAGTGGCTTCGTTTCTACCGGGACCATCGACACGAGCGTTTAGTGGAAGTGCGAGCCGCAGTGGAGCGGTATGGTCCGAGCGTCGAACTGGTCACCGCGGCTGTCTATCCGGATACCACTGGTCAGATTCGCACAGCTGCCTGCATGATCGTGCGGGCACAGGTGGAGTACCTGGCGAAGGAACACCAGTAGAGAGGTAACGCTTGTGCGGACTGCGCCTGCACATAGGCGTAGTGGGGAGGAGGCTAGCGCCAGCGGAGTCGGCGGCCGGGTTCGCAAGTAGAAGCGGGCCTCTCACGATACCCACCAGGTAGCTCATTGCTACGCATGCGCACAACCACACGCCCGTGCCCACCAGGCCCTTTATCGCTACGCTTGCACACAACCACACGCCCGCGCCCACCAGGCCCTTTATCGCTACGCTTGCACACAACCACACTTACCAGACCTCTCGGTTCGACCGGGTTCACTGCTGCGTTAGCTATGGATTCTCTCCGGGTTATTCATACATCTCCGCGCAAAGACAGGACCCCGGCGAAAAACGCGGAGCAGATCCATAGTCGGCGAAGAGATACACCGCGAGCAGTGAGCGACCTAGCTCAGAGCAGGCGCCCTCACCTGGAGCATGAGCTCCCACCTGGAGTGGACAATCAATCCCTGTCGGCAGCGGGGATCCTCGGCTCGGAGTGTTTTCCGAACCCTTCACGCACAGTGTCAAACCACCAAAGGCGGTACGAGTCAGCCATGCAGTAGCCACGTGTCAGAAATAAGAACTGAGCCGAAATCTGCGTGCAGATTTCGGCTCCGTCCGCTGCGGTTGTGCTACCGCTACACAGGTCAGTTCACGGTTGATTCACCGAGGGTGACTTCGACTTCCCGCGAGGTGCCGTCAACACCGGTTACGGTTAGTGTGACCTTATCTCCCACGGAATACCGCTTGATGGCCTCGGAGAGCTCAGAGGCAGAAAGCTCCTGACCGTTCAAGGCGGTAATTGTCTCGCCCGCTTGCAGGCCCGCCGCTTCAGCGCCGGAGCCCTCGAAGACCTCGCGGATAATCGCCCCGCTGGAATTCGACTGGCTTGGATCAGCCTGCTGACCTGACGACTGGGAATCCGCGTCTGCTGTGGAGATGGACACTCCAAGCGCGGCATTCTTTCCGATCACGACCGTGTCGCTGCTTTGACCGTTTTTGATCTGATCAGCAATTGCCATCGCATCGGAAATCGGAATGGCATAGCCAGAGACCTGGGTTGAGGTAACTCCCATTGAGGCGGCGGTGGTAACGCCAATGACTTCGCCGTCCGCATTCATCAACGGTCCGCCGGAGTACCCGGAGACCACGTCGGCATCGGTCTTGATCAGCCCCGACAGCTCTTCGGATCCCGAGGAGGATCCCTCGCTCTGCGCGGTGATCTGTTGGTTGAGACCGGTCACGCTGCCTTTAACCTCGGATAGGTAGCCCTGCCCCATGCCATTTCCGATAGCAGAGACAGCGTCGCCCTCGTTAACCGTGCCTTTGTTAATCTTCACCGTCTCAAGATTTGTCGCATTCTTAAGCTGTAGGAGTGCAACATCTCGGCTGGCATCATGCCCGACGACGGTAGCCTCATACGTTTGGCCGGTATCGCCAACCGTCACGTTGACGGTGGTCGACCCTTCCACAACGTGATAATTCGTGAGAACGAGTCCGGAGGGGTCAATAACCATTCCGGTACCGGCTCCCTGGCCATTCATGAGTAGGGTGTTGATCAATACGACTCCCGGTGCCGATTCCACCCGGGTTCCGGTGCTGGCCGCATCGGAGTCTTCTTGATCGTTTGGCAGGACCGGAATAAAGCCGCCCTCAGTGCCCTCGACATCATTAGTTCCCGGGTCGGTAAAGAAGGGGTCGATAGTCTGTGATGGCGTATCCACTGCGGTATTGTCACCCTGGATCAGGGTCCCTATCCCTGTTCCGAGTACACCTCCTAGCACGAGGGCAAGTGCGGCCGTTAGTGCCAGGACGGCGGTGGAGAAACGGCGGCGCGGCGGAGACGGTACGAGTGCCTGAGGGGCAAAACCGGTGGGGCCGTTGGTATACCCAGTGGCGCCGTAGACGTTTAGTCCAAAGTTTGGGGGAGTGTTGTAGCCGGAAGTGCCCGGGCTCCCCGGTAGCGCAGGGCCTCCTGGGAGGGAATCTCCGTCGGACATTGCACCTGCAGTTGCGAGGGGAACTTCTACGTTATGTGTAACGGTGGGCTGCGGTGCCGGAACTGGAATTCCTCCAGTTTGGACTGTGGTAGTGTCGACCAAGCCTCCGCCGGGAGGGTAAGCCGCCGTTGGAGCACCAGTTACCTGTGAAGCGTTGGGCTCTACCGAGGTAGAAGGCACACCCGGGTTGGGGCCAGGGTGTGACGCACCGGGCGTTGTTACTGGGGTGGAGGCATCAGCTCTGGCACGAGAATCCGCATTGCCGGTTGATGTACCTGCAGAGGGATCCGGTGCTGCTCCCTGGTGGGGGTTCCACGAGGCGTCATGCATCTGTTACTCCTTACGTCTCATCCGTGTCGGTGTAACGCACGGACTGGCCGATTCATTTCTTAGTTGGTAACCATCTAACATGGGAAGTTGCAATGTTCTCCTGTAGAAGCCTGGGAATAATCTGCGTGGGGAGCGTTGTAGGCATTGGCGCCATGCTGTAGGTGGCGCATGCACATACTAGGCAAAGCTCTGCTGCCACGTCGAACCCCGTTGTCCTAACGTGGCACAATTCGCACGCTACGCTACTTGGGTGAGCGGTGCAATACTCGAAAGGTCCCACAAATGCTGGGCATGTGACGGTTAAGTGCAGTGACCTGCGGCTTTGTTGGGGCACCTCATAAGGTTGGAGTGATTCAAGATCGGCGCGGAGTGTAGATTCGCAGGTGAAGGGGTGTGGATCCACAGGTGAAGGCGTCGTCGGTGAGGCTAGATCCAGCCCTTGGCTCGTGCCTGGCGGGCTGCCTCGAAGCGATTGGCGGCCCCCATCTTGGCTTGCGCGCTCGAAAGATAATTGCGCACGGTTCCCTCCGCCAAGAATAGACGTTGCGCGATTTCCGCCACGCGTGACCCATCCGCAGCGAGTGCCAACACGTCCGCTTCACGCGCACTTAGCGGGTTGTCTCCAACTGCGATTGTCTCCGCCGCCAACTCGGGGTCGACGGCGCGCCGGCCCGCGGCGACCTGCCGGATGCCGCCGACCAATGCCGCGCGGCTCGCAGTTTTCGGGAGCAGGCCGCGAACATCGGCGGCGAGGGCCCGCTTGAGATAGCCGGGGCGAGCGTGGCTGGTCACAATTATCGTGCGCACGGTTGGATACTCGCGCATCAGCGCCGTACAGGTCTCGATGCCGTCCATGCCAGGCAATTGGAGATCCACGATGGCGACATCCGGCTCGACACCACGCACATTGGCAAGGGCCTCTTCGCCGCTGGAGAACTCGCCGCACACCTCGAAATCTTTTTCAAGCGCTAGCAGGGCAGCAAGTGCCGACCGAATAAGCGTTTCGTCGTCAACGAGGAGTAGGCGGATCATGGGGTGCCCTTCAGGTCGAGTTGGAGTACGAAAGAATTGCCTTGACAATAATGCACCAGGCTGCCGCCCGCCGCCCGTGCCCGCTCCGCTAGTCCAATAAGACCATGTCCACCACCGCTTGTTGTCTGTGCGGCACCCTGAGCGTTTGCTTCGAGAACTCCGTCATTTGTGACAATCAAAGAGTGGTGATTGACCGCGATATCAACGCGCGTCGGCGTGGCGTGCCGGAGGATGTTCGTCGTCGCTTCATGGATAGCGGCAGTGAACAGTTCGGCGTCGTCGTCACCGTAAGTGCCTCGCACACTGATAGAGACCTCCGCGCCGACCGAGCGTAGCAGTCCGGCCGCGCCGTCCAGCTCGCGTTGGACGTCCACTTGCCGGTAACCGGCTACCAGGGAATGAACGTCGCGGCGCGCCTCATCGGCCAACTCTTGGATGCGGCGAGTCTGGGCGATCGCGCGTTCGTCACCGCGTGTCGCCAATTCGGAGGCGGTTTCCGCAGTCAGCGAGATAACCGCAAGCCAGCGGCCGACGACGTCGTGCAAATCGCGCGAGAAGCGAAGCCGTTCGTCGACGACGGCGAGTTCGGCGCGAATCTGCTGCGCCTCCTCCAGTTCATCAACGATCGCCAAGTACCACATGGAGCTGTGCGTCGTCGTGAACATCAATACGACGTAGAACGCCATCGCCGGAGAGGCCAGCAGAATAACGGGTATCGATGTGAGTAGCGCGAAGCCAGCCCCGACGTACCAACGTCCGATCGTAGTGAGCGGCCCGGCCGCCGGTACCACAAGTGCGGCCACAGCGAAGCGTCCCACTCCCGCCAGAATGCCCTGGGCGAATGCAAGCAGCACGATGACGCCGAGAAGAAGCCAAGGAAGACCGCACAACACGACGACGGATCTCCGAGCTAGTGGGCGATACGTCAGCAGTAGATACATGGCAAGACCGGCCACCATGCCCATCACCATTGCGCCGACCGACCAGAACCACGGCCGCTGAATGAGCAGAATCTCTTCAAGGGCGGTGGTCGCAGCGAAGGCGGGCATGAGGCCGTTGAAGATAATGAGTGGCCAGGTGACGCTCGTCGTCATGAGACGTCCAGAGCGCGTGACATTGTGGTGTTTCTCCGCACCAAGCCAGCGCGAAAGGCGCGACGGCGACCCCAAGGCGGGGGTGTTTTCCATGGTCGCTATCTTACGCATAGATGTCCTGCTTGCCTTGTGGGGAGGGGCCTTGTGGGGAGGGCGTCATGGCGGGGCCTTGTGGGGGCGTCATGGCGGATGAAGCCGACCAAGAATGGATGCGGCGACGTCTGTTTACCTCGCGGGAGGAGGCCATGCGCCGGGTCGCGCGCTGCCTTACGCACGGGGATCCCAGCGGAAGGCGGCGCGGACAATCACCGCGATCACTACGCACCAGACGGCGAGGGAAGCGAAAGCAGGCAAAGACTCAAGCAGGGCCCCCAGGCGGGAGAGCGAGGCCTCGTTATTGTCGATTCCGAGCCACCCATACTGGGCAATAACCGTAACCGCATTGGTGGGAACGAGAAGAAGGGCTTGCTCCGCCCAGGCCGGCATGCTGCTCAAAGGCAGCAGTCCGTTCGTCGCGAGGAATCCGACGACGAAGAAGGGAAGATACGTAACACCGGCGGATTCGGTTGTGCGGGTGACAATAGCTGTTAGTGCGCCGATTCCGGCGATCACAACTGTGCCCAGCACAATGCCAACGATAGCGAGTTCTGGATACTTCGGTAGGGGCAGCTCGAATAGGAACGAGGACATCGCCAAGCCGACTCCGAGCGCGGCTAAGGAAAGAAGGACGGCTGGAGAAGCGGCCGAGATGAGAATCGTCGCGTCTGAGCATTCACCTGTACGCAGACGCTTCAAAACCATGTCTTGACGACGTGAGACGTAGGTGGACAAGACATTGAAATACGTCGCGGTTAACAGGGTCGTGCTTATGAGAAGTGACAACAGCATGGTGGCAGCCGTTAAAGGCGGCATATTCGAAGATTCCGCCAGCGAGTTCGCCCAGAGGGGGATCAGAAGTGGAGACATGATGGCGGTGGCCATCAACATGCGGTTTCGCCGCAGTAGTGCCCATTCACTTCCGAGCAATGCGCGAGCCTTGCGGAACTGTGAGTGTGATGCTGTCCTGCCGGGCGCGGCGGGAGACCCGTCGGGCATTGCTTGCGTGGCAGGAGTGGAGCGTACTTTGAATTGGAGCTTTTCGTAAGGCATATGTGTTTCTTTCCTAATTGGCGACGCACCAGTGGGTGCGCTGGGCATACCGGTGTTGGTGGCGATGGTGTTGGCCATGCCCGGTGTTGGTGGCGACGGCGCCGATCATGCAAGCGGCAGAGCGCGCGTTGTAGGCCTAACTGTTGGCGATGCCGAGGAAAACGGACTCGAGAGTCGCCTCTCGCGCGGAGAGACCACTGAGCGTGACGTTCTCTGCGTCCGCCCAGCGGAGCAGCACTGCCAGGTGTTCCTGAAGGCGCGTGGTCTCAATGGTGGTGCGTGGTCCGACGGTTTCTGCCAGGGAGGCAAGAGGGTCGGGCAATCGCCGGTTCAGCGTGCGGAAGGTGATTACTGCCGGATGATCGGCGACGATCTCCTCGATTGTTCCTGAACGGGCGATTTCGCCCTGATGCATGATGGCCAGCCGGTCGGCCAGCTCCTCCGCCTCCTCCAAATAGTGCGTCGTCAGCACGATGGTCGTGCCGTTCGCGTTCTGTGCGCGGAGCAGTTCCCAGGCGGTGGCCCGTGACTCGGGATCGAGACCGGTTGTCGGTTCGTCGAGGAAGAGCACGGACGGTGAGGCGTTAGCCAACGCGCAGGCCAGGTCGAGGCGGCGTCGTTCACCGCCGGAGAGCGCGGATACTCGGACCTCGGCTCGATCGGTCAGGTTGAGTTCCCCGAGCAGCTTGACGGGGTCGCGTGGCTGGCTCAGGGTGCCGCACCACATGGTGAGGGTTTCTCGCACGGTGAGATCCCGGGAAAAGCCACCTTCTTGCAGCATAGTGCCAATATGCGGCCGGAGTTGGCTGCGGTTGGCGACAGGATCCTGCCCCAGCACCCGCACGCTTCCACCGTTGGGCCGGGCAAGGCCTTCCAGCATGTCCATCGTTGACGTTTTTCCGGCGCCATTGGTGCCTAGCAGAGAAAAGACCTCGCCCTTCGGAACGTCGAGGTTGATTCCTTTGACTGCGGTGAACACCTTATTCTTCGTGCCATACGTCCGCGTCAGATTGCGAGCGGTGATTGCGTCTCCGGCTGCTGGGCCTGGACCTACGGATACAGCGTACGAGGCCGCGGCGTGTGGTTGTGCGACTGCAGGGTTTGGGGTTGTCGGGTGTGCATCTGTGGGTGCATCCTCGGCGCCCCCTGGCATGGCATTTCGTTCACTCGTAGCTTTCATATCTTCTATGTTTCCCGCTGGGAATCCGCTGTGGTAGAGCCGGATGTAATGAACTGGAGCAGCACTTTCCACGGCAGCCGTATGACAAATGTCAGATCGGTGGAAGCGAAATAGTCAGAGCGGTGTGCGATGCACTTCTAGGATGAGCGTATGGCGGAGAGAATCGGCAGAGTCGAGGCGAAGGCGGCTGATGCGAGGAATAGTGCGCAAGCGCGGGAGGATAGCTCGCAGGCACAGGAGAGCGGCGTGCACGCGCGGGAGAATAGCTCGCAGGCACAGGAGAGCAGCTCACAAGCACGGGAGAGTTACGCCCACGCACAGGAGAATGTGGATGAACGCGGGCGGCGAGCGCTCCGGCAACTCATTGGGACACCGGAGCCGGATACTGCGGCGAAATTGGCCGTCTACTCACCGCTGACTGGCAGCCGCATCGGGGCATTACCGGTGGCGACTCCGCAGGACATTGCAGAAACAGCACGCCGCGCGAGAGTGGCGCAGCAGGCATGGGCGGCGACCCCGATCAGTCAGCGTGTGCGAGTGCTGCGCTCGTATCAAACCCTGGTATGGCGTGAGCAGGACGCCCTGCTCGACCTCATTCAGTGGGAAAGCGGGAAGGCCCGCGCCGACGCGTTCGAAGAGCTCGCTGATACGGCGATGACGGCTCGCTATTACGCGAACACTGCGGCTCGGCATCTGGCTGACAGGCGGCGCCGAGGCGCAATTCCGCTGCTCACTGACACCCAGATCCACCGCCACCCGAAGGGGTTAGTAGCGGTTATTGCGCCATGGAATTATCCGCTTACCCTGGCGGTTTCCGATGCGATTCCGGCCCTTGCGGCGGGCAACGCCGTCGTCGTCAAACCGGCCAGTCTCACGCCGTACACCGCCCTGGCCGCGCGGCATTTGCTGGTACGTTCCGGCCTTGATCCCGATCTGTTCCAGGTGGTTATCGGATCGGGTTCCGCGGTGGGGGCGGCGCTGGTTGACGAGGCCGACTACCTCATGTTCACCGGGTCGTCTCAGGTGGGAGCGAAAGTCGCCGCTCAGGCGGCAGGTGCGCTGATCGGAGCGTCGGCGGAGCTGGGCGGAAAGAATGCGCTTATTGTGCGCGGCGACGCCGATATTGCGCGCAGTGTGCGCGGTGCGATCAAGGCGTGCTTCTCCAACGCCGGCCAACTGTGCATCTCTATTGAACGAATGTACGTTCACCGTGCCGTGTGGGATCGCTTCGTCCCCGCCTTCGCGGAGGCTGTTAATGAACTGCGGGTTGGTACCGGACTTGATTGGGATTCTGACCTCGGCGTGCTGATTGACAGTCGGCAACTCGAGAAAGTACGGGCGCATGTAGACGAGGCATTGGCTAAAGGAGCGGTTGCGCTCGCGGGTGGCACGCCGCTGCCCGCCATTGGGCCAACGGCTTTCGCACCCACGGTTCTCACCGGGGTCACGGAAGAGATGAGGGTCTACCGCGAGGAAACCTTCGGACCCGTCGTCGCCGTCTACCCATTTGCCGACGACGCCGAGGCGATCCGTTCCGTTAATGACACGCCGTATGGACTCAATGCGTCGATTTGGACTCGGGATGTTCGGTATGGGCGGGCAATGGCACGGCAGATTCAGGCGGGAACGGTCAATATCAACGACGGGTACACCGCCGCGTGGGCGTCGCTGGCTGCACCCATGGGCGGGATGAAGAACTCCGGCCTGGGTAGACGGCATGGCGCGGAGGGCATTCTGAAGTACACGGAGTCACAGACAATCGCGGTGCAGCGTGCGATGGGAATTCAGGCGCCGGGCAGCGTTGGGACGGAGACGTGGGCGCGCACCATGCGCTTATTCTTACGCGCTACGGCGCGAATTCCGGGGTATGACAGGTGACGTGCCTGATTTCGTCTTAGCCCCGTCTGCTGCCTAGCGGCTATTGGCAGGGTGGTGCTCCTGGGGGCCGATAGGGTGGCCTTTCCGCCTACCGGCAGGGTGGTTTGTAAGAAGTGTAGGGTTTTTCGAGAAGTATCGTGAATTTGCCTCTACTTCTTCATATTCCCTACATTTCTTGGCTGTTTTCTTGGCTGTCGTGTGGCTGGAGTCGGACGTTGATCGGGGTGACAGGGCACTGGCGCCGAGCGCGGCCGTACCGGGGCGCTGCATGCTGTAAGAAGTGTCGGGTTTTTCGAGAAGTGTCGAGAATTTGCCTCTACTTCTTGATGAGCCCGACACTTCTTCGCTCTTGTTCCTGGTGTGTTAGTTGTGTGGTGTGGGTGGTGTTGGGGTGGAGCGCCGTGCGCTAGGACTGCGCGTGTCCAAATCCCGTCCAAACGGCCGATAAGTCGATTCGATCGATATACGAACCGGCGGAGCTCCGCGGATTTCTCGGTACGACGAGGTCGGGTTCCTCTCGTTTGGACGGGATTTGGACAGTGAACACCCTTGCAGAGGACAATGAACGCCCACGCGTTGGATAGCGAACGCTCGTGCAAGGGGCAGTGATCGCCCATGCAGGGACTGACACCGTTGCGGGCGGGTAGGACCTTCGTTTCGTGCCCCGCCTACTGCCTACTGGCTACCGGCAGGGCAGTCCTTCTCGCCGCAGGCAGGGCGGCCTTTCCGCCTACCTGCAGGGTGGCCTTTCCGCCTACCGGCAGGGTGGTTTGTAAGAAGTGTAGGGTTTTTCGAGAAGTGTCGTGAATTTGGCTCTACTTCTTCACATTCCCTACATTTCTTGGCTGTCGTGTGGCTGGAGTCGGACAGCGATCGGGGTGACAGAGCACCGGTGCCGAGCCCGGCAGCCGTGTGCGCCACATTCCTGGCGCACACCCACCCGGCTCGGCGCTACACCTTGGCGGCAACACCTTGGCGCTACACCCAACTCGGCGCTACAACCCCACCCGCGGCGGCACCCTTCCTGGAGCAACACCTGGCGCACCCCCACCCTTCCCGGAGCAACGCCTTGGTACTGCAGCCTTCTTGGCGCTACACCCAGCTGGGCAGCCACATGTGGATATGCCAGAAGGTGTACGGCACGGTTTGCCCGGTCCAGATAGGCCACCAGAACGCCGCGAAAACGGTGATCACGCCGAGCACGACGCCGAAGGCCACTTTGGCTGACCTGGTGGCCCGCCGTGGCAACCACCAGTCGCGCGGCTTCTCCGGCGGTGGGGGCGGCACGTCTGCGTCCAGTTGCACCATGAACTGCTGCGCCGGAGTCAGACCTGGCGCTCCAGGTGTAGGGCTCGGTGAATAGGGACCGAACGGAGCTGGGCCCGGCACGGGGTCCACGGCACCCGCGCCGAAATCTGGCTGGGTGCTGCGCGCATGGTCCAAC
Source organism: Actinobaculum sp. 352 (assembly GCF_003957265.1). NCBI lineage: Bacteria > Bacillati > Actinomycetota > Actinomycetes > Actinomycetales > Actinomycetaceae > Actinobaculum > Actinobaculum sp. 352. Next base: position 329,128 of record NZ_RQSN01000002.1, on the reverse strand, counting down.
GGCGTGGCTGCGCCGGTCTTGGTATCGGTGCCGCTGGGGACGCCGCCCGGTCCTTCTCCGACGCCGAGGTATGCGTCGCTAGGAAGGGAGCTGTCCGTAGCACTGCTGGCATCTTCCTGCTCGACGGAGTAGCTATTACCGTCCATAGAAGAGCTGCGCGCAAGTCCATAGGCTGCGCCTGCAAAGGGGGTCGACGCCGCTGTACCCGAAGGCTGTGCACTCGACGTCTCCGCACCCGCTGTCTCGGAAGCCGCTGCACTCGCGAGGGCTGTTCCCGATGTCTTTGTGCTCGTTATCTCGGGACCCGTTGCGCCCGAAGGCTCTGCGACCGACGTCTCCGCCCCCGAAGCCGCCACACCCGAAGGCCCTGCCCCCGACGTCTCTGCACCCGTTGTCTCGGAACCCATTGCATCATCTGCATCATCCACGGCGCCATCGGCCGCATCGATGGCGCCGTCGGGTTCCCGGGTGTCTCCTGTGCCGTTGGCGACTCGATTATCGGTTTCATTTTCCCCGCCTTCCTCGGTGGCGTCGTCGTCGGCATCATCGCCTACGGGCGCTCTCGGCAAACCGACTGCGGGAGAGTGCGCCGGAGCCAACGCCCCCACTAAATGTGCCAGCCCAAAGGCCAGGGCAAGTACCACGTACGGCAGCACCGCGACGGCGTAGAACTGATAAATCGTTCGGTTCACGTAAGTCAGCCACGGGGCCCAGGTAGCCAGATAACCCGCGAGAATCGCGCCTGCTCGCCAATCGTGCCGCCGAATCAGCGCCCAGATGACGACGAGAAGACCGATAAGCGCCAACCACCACACTGCGGGGTTGCCCACCGAAGTAATTGCCTGCACACAGCCACCGGAGGAATCGCACGAGGTCAACTCCGAGTCGGTGCCCTCCCAGTAGAAGGAGACCGGGCGGCCCTGGAAGAGCCAGCGCCACGCTTGCGACTGATAGGTGTGCGCTGAGTCGAGCCCGTGGTGGAAGTCCCACATTCGCTGGTGGTAGTGGATGAAATTGTTGATGATGTCGGGCGCCCAGGAGAGCGCTTTCGATTCTGTTGCCGGGTTGAGTTCGTTGGCTACCCAGTCGCGATCAAAAGAGTTGGGGTTGAGGAACCAGGAAGTCCACGCTCCGAGGTAGGCAAGCAGCGCGGTTGGGACAAGCGCGAAAAAGGCGGGGAAACCCTCGCGGAAAACACCAGCGCCAGACCAAAGTCGCGTGCCGACCGCTCGCCGAGCGGCGATGCCCCAGAAGAGAACAAGAAGCCCGAAAACAGCAACGGCGTAGATACCCGACCATTTCACGCCGCAGGATAGGCCCAGCAGGACGCCCGCCAGCAAAAGCCACGGACGGAAGCGAGTGCTCGGACCCCAGGGATCGCGCGGCTTTCCCTTAAGTGTGAAGTACCCGTAGGCGACCCGGTGAGCGAGTTTTGCACGCGAGGCATCGCGATCACGCAGCACCGCCCAGAATCCGGCAAGTACGAGGAAGGCGAGGATATTGTCCAGGATCCCGGTGCGAGAAAGAACGATGCCCATACCGTCAAGGGCCATTGCCACGCCCGCGAAACCGGCAATCCAAGGCGAGCGGAACATGCGCAGCGCAATTCGGGTAATAAGCATAACGGCAAGCACGCCGAGCGCAGCGGTGGTGAAGCGCCAGCCTGCTCCGTTGTCGCTCCCGAAAAGCGCTTGACCGATGGCCATCAGCCATTTTCCAAAAGGAGGGTGGACCACATACTCCGCATTGGTGGCCGATAGTGCGGAGTAGTCGCCATTGACGAACATCTCGTTGATGATCGAGCCCTCGCCGGTCCAACTGCCTTCGAAGCCCTGCTTGTACAGCGAAAATGCTTCTTTGACGTAATACGTCTCATCGAACACCAGCGCGTGGGGATGATTGAGGTTCCAGAAGCGGGTGATAAAGGCGATGAGGCCGGTGAGCACGGTTGCTATCCATCCCTGGATACGCAGACGGCGCGGCACGACGACGCCCAGCGGAAGCAGCCCGAGGCGCCCACGCAACTCGTCCTCGTAGCGGCGAGCGCGCTCCGGAGTTAGGCGAGTACGGGGACGAGTACCCGGCATGGATCCCCAAGGCGTGTGTAGCTTCCTGCCGGTGTGTTTGTCTGCTCTTCGGGCAGCGTCAGGTCTCGCCTCAGCCATGCCACCGGTTGTGGGACCATCGCCGGCGAGATTCCGATCGGGTGCGTTTTCATCGATCGTCTTGTGCTCGGTCACAGGCGCGAGTCTACCGGCCTTCACTGCTCGACGCGAAAGAGCCGTGCGTTGGCCTGCCCGGGCGGCGCGTTGCGGGGCGTGTTTCTCCGCTGCGCATCGTGCTTTGAAGCCGGCGGTGGGCGGGGTGATTCGCGCATGTTAACGTGCCGACATGCGATAGTTGACCCATGACGGGAACCATCGTTTTAGCGGCAACACCGATTGGGAACGACGGCGATGCATCGCCGCGACTACGCGAAGAGATGGCCAGGGCCGACGTCGTCGCCGCAGAGGATACGCGACGTTTCCTTAATCTTGCCGACCGATTGAATGTGACGGTTGGAGGCCGCGTTCTCTCGTACTACGAGCACAATGAGGCCGAGCGGGGACCTTACCTTGTGCAACTGGCCCAGGAGGGGCAGAGGGTTTTGGTGGTCACCGACGCCGGGATGCCAGCAGTTTCCGATCCGGGCTATCGTCTAGTGAGACGGGCGGCGGACAGCGGCGTGCCCGTTACCGTGGTTCCCGGTCCTTCGGCAGTGCTATGTGCCCTGGCCGTATCCGGGCTGGCAACGGATCGCTTCTGTTTTGAAGGGTTCCTACCGCGTAAGGATGCAGAACTGCGCAATCGGCTCGGTCACCTCGGCGGAGAGGAACGCACGATGGTGTTTTTCGAGTCTCCGCGCCGGCTTCCCGCAACGCTAAATGCGATGGCGGAGGTCTTCGGTTCCGCTCGGCCCGCATGTGTGTGCCGCGAACTCACCAAGACGTATGAGGAAATTGCGCGCGGGCAGCTGGGGGAGCTTGCCGTGCGTTTCGATCACGATGTACTCGGTGAAATTGTGATCGTGGTGGCGGGCGCACAGCCCGGCGAAAGCGACATGACGGCAGCGGTTGAGGAGGTTCTTACCCTGGAGAAGGCGGGTCTGCGCTTGAAGGACGCGGCGGCGCATGTAGCTGCACGCGTCGGCATACGTAAACGAGAGTTGTACGACGCCGCACTCTGCGCACCGACGCGAGGCGCCTAGAACCTCCACCATCGCCCGGGTCCTGCTCGACAGGAAGCAATCGCCAGGTTTGAGGACATAGAACCTCCACCATCGCCCGGGTCCTGCACTCGCTAGTGCAGAAGATGTGCACGATTTCGTGCCTGCGAGTGAGCGTGGTCGGTATGTTGCCCGCCCGGGCGGTCTTGGTAGCGAGCAGTGTTGTCAGGAATACGCGCTGGTGGATGCTCGATGGCATGCCTTGCGTAGCGCTTCGCACTCATATTTGATACGGCATGTCGTCTTCTGGTGTGCAGCGGATTACTACGGTAGAGTGGTGATCAGTTGCAGTGCTGGCAGCACTCACCGGCTCACCGCTGGGAGGGCGCCCGGTGTTCGGGGCGGCTCGCCGTCGTGGTGGACGGATGATCGCAGCCTGTACGCGGCACTGAGATAACGAATAGGCAGACCGTGAGGGAAAGTCATGTCAGAACTGTACGTAGATAGGGCGAGTCTATCGGCTGCCGCGTCAAACGCCGGTAACGCTAGCGATGATGTAGCGGGTGTGAAGATTACCGGCGGTATGACGGATGTTTCGACCGGGATGCCCGGGGCCTCGGCGCTCGACTCGACGTCGCCGGTTGGGGAAGCCGTGGACGCGATGGCGAAGAAACTGTCGGAGGCGTTGACCGAGTACTCCACAGCATTGACAAGTGCAATGGAGTCGTATACGGCCGCAGACAACAAGACGAGTATCGACTTCGCCGCGTTTGACAAGGTGGTGGAAGGCTGATGGTGACATGGAGCGATATCCAATTATGGAAGAGCATTGGCCTCGACCCGGCATTAGATGATCTGTTCCGTGCGCGTGGTAGGGCGATGTCGTCGGGAGGGAACATCGTTGATATCGACGTGAAGTCGGGATGGTCGGGGGCGGGCGCCACGGCCGCGCAGTCGCGGCGGGACGAGCTGGAGGACTCGTGCGAGCTTCTGCTGGCGCATATTGGTGATCTCATCACTGCGACGTCCGCGGCACAAGACGGCGTGGGCGAGGTTCAGTTGCTTGTCAATGAAGCGAACTCGCGGGCGGATTTTTACGGGTTTCACATCGATTCTTCTGGGGTGGTTAGCGACCCACTCGCAGCAGGTACGTCGCCCACTATTGAGGATGTGCTTGAGTATCTGCGCAATCCAACCGCAGCTTTTGATTTGGAGGCCTTGGATCGCCAAGAGGCCATGTCTGATACGGAGATCGCAGTGGGCAAGGCACTCACAAAGGCACGTGAGGTCGATGAGGCCTACAAGGCTGCCTTAGATAGAGTCCTTCAAGGTAAAGTCAGCCAGATCGAAGATATGTCGGACACCCCCGGTTTAGCTGACTCCCCGCCTGTAGGCGCTTCGACAGAGGAAGTGGCCGCGTGGTGGGAGGCTCTCACCGACGGAGAGCAGGCGAAGATGATTGACGACTACCCGCGGGAACTCGGCAATCTGGACGGTGTTGATGGCTGGGCGCGGGATAAGGCTAATCGAAGAAATTTGGAAGAGGATATTGCACTGTATGGCCCAGAGGTGGTCGAATTAGGGCGCCAGATTTACAGCGGTCGGAAGCTGACACTGACTCCGGAGGAAGAGGCGAAATATGAACGATACGCGGACATGGTGGCTATCAGGAACGCACTCGACCAAGGAGATGTGGAAACTCAATTGCTTGTTTATGAGCCTCCTCGAACAGGGGAAACCGGACGCGAGATGACACATGCGGCAATCGCAGTGGGCAATGTTGATACTGCGGATCGTGTGACAACCTTTGTGCCGGGGATGACGACGACAGTGAGGGGCGATATGGAGGGGATCACTCGAAATATGACTAGCCTGAAAGCCGATACTGAGCGCATGCTGAATAATGGCGAAACAGTGGCAGCTATTGGCTGGATAGGATATGACGCTCCACCGGATCTTATCGCAGCAGCAAGCGCTGACCGGGCAGTGGCTGGAGCAGATGACCTTACGCCTTTTCTAGAAGGAATTGCAGACTCGCGTAATACCGACAGCACGGGAAGTTCTGGAGTGGAACAGATTCCACTGGGCCATTCTTATGGGTCAACGACCTTATCCAAAGCTTTAGCACAGGTGCGACCGGGTGTAGCCACGAGCTACGGGGTTTTTGGCTCTCCGGGGACCGAACCTGGATGGGACATGAATACCGAAAGTGGGTATGCGCTCGGGAATGTTACTGATCCGGTTACGTATGTAGGCAACGTGCACCTTAGTGGGGCACCAGGGCTCTTGGGAAGCGATCCGCTTACAGATCCTAACATCACCGAATTGAGCGCAGGAGGCCCGAAATGGCCTTGGGACTCTCATTCGTCATACTGGGACGAAGGATCTACTTCTTATAAGAACATTACAAGGATTGTTGCAGGACAAGCGGGATGAGAAACCACCGCAGGAGGTACGGTCGTCCAAGAGCCGTGGGTTCGGAAGGGCGATGTCCACGGCTGGCACTGGCAATCGTGCCGTTGGTGCTGGTTCTGTTGTTTTCTGGTTGTGGTTCGGGTCAGCGAGGAGATGACATGTTTATTCAAGATAATGGGTCGAAGCCGTTTGCGGAGCGGGTTGATTTGGCGACGGCGCAGGAGCAGTTGCTGGGTGCGGCTGCGCGGATGCGGGAGCGGATTGACGCGGAGTTCGGGCCGTTTAAGTGGGATCGGATTGATGGTCCGACGCGGTCCTCTTGCCGTGATGGCAATGATCGTGGCGGTGACGCTGTTAACGTTCAGGGCATGGTGCCAAACTCGGGTCTTTCTGATGAGGATTTTGAGGTGGCCATGCAGATTGTGCGGGAGGAAGCCGCTGTCTATGGGTTTACCTACGAGGTCGATGTCAGTGACGAGGTGGTATTCTGGGTGAATCTGTTTAACGAGGAAGATGGCGGGCATGTCTCCGTCATTATGAATCGTGAGAATCGCGGCTTCTCGATCGGTTACACGACGGGCTGCCGTCCGGAGGCGAGGCGGTAGGCGTCGGATTCGTCGCGTTGATTGGGAAGGCTCAGGATGTGATGACGGGGCGCGTGTTGCGGGCCGGGGATGCTCGGAGAGCCCGGTGAACTGCGGGCGGGGTTGTGATGCGTGAGGGTGCCCGCAGCTTTTCTGGTGGATCGCGGCGTTCGTCTTGTTGGTTTGGTTGGGGTCTGGGAGTGCAAACTTGCAGGCCGCGTCGCCGGTTCGTTTGGCTGGCTTTTGCGGTGGTCGTGTCGTCTGTTGGGTTGGTTGCCTGTGGTTCGGGTCAGCAGGGAGATGACATGTTTATTCAAGATAATGGGTCGAAACCGTTTGCGGAGCGGGTTGATTTGGCGACGGCGCAGGAGCAGTTGCTGGGTGCGGCTGCGCGGATGCGGGAGCGGATTGACGCGGAGTTCGGGCCGTTTAAGTGGGATCGGATAGATGGTCCGTCGCGGTCCTCTTGCCGTGACGGTAACAATCGTGGTGGCACGGATATTAGCAGTCAGGGCACAATATATGATTCTGGTCTTTCTGATGAGGATTTTGGGGTGGCCATGCAGATCGTGCGGGAGGAGGCTGCTGTCTATGGGTTTACCTACGAGGTAGATGTCAGTGACGAGGTGGTGTTCTGGGTCAATCTGTTCAACGAGGAAGAGGGCGGGCATGTGTCTGTCATTATGACTCGCGAGAACCGTGGTTTTTCGATCAGTTATGTCACAGGCTGTCGTCCGTCGCCGCGGCAGTCGGCATCAAATTAGCAGAGTTGATTGGGAAGGTTCAGGACGTGATGACGGGGCGTGCGTGGCGGGCCCGGGAATGCTTGGAGGATCCGGTGAACTGCGGGTGTGGTTGTGATGCGTGAGGGTGCTCGCGGTTTTGCTGGTGGGTGGCGTTCGTCCCGTCGGTTTGGTCGGGGTCTGGGAGTGCAAACTTGCGGGCGTCGTCGCCGGTTCGTTTGGCTGGCTTTTGCGGTGGTCGTGTCGTCTGTTGGGTTGGTTGCCTGTGGTTCGGGTCAGCAGGGAGATGACATGTTTATTCAAGATAATGGGTCGAAGCCGTTTGCGGAGCGGGTTGATTTGGCGACGGCGCAGGAGCAGTTGCTGGGTGCGGCTGCGCGGATGCGGGAGCGGATTGACGCGGAGTTCGGGCCGTTCGAGTGGGATCGGATAGATGGTCCGACACGGTCCTCGTGCCGGGACGGCAACAATCGTGGCGGTGATTCGATCAATCGGCAGGGAACAATACATAATTCTGGTCTTTCTGATGAGGATTTTGAGGTGGCCATGCAGATCGTGCGGGAGGAGGCCGCTGTCTATGGGTTTACCTACGAGGTAGATGTCAGCGATGACATCGCGTTCTCGGTGAATCTGTTTAACGAGGAAGATGGCGGGCATGTGTCTGTCATTATGAATCGTGAGAATCGCGGCTTCTCAATAATCTACACGACGGGCTGCCGTCCGGAGGCGAGGCGGTCGGCGTCGGATTCGTCGAGTTGATTGGGAAGGTTCAGGACGTGATGACGGGGCGGGTGTTGCGGGCCGGGGATGCGTGGCGGGCCCGGGAATGCTCGGAGAGCCCGGTGAACTGCGGGCGGGGTTGTGATGCGTGAGGGTGCCCGCAGCTTTTCTGGTGGATCGCGGCGTTCGTCTTGTTGGTTTGGTTGGGGTCTGCGAGTGCAAACTTGCAGGCCGCGTCGCCGGTTCGTTTGGCTGGTTTTAGCGGTGGTCGTGTCGTCTGTTGGGTTGGTTGCCTGTGGTGCGGGTCAGCAGGGAGATGGCATGTTTATTCAAGATAATGGGTCGAAGCCGTTTGCGGAGCGGGTTGATTTGGCGACGGCGCAGGAGCAGTTGCTGGGTGCGGCTGCGCGGATGCGGGAGCGGATTGACGCGGAGTTCGGGCCGTTTAAGTGGGATCGGATTGATGGTCCGACGCGGTCCTCTTGCCGTGATGGCAATGATCGTGGCGGTGACGCTGTTAACGTTCAGGGCATGGTGCCAAACTCGGGTCTTTCTGATGAGGATTTTGAGGTGGCCATGCAGATTGTGCGGGAGGAAGCCGCTGTCTATGGGTTTACCTACGAGGTCGATGTCAGCCATGACGTTGCCTTCTCGGTGAATCTGTTTAACGAGGAAGATGGCGGGCATGTCTCCGTCATTATGAATCGTGAGAATCGCGGCTTCTCGATCGGTTACACGACGGGCTGCCGTCCGGAGACGAGGCGGTAGGCGTCGGATTCGTCGCGTTGATTGGGAAGGCTCAGGATGTGATGACGGGGCGCGTGTTGCGGGCCGGGGATGCTCGGAGAGCCCGGTGAACTGTGGACGGGGCGTAGGCGACTCAAGTGACTTGGTACTGTGTCGATAACAAGCCCGCAATAATGCGGGGTCGGCAGACGGACAACGGCGACCGTGAAACTCCTCAGGAACCTGCTGATCAGGCTACAGCGGGACGTTCTGGCCGCCTTCGGCGTGACCGATCCGACTTCGAGGAATTCGTGACGGAGACCTAGCTGTAGCCCTTGAACGTAGAAGGCAAAAACCAACTGGAGTTTAGGCCAGAGCGAGGCTTGGCTAGAGCGAGGCGTGCTAAAGCTCGCGCGGATCGAAATCTATATCTGAGAAGTCGAAGTCCTCCTCGCTGACCTCATCGGAGAAGTCCGCATCTTCGTCGATATCGAAATCGTCCTCTAGATCGACATCGACATCCCCACCCGAGCGGCCTGTTCCACCGGGCCCGAACAATCCCGATGTGATGCGGGAGGCGAGGTCTGTGGGCGGATTCAGATTGGCGAAGTCCTCGTCGTCGAAATCTTCATCGTCGTACTCATCGTCCGCGGCGTCTGCGTCATCGTCTCCGAAGAGATCGTCGTCAAAATCGCCCTCGTCATCGCTGTAGTCGCCGTCCAGGTCGTCGTCGTAAAAGTCATCGTCAACGTCGCTGTCCAACCCGTCACGCTCGGCGCCATAACCGTCGTCACCGTAGCCGTCATCGCCGGGGATGGCTACGTCCTCGCCTTCTTCGTAGAAACCAAAGGCCTCGCTGGAGAGCAGCTGCTCGACGCCGACTTCATCCATTTCTGCTCGCGCCTCTTCGCCCAGCTCTTCACTGGTAGGCACAGTCAGATCGGAGAATACGCGCACCGGCCACCCCGCCTTGAGGCCATCCAATGCCGTTTCTTTCACGCAGTGCGATTCAGCGATGCCAACCACATCGATGGCACGAATATCGGCATCGCGCAGGATATCCTCCAGAGTGCGGCCGTCTGCATCGGTACCCTCAAAACCCGAATATGCCGCCGCGTATTCGCCCTTCTTCACCGACACATCGATGGGTAGCGAGGCCACGGCCTCATGCAGTTCTGCCTCAGGGGTTCCGGCGACGCCATGTGGCGGCCACGTATCAACAAAGTCCGGTTCATCGGAAAAATGTTTGCCGGGGTTGATATGCCAATCCTGCGTGGTGACTATCAAGTCGTATTCATCGGCATTGTCGGTGACAAAGTCTGCAATCCGCTCCGCGGTGGCGTTTCCGCCGTCGACTGCTAAGGCACCGCCTTCACAGAAAGTGGGCTGAACGTCAACGATGATGAGTGCGCGGCTATCCGATTCTTCATCCATGGGAGCCTCCCGGGAGTCTGTTCTGCTGGCAAGATTGGGCATATCCAGTCTAGCCGCAACGGCAATGCCACGTCGCGCGAAGTTGCAACACGGCGGAACATCGTCCGAACTGCAACACGGCGGAACATCGTCCGAATATGAGCGACGCGCTCTGAAGACGTAGGCTTATAGGCATGTCGCATATTCTTTCCGCAGTTGCCTGGCCCTACGCCAACGGGCCCCGCCATATCGGTCATGTCGCAGGATTCGGCGTCCCCTCGGATGTGTTCTCCCGCTACATGCGAATGCGCGGAGAGGACGTCCTTATGGTGTCCGGAACCGATGAACACGGCACCCCCATCCTCGTCGCGGCAGAAGCCGAGGGTGTGACACCGAAACAGCTGGCGGACAAGAACAATCGCATTATCGCGGAAGACCTGGTAGCGCTCGGCCTTTCCTATGACCTCTTCACTCGCACCACCACGGTGAACCACGAGAAGGTGGTGCAGCAGATGTTCGAGGTTTGCCGTGACAACGGATACATGATCATTGAGGCGCAGAACGTCGCCATTGACCCGGAAACCGGCAACACGCTTCCCGATCGCTACATCGAAGGAACATGCCCGATTTGCGGCGCGGATGGTGCGCGCGGTGACCAATGCGATACCTGCGGCAACCAGCTGGACCCGCAGGATCTCATTAATCCGATCTCGAAAGTGTCCGGCAAGGCCCCCGAATTCAAAGTCAGCGACCACTACCTTCTTGATATTCCGGCGCTGGCGGATGCGCTCGCCACCTGGCTGGATCAGGTGGAGGCCACGGGCGAATGGCGGCCTAACGTCATCAGCTTCTCCAAGCACCTGCTTGAGGATGTACGACCGCGCGCCATGAGCCGTGACATCTCCTGGGGCATTCCCGTGCCCGGATGGGAGGACCAACCCAATAAGCGCTTGTATGTGTGGTTCGACGCCGTCATCGGATATCTCAGTGCGTCAATCGAGTGGGCTCGGCGCCGCGAAGCGGCGGGTACAGGCAGCGCCGATGACTGGCGGGCGTGGTGGAATGATCCGGAGGCTCTCACCTATTACTTCATGGGCAAGGACAATATCGTCTTCCACTCCCAGATCTGGCCCGCCGAGCTCCTCGCCTACAACGGTAAGGGCAGCCGCGGTGGACAGCCGGGTGCTTTAGGCGAACTCAACCTGCCCACGCAGGTTGTTGCCTCCGAGTTCCTCACCATGGAGGGAAAGAAGTTCTCCTCCTCGAAGAACGTGGTGATTTACGTGCGCGATGTGCTTTCACGCTATCAGCCCGACGCGCTGCGCTATTTCATCTCTATTGCCGGCCCCGAGGCTTCCGATGCCGACTTCACCTGGGCTGAGTTTGTACGCCGGAACAACTCCGAACTGGTGGCAGGTTGGGGAAATCTTGTCAATCGTACCGCGGCGATGATCGCGAAGAACTTCGGAGAGATCCCCACACCGTCGATGCGCGACGACGTCGACGAGGAACTCCTAACCGCTATCAGTGGTGGTTTCGAGACCGTCGGCGACCATATCGCCCACCACCGCCAGCGCGCGGCGCTGGCGGAGATCATGCGACTGGTGGGTGAGGCGAATGCCTACGTGGCCAAGACGGAGCCCTTTAAACTGAAGGCCCCCGAGCAGCGCGAACGCCTAGCTACGGTGCTGCATACGCTGGCACAGGCCGTTTCAGATTTGAACACGATGATATGCGTGTTCCTACCGCATTCTTCTAACGCGGTGGATCGTGTGCTCGGGGGTAGTGGTGATATTGCGCCGCTGCCGCGCCTGGAAGAGGTCAGCGATCTGGATGGGGGCGACCCGTACCCGATTATTACCGGCGACTATACCGACGTTCATCGCTGGGAGTCGGTGCCCGTTGTACCGGGTACGCCGATTGCCAAGCCGAAGCCGGTGTTCCAGAAGTTGGACGAATCCGTGGTGGATGAGGAATTGGAACGCCTCGGATTGTCCGATTAGGCCCGATGAATTGTCTAATTGGGCCCGGTGAATAGATGTACTGACGTCAGGCGGACTTGGCGGAAGGAAGAGACTTGGCGAAGAAGAAGCGTCACCAATATCCAGATGTCCCCGAGCGTCTGCCGCATCCGGTGGTCGACAACCACACGCATCTGGCGGCACGCCGCGAAATGGCACGACTGGAAGAGCTGACGCGCTCCGGGGCGGCGGAAGCCGCGGAGGCGACGTCGTCGCGACACTTGAACGTGCCGGAACATCTGGACCGGATGGAACGTGTCGGCGTGCGGCACGCTATTACCTGTGGCTGTGAGGTTCCCGAGTTGGAACCAACCGTTGCCGTGGCATCCATGCATCCGCACCAGCTATCGGCAGCGATCGCCATCCATCCGAATGAGGCGGCGCTGCACTGCGGGATTACCGCCGAGTCACCGGACGGATTGAGTCACGGGCTGGACCCTTGGCATCGGGAGTACAGTCTCACCGACGCCGTCGCGCTGGTTGCGGAACTCGCGCGGCGCCCCGGCGTGGTAGCCATCGGAGAGACGGGACTGGACTACTACCGCACCGGCGACGCGGGAAAAGCAGCGCAGGCCGAATCGTTCCGTTTGCATATCGAATTGGCCAAGCAACTCGACCTGCCGCTGCAGATTCACGACCGGGAAGCCCACGCGGATACCATCCGCATCCTCATGGAGTGCGGAGCGCCTGAGCGTACCGTGTTCCACTGTTTCTCCGGTGATGTGGAGATGGCGCGCATATGTGCCGCCCATGATTGGTATGGCAGCTTTGGCGGGTCCATGACCTACCCGGTCAACGGGTCATTGCGGGAGGCCTTCCTGGCCTTCCCGCCGGAGTTGCTCCTAGCGGAGACGGATGCACCCTATCTGACCCCTGTGCCGTGGCGGGGCCACCCCAACGCGGCGTACGCGGTGGCGTACACCGTGCGGGCACAGGCGGAATTGCGAGGGTTATCGCTTCAACGGTGGTGCGAGCAAATTGATACGAATACGCGCACGGTGTACGGGGTGTAGACGGTAAGAGTGCCGTGTGGGTGTTGCCGCTAGGGGCCGCAGGCTTCGCATAATCGAGCCGCGGGTTCGTATGCAACCGCACCCAAGGATGATGAATGCTTGATGGACTGATGTGAGGATGTATGTCTCATGGACCGGTGTGTGGATGAATGCCTCACGGACCGGTGCGCGATATATGCTGTGCGGGCATTTGCGCTTCGGAGTTCTTACTGCTGCGCGAGGATATGTTCACGACGGCGGATGGCTGCCCATACGCGAGCGATCAGTACCATGCCAGCGGCGATCAGGCCGACAGCACCCGCAAGAATCAAGCCAAAGCCGATTCCGCGCTCGAGTATGAAACCGTTGTACTCAACCCAGCGTATGTTTCCCGGCTCGAGATTCACTGCGACATTGCCAAGCGCAACGCCTCCGGCGATGAGGCCAAAACTTGATGAGCCAAGGAGGAGGTTGCTGGGCATTTTACGGTCGAAGAACTGCAAGACGAGCGGGACGAGCGCAAGTGCTAGGAATACGAGCGTTGAGATGAACGGCCTCGCGCTCCCTTGGATCTGACTTGCTGTGGCCCAGGAGATCGGTGTACCCGCCGAGTCGGGTGTTCTTATCTGAAAGTAGGGAAGGAAGAGACCGATGAACGTCACGATGATCGGGATGCCACAGATCAGAACATGTACGATCCGTGCTATGGGCGTGAATAGTGCGGCGTGGGACCGTTTTGCGGAGTCTGCGGCCAACTCGTCTGCGGGATCCGTGGTCATAGCTGAAGACTAACACCATATGCACATCGCATCGTGCGTGATAGACGCGATAGATATCTGTTGTGTGACGACAGCCGATAGATATCTGTTGTGTGACGACAGCCGAAGTCACCTTACTGTTTAGCTGGTCGGCTGCTGGCAGTAGTCAGGGACTGACGGTAAACTGCCTTCGCCCGGTGTCTGATCGCGACTATCAACTTCTCACCCGATAGCGGCACTCTTGTTCTGGGGTGGCAGTGGCTGTTTGGTGCTAGTGGCTCAACGAGTACGTACGCCGAGGCTGCGTGCGCATGGCAAAGTGTGTGCTATTCCTCGAAATCGTGCGAGAAACGCCATTTTCCGCTGGTAGATCGGCAAAAAAGCGTGTGGCGCACTTTGTGGGCGTGACGCCGGTTGCGGCACAACAGTGGAAACTGCTGGCCAAAAGGTCACGATTTGGTTACGATCAGTCTAGATTTGTTACAAATTGGGGCGGCAGGCCGTTCTCGATGAGAACAACTATCAGGAGGCACTCGTTTGGGGCGTCATAGTGGGGCTGCAGAGGCAGACATCCAGCGGCTTGAGGCGCTGCTGGCACAAGAACCGGCCGAAGGGTCGCGGCGCGCGGCAAGGCGGGCCGAACGTCTAGCGCAGAAACAGCTGGTAACCGGGGGTGTAGTGAACGACGCATCGTCGGTCACTACAGGCGCGGCTGCCACGCAGGAGCCTGTGACCGATGCGCAAGAGGCAGCAGCGAATGACGAGTCGGCGTTGGCAGCGGATGCCGCAGTCGTTGTGGAAGAAGCTACCGCAACGGTTGAGGAGCCTGCGGCGGACAGTGTTACGGAGACGCTTGAAGATGAGGCGGATGCGCGCGACACTGCGGAAATCCCCGTTGTCACCGCAGCACCTCGTAAGTTCCACCTCTTTGCGCGTTCGCGCGCGGCCGTAGTGGCGGTTGTCGCCGCTGCCGCCGGTGTGGGGGCCGTTGGTGCATCAGATGGCAGTTTGCCGGCGTCGGCCGATACCCTGCACTCCAGCCGGGCGTCGATGGCGTCGTTGAGTGCGCCGTCGACGAGTAAGGCAAGCGACGTGACCTTCACCGTGCACGTGGATGGTGGCGAGCGGGAAGTCACCACCAGCCAACCCACACTCGGCGGAGCATTGGCCGAGGCGAATATCGCGGTCGATGCGGACGATCAGGTATCGCAGCCCTTGACCGATCCGGTCGCGGATGGGGCTGAGGTGACGATCAACCGAGTGGAGACAAAGACGATCTCCGAGGATGAGGTTGATAAGTACCAGTCTTCAGAGGTTGAGGATGCCACTCTCGCCTCTGGCAGCACCGAGGTTGAGTCCGAAGGTGTCGACGGTGTTACGTCGAATACATACGAAGTGACCTACATTGATGGTGAAGAAGTGAACCGGACGCTCATCCTTTCGGTGAAGAAGACCGAGCGGGTTGACGAGGTTGTCCGGGTTGGTTCTGGAGATACCACTGCCGCCAGCAGCACGGACGCGAGTGCGAGCTCCAGTAGTACAAGTTCCGCTTCCATCGCTCCGGCGGGTGAAGCACAGCAGATTGCCTACAACATGATGAGCTCTTACGGCTGGGGCGATGGCGAATTCTCCTGCCTCGTTTCGCTGTGGAACAGGGAGTCCAACTGGAATGTGACGGCGAGTAATCCGTATTCCAGTGCCTACGGTATTCCGCAGGCACTGCCCGGTTCCAAGATGGCCTCGGCCGGTTCCGATTGGCAAACCAACGCCGCAACACAGATCAAGTGGGGACTCGGTTACATTTCCGGGCGCTACGGGACGCCATGCGCTGCCTGGTCGCATTCGCAGAGCACCGGCTGGTACTAGATCGGCGCCCTGATCACTTACGATGACATTCTTGGATGCCGCCGGTCAGGCATCGGAAGCGGCACAGTTGCTCGGTCCTGCCGACATTCGCGCATTGGCTCGGGAATTGGGTATTCGGCCGACGAAGACGCTGGGCCAGAATTTCGTGCACGACGCCGGCACCGTTCGGCGTATTGCGCGTGATGCCGACATCGGCCCGTGCGATAGAGTTCTTGAGATCGGACCAGGCCTCGGATCCTTGACACTCGCGCTGCTGGAAACGGGTGCTTGTGTTTCCGCAGTGGAGATCGATCCGCTATTGGCAGCCGTTCTACCGGCAACGGTAAAGGCGCGAATGCCGCAAGCTTCCGGGCGTTTCGCATTAGCGCAGTGCGATGCCCTCACCATCGACGGCGTCGCTGATCTTGCCGTTCCTCCGCTGGCTGGCGCGGCACCATATGTGCCGGAGCATCTTGTTGCCAACCTTCCGTACAACGTGGCTGTTCCGGTGCTATTGACCTTGTTGGAGGTGCTTCCTAGCCTGAAGACCGCGCTTGTCATGGTGCAATCCGAGGTCGCTGATCGCTTGGCGGCGGAACCGGGCTCGCGCACCTACGGGGCTCCTTCCGTGAAATTGGCGTGGTATGGACAGGCGCGGCGTGGCGCGAAGATCGGCCGTTCCGTCTTTTGGCCGGTCCCCAACGTTGACTCGGCGCTGGTGAGTTTCAGGCGTAACGCCTCGCCGCGGGATGCCTCGCCGCAGGATGCGGCGCAACGCGCATCCAACATTTCGCGCGAGGAGGTATTCGCCGTCGTCGATCATGCCTTCGCGCAGAGAAGAAAGACCTTGCGCGCCGCACTGGCCGAATGGGCAGGAAGTCCAAGCAGTGCCGAACAGATTCTCCGCCGGGCCGGCCTCGATCCCGGGGTGCGTGGTGAGCGTCTGAGTGTCAATGAGTTCATTGCCATAGCGACGGCGGCCCGTTTGATCACAGAATCTGAGGGTGGGCTGGACTAGGCTTAGACGAGGAGCCCTTCCACCGGGGACCCGCTCCATGGCCCGCGAAACGAGGAACGTAGATGGATCAGGCGATGCACCAGCTCTGGCTGCGGGCTGAGCGTCGGATCGATCTGGCCATTGCGGGTATGGCTGCCTGCGGACTGTGGGCGCTGCTGTTGCTGACAATTGTGATACTTACTGGGGTGCACTGGACGTCCCAGTATTCCGTAGCACTAATAGCCGGATTCCCGGTGGCGCTGGTGTTGTGCGGTCCGCTGCGTGCCGGGCTGCGTGTGGCGCGGGCGATCGAAGAGCGAGATCTCGACGAAGTGGAGCGTTGGCGCGAAACGCGTTTGCCCCCGGCTTCTCCGGACCTCCTCATGGCGCGCATGCGCCGCGTTCACTTCCCGTTACTGGGCGTTGTGGCGGGGTTCGCCGTAGTGATCGGCATGCTGGGCTATTACGGTATGACTCACCCGGAGCATTCCGCCATGCGGCTCTACGCACTGGGCATTATGCTGACGGCGCTGGGAGTGGCACTATGCGCATTGATTCTCATGACGGTGGCGCGGCTTAGCTCGCGTGTGGTTTTGGCGCTGCTGACCGCAGTGAGCTGGCTGGTTCCGGTAGGTCTAGGCACGGGCGCGTGGGCTCTGATCAGCGGCAGAGTGGAAATCGCGGATTCTGCCGGTGGCACCAGCACCACGGCCATTGTGTATGTCATTTTCGGCGTGATTCTGTTCTTGATCGCAATCACGCTCAGCGGGCTGTGGGTGGTGTGGCTGGGGCGTGCCCTACGCGGATTGGGCTTGGAACTGAATCTCGATGCGCGTACCGTCCCCGCCATTACTGATGAGAGTGCACTAGCCTTCAGTGAGCCCGAATTCGACGAGACCGACGTTCGTATTGTGCGTGACGCCTTGGCGGTGTCACTGCGCGACAGGGCAGCCGGAGTAGTGGTGGCACTGGCCAGCGTGGGGATTATATTGCTAGGGGCGGTCGGCCAGTCGGGAACGCCGATCCATGGTGTTGTGGGCGGAATACTGGTGATCGCCTTCGTGTACTACATGGCGCGTATGCGCGGGCCAGCTGGAGGCTAAGAGCGTATGCGCGGCTTTCGATGTCCTTCGCGAGCGGCGCGAGCACATGGCACGAGAGTTCACTCCTGCTCGAAAGATGGGAGCAGAAGCAGAGCGGCGGCCTCTGGATCGTCGCGGTATTGTCGGCCTACTCTCCCTTCCCGGTAGACTATCCGCCGTGCATACAGTTCTCGCATCTGCACCGGCAAAGGTGAATCTCGCACTGCGCGTCGGGCCGCCGCGTCTGGATGGTTTCCATCCCCTCGACACCGTTTTCGAGGCTCTTGACCTCTTCGACGACGTCCGCGCCACCGCGCTGCCCGATTCGGATTCAGTGGCGCAGGCCGGCTCGGGCAACAGGTCCGTCCGTTTACGTTACGAGGGCGACGACGGCGGTGCTCCCACCGGCGATACGAACCTGGCCGTTCGGGCGGCACAGCTGCTGCGCGAACGCTACGGCATTGCCGACGGCGTCGAACTGACCCTGACCAAGCGCATTCCGGTGGCGGCCGGGCTGGCGGGTGGGTCCGCCGACGCGGCTGCCACGCTGGTGGCATGCAACGAACTATGGGGCCTGGGGCTCGACGCGCCGACTCTGCGGGAACTGGGCGCCGAACTCGGCTCTGATGTGCCCTTCTGCCTGTTGGGAGGCGTCGCCCATGCCACCGGCCGTGGTGAAGAGCTGCGGGTGCTGCGCCCGGGCACCATGCACTCCTGGATCCTCCTGGTTTCGCCACATGGCCTGAGCACGCCGGATGTCTTCCGTGAATTCGACGCCATCATGGGATATCGGCCCGTGCCCGAGTCTCTGGTGCCGGAGACGGAGGAATTGCAGGGCACGGTTGGCACAGCCGATCTGCGGCGCATGGCGCCGCTTATGGTCAACGATCTGCAGGAGGCGGCCTTCTCGCTGTATCCGACTCTGCGGAGCATCATTGGGAAGGCGAACTCCTACGGCGTGGCAGCGCTCGTCTCCGGGTCGGGCCCAACGGTTGCCGTTCTGGCAGAGGATGCAACGACCGCCGACGCGCTCGCGGGACGCCTCGCCCGGGATTTCCCCGAATTGACTGCACTTCGGGCGGACGGGCCCGCCGGCGGCGCGCATATCCGGGACGCCTTCTGATGGCTCATTTGTTGGCCGCCGACCGGATCGGTATTACCCGCGGGCACCGTCCCATTCTCGCTGATGTCTCTGTGAGCCTTGCGGATGGTTCACGCGTCGGCGTCGTCGGTGCAAATGGCGGCGGGAAAACTACCCTACTGCGGATGCTCGCCGGAACCCTCGCACCGGATACGGGAAGGGTGACGCGCACACATGATTCCCGGATCGCCTTTCTCCTGCAGGCCGACTCGTTTGCCGAAGGCTCCACGGTGTACGAGGTCATCCATTCCACGGCCGCCGTACACGAGTGGGCGAGTGACGCACATATCCGGCGCCTGCACGCCGGTTTACTGCCTGATATCGCGCTGGATAGCAAGGTTGACGAGCTTTCGGGTGGGCAGCGCCGCCGCGTCGCCCTGGCCGCAACGCTGTGCCAGGACGCTTCCATCGTCATGCTGGACGAGCCGACCAACCATCTCGACATTGACGGTATTACGTTTCTGGCGGACTATCTCAACGAGCGTTTCGGAGGGGCACGTGTACGCGGTGCGTTGATTGTGGTCACTCACGACCGGTGGTTCCTGGACGCGGTGTGTACGCGACTATGGGATGTAGTGCCCGGTGTGGATGAGCGGGGCGGCACCGCACCCCAGCCCGGCCGTGTTGAAACGTACGAGGGTGGCTATGCCGCCTATATCCTGCAGCGGGCAGAGCGGGAGCGGCAGGCGGCGGTTGCGGCCGCGAAACGTAACAATATCCTGCGCAAGGAACTGGCATGGTTGCGTCGGGGAGCTCCCGCCCGTACATCGAAGCCGCGGTTCCGCATTGAAGCGGCGGAGGCACTGATCGCCGACGAGCCGGCTCCCCGCGACACCGTGGAACTCACGCGCATGGCAACTGCCCGCTTGGGCAAGGACGTTATTGATCTCGAGGGTGCTTCTTTCGCCTACCCGGGCGGCGAGGATGTGTTGCACAATGTCACGCTTCGCCTCGCGCCCGGGCAGCGCATCGGTGTTCTCGGTCCGAACGGTGCGGGAAAGTCCTCGCTGCTCGGTCTGATCTCCGGGAAGCTTCAGGCCACGGCCGGCCGGGTGAAAACCGGGAAAACCGTGCGGCTGGCCGCACTGACGCAAGAAACGCGGGAATTGGACGAGGTCGCAGATTTGCGCGTGGTGGAGGCTGCAAGCGAGGTTGCCACGAGGGTTACGGTGGGAAAGAAGGAATTGACCGCGAGTCAGCTGGTGGAACGACTCGGATTTACGCGCCAGCGCGCCTGGACCGCGGTGGCCGATCTTTCCGGTGGTGAACGACGACGGCTGCAGCTGCTCCGCTTGCTGATGGCGGAGCCGAATGTGCTGTTGTTGGATGAACCGACCAACGATCTAGACACCGACACCTTGGCAGCGGTGGAAGACCTGCTCGACTCGTGGCCGGGAACGCTGGTGGTCGTCTCGCATGATCGCTACCTGCTGGAGCGCCTCACCGACCAGCAATATGCGGTACTGGGCTCCGCGGTGCGGCATCTGCCCGGAGGCGTCGATGAGTACCTGCGCCTGCGGGAGAATGCGGCGGTACGGGCAGCCGGTGTACAGGCGGCACCCGCAGAGAGGCCTGCCGAGCAGAAGACCACGCGAGCCGCAGAAAATGATGGTGGTAGTGCCACGCCACTTTCCGGTGCGCAGGAACATGCCCTGCGCAAGGAACTTCATGCCGTAGAGCGAAAAATGGACAGGGCTGCTCGCACGGTCGAGGCGATTCACGAGCGGATGGCAGCGCACGATCCGAGCGATTTCGAGGGCTTGCGCGCTCTGGATGATGAACTGCGCGAGGTGCAGGCCGCTAATGAGCAACTCGAACAGCGCTGGTTCGAGATCTCAGAACAGCTTGAATAACCGATGTAATACGGATTGGAGACAGGCGCAACTCGCCTAGAAGATGCAGGTTCTTTTCGGATCCGCCGATTTCGTCCCTTTTCTCAGGCGCTCTTAGCGACCGAGTCATCCTCCAGCAGGCAGCGAGCGGTTGCTACGTCGGTAACGAGGTGGGTGGCCAAACCGCCGATCAGCGCACTGTGAAGGGCCGCGACCTTTGCCGGGCCGTGCGCGATAACGAGGCGTGTTGGGATCTGGGTCATCTGTGGGAGCGTTAGCCCGACGACGCGCTTCTCCAAGGTGGAGGCAACGGTATGCCCGTCCGCGTCGAAGAAGCGTGCCGATGTGTCGCCGACGGCACCCGCGCGTTCCAACTGTTGGCGTTCTGTGGCGGTAATGGCGTGAGCCAGTGGGCTTTCCGTCCAGTCAAGGCCACCAACGCCCGTGATAAGCGTGTCCGCGCTTGCCGCCCGGCGAAGTGCTTCGGCCACTCCGGGGCTTTCGCGCAGGCTGCGGGCGACGGCAGGTGTTTCGGCAAGCAGCGGTGCCAGCAGGTGATAGCAGTGGCCACCGGTGACGGAGGCCAGATGAGCGGTGAGCTCTTCCGGGTTCAGCCCTTCGGCCGCTCCGGACCACCCGCCCGCCAGCGGAACGAATAGTGCATGCCTGCGGCCGAATGGAGCGAGCTCCCGAATCGCGGCACCGAGCGTGCGGGAAAGACCGACGGCCACCGTTGATGCCTGGTTAAGAGCGAGATATAGGGTTTGTGCGCCCGTGCCTGCCATTTCAGCCGCAGTACGCTGTGGATCATCGAATGTGGGGGCAAGGCGAACCTGTTCCAAGCCGTATCGCGCCGCCAAGCGTGCCGCCAACTCGGCGAAGGGCGGGCCGTCGTCGCCGTGAATACGGATCTCGACGATTCCGCGTTGGCGCGCCTCTGCCAATAGGCGCGTCACCCGTACGCGTGAAAGTCCAAATGCCTGTGCTATCTCACGCTGCGTCATATTTCGCTCGTAATAGAGGCGAGCGATTTCTACCAGGTGCCGTGAGGATAACCCATCTGATAGTCGGATAGGTTTGCTCTGGTCGACGTCGCTCATAAGACAAGACTAGCGGCAACAGCATGAATGCGTGTGAACCGTTGTGCAATCCTGGTGAACCGTTGTACGCTTGCTCTGTACTACCGTTCGAAGGAGATCGGCATGGAAGAAAAACAGAACCGATACGTCATCGGAGTAGATGGCGGGACGACGGCAGTCAAAGCCGTCGCTTTTGATATGACCGGGGGCGTCGCTGCCGTCCACTCGGAGCGGGTTCCGGTTGAGTACGGCGAACATGGTGAAGCCGAACAGGATATGGAGAGCATATGGCAGGCTGTTGCTGCGTGTCTGCGCCAGGTTGTTGCCGAGTTGGGCGACGGGGTGGAAATCCTGGCGGTGGGATTAACCGGACAGGGCGATGGCCTGTGGCTGCTAGAGGGCGACGGACGCCCGGTTCGCAAGGCAGCGATATGGCTGGATGGTCGAGCCGCTGAGAGAGTGGAGGAATGGAACCGCAGTGGTAAGGCCGAAGCTGTTCTGGATACGACGCAGACGACGACTTTTCCCGGACTGGCACCGGTTCTGCTGGAGGAGCTGCGGGAGGCCGAGCCGGACGCAATTGCCCGGGCGGCCACCTTGCTGTACTGCAAGGACTGGTTGCGCTACCGGCTCACCGGTGAACTCTCCACGGATTACACCGAGGCCTCGCGGAACTTCCTCGACGTGCGCACCGCAGCGGGATACTCCGAGGAATTGGCGAGAGCACTCGGCATGGAGGAGGCCATCGGCCTGCTTCCGCCTGTGCGGCAGGCAGATGCATTCGGTGGTCGAGTAAGCGCTGATGCCGCGGCCGAGACCGCCTTACCCGTGGGTACCCCGGTAGGAATGGGAATGATTGATGTTGCCGTCACGGGAAATGGTCTGGGTGCCATTAACAATGGCGATGGATGGCTGATCCTGGGCACTACGGGATTTGTTGGTGTGTTGCGGGCGGATGCGACGGCGCGCAGCTCGGAGAACTCCATGGTGCTCGCCACCGGACGCGGCACGCAGGTTCTTGAATTCTTCGCGCCCATGACGGGTACGCCAAACCTGGAGTGGATTCGCAGCACCTTGGGGTTGGAAGAACTGACCTGGGGCGAGATAGAGAGCATGGCACGCACCGTGGCTCCGGGAAGTCAGGGTGTTATCTACTTGCCCTACGCCTCGCCCGGTGGTGAGAGGGCACCATTCCAGGACACCGCAGCGTCGGCGTCATGGATGGGAATGTCCATCACTACCACTCAGGCGGAGATCCTGCGCAGCGTGTACGAGGGCGTCGCCTTCTCGTTGTTGGAATGCGTTGACGTTCTGCAATTGACGGGAGAACTGGTGGTCTCCGGGGGAGGATTCCGCTCCGATCTCATGTGCGAGATTCTTGCCGATGCCTCGGGGCAGAGTGTACTGCGCCAAGACGCTCCGGAGGCGGGCGCGCGGGGAGCCGCCGTGCTGGCACTGGTGAGCGCGGGTGTGGCGCCGGATGTGAAAGCCGCTGCGGGGATGCTTGCTACCTCGTTGAGTCGCTTCGAACCGGATAGCACGCGCCGCCAGCGTTACCGCGCCGTGCACGAGGTCTATCTACGCGCCCGAGAGGCAATCCGACCGGTATGGCCGCAGATGCGTGCGTTGCGCGTGGACGGCGTCGCGTCGGGCGATGATGCGACGGGGAACGCCACGGCTACAGCGGGTGCAACAGAGGCGGAAACTGCGCCCGAAACTGGGGTGTCACCGGACGCCACCTCAGCAACGGAGACGTCCCTGCCAGCGGCCGATGCGGCACCAACAGGCAGGCAGTCGCCGTCGGACAAAGGCATGGAAGGGCAATGATGATGAACGAAGCACTGGAGAAAGAGATAAGAGAGCGTGTGGCCGAGCTCATTGAGGTGGGCCGCGATATCGTTGCCAAAGGCTTAGCGCTAGCCAGCGGTGGAAATCTATCTGCCCGAATAGGTGAGGATACCTTCGTTGTTACGGGGAAGGGGACGTGGCTGGACAGGTTGCAGCCCGAGCACTTCACGCTGATGCGCATGGAGGGCTCGGTTATCAACGGGCCTGTTCCCTCCAGTGAATGGAAACTGCACGCGCGAACATACGAGGCGCGCGCTGACGCGCGAGCCGTGGTGCATATGCACCCGCAATACGCCCTGCTATTGACCGCTCTCGGTCACCGCATCCGCTTCATCACCCAAGACCACGCCTTCTATGTGGGAAGCTATGGGTACACCCCGTACTACGTCAACGGTTCCGACGAATTGGCGGATACCGCTGCCGAACAGGTAGCCGACGGGTCACACGACGTCGTCGTACTGGGCAATCACGGGATTAGCGCACTGGGTGACTCGGTTGAGTCGGCGTTCCGTAAGGCGTTGAACCTGGAGGAGGCCGCGACGATGACGTACCGTGCCCTGCTCCTGGGCGATACGACGACGGTATTTCCGCCGGATAAGTTGGCGGAGCTGAAACATCAATAAGAGCAGCGGAGGAACGAAAAATGAAAGTGCTGGTTGCCGCGGATCGTTTTATGACCGCGCCGGTAATGACCGACGCGTTGCGGAAGCATTTGCCCGACGCGGAGATCGCCTCCGTCGCAAACGATTTCCCGTATACGCCGCTGGCGTCAATTGGTGATGTCGATGAAGCAGTGGGAGACGAGGAGGAACTTATCGCTGCTCTCACTGGGGTGGAGGTGTGTTTCACGCACACGTACCCTTTCACACGCCGGGTACTGGAGGCCTGCCCGCAGTTGCGGATGGTAACGGTATGCCGCGGGGGACCGGTTAACGTCAATTTGCCTGCCGCAGCGGATCGCGGCGTCGTCGTTACGAATACTCCCGGGCGAAATGCGGCTGCGACGGCGGAGCATACCGTGGCGATGATTATGGCGGCGGTGCGCCAAATACCGCAGCGGCACAATGAATTGGCAGCGGGGCAGTGGCGTGGGGACTATTACGATTATGAGAAAGTTCCGCTCCAGATCGATGGAGCCGTTGTGGCACTTGTCGGATACGGTGCGGTGGGTTCACGCGTTGCCGCTGTGCTGCGAGCGTTTGGCGCGCACGTGCGGGTCTATGATCCGTTCCTCGCTTCGCACCTGCTTCCAGACGGTATAGAGCACGCCGTCTCCTTGGAGGCGGCATTGCGAGACGCGAATATAGTGACGCTGCACGCGCGATTAACC
This sequence comes from Actinobaculum sp. 352, assembly GCF_003957265.1. NCBI lineage: Bacteria > Bacillati > Actinomycetota > Actinomycetes > Actinomycetales > Actinomycetaceae > Actinobaculum > Actinobaculum sp. 352. The sequence continues at coordinate 304,397 of NZ_RQSN01000002.1, read as the reverse complement.
GCAGAAAACCGGGGCATGCTCGGCGCCGAACAGCTGGCGTTGCTCAGCCCGGGAGCGGTAGTGGTCAACTGTGCACGTGGTGCCCTGCTTGACGCGGATGCCCTCTGCGATGCGTTGGAATCCGGCTATCTGGGCGGCGCGGCGCTTGACGTATTCCCGATTGAGCCCCTGCCTGCCGACCATCGCTTGCTGCGGGCGCCACATGTGGTTTTGACACCGCATATTGCCGGTGCGAGTCGCGGCTCAGCCGAGGTGGCGGCTCGCACCGGGGCGGAGGACATCGCGCGATACACGCGGGGAGAAAAGGTGCTGCATGCGGTGATATGACACCCCGCGCTGGAGCACGCGGGGTGGGCACGCTCGGCAAAGTTATCCCTGAGACCCCCTGAATAGCGATGTGATCTTGACGCGCTCGCCTGTGCGCAGAATGGATCGCTCGTAGATCCTCCCGGCGAGTATGCCGAGCAGTGGGATACAGACAAGTGTCAGAGCCGCTGCCAGTAGCTGCTCCCAGAGAGCCACGGAGTCAAGAGCGGTTCGCATGGGCATCATGTAGGGGGAGAGGAAGGGAACATACGAAAGTATGCGGGTGATGCTTGCGTCGGGTAGCAGCGGAACTAGGTTCAGTGCCGCATAGAACGGGATCATTTGGAAGAAGACGACCGGGGTTTGTACCGCCCCCAGATCTTCCTGTCTCGATACCGTCGCTGCCAGGCCACCGATTAGTGCGGCGTAGGTGAAATACCCGAGTACGATCCATAGAAGAACGACCGGCAGGAAGCCCCACAGGCCCAGGCTGCCGAGCGCGGAGAGATTACTGAGAAGCCCGGCGATTGCGAGGCCTGAGAGCAATGCCGTGAGGTAGACGGCAAAAATGATGAGCATGGCCGAACCAATGCCAAGGATCTTGCCGAGTAAGAAGGTACGCGGGCGCACCGTTGTCAGCAGGATCTCCACCACGCGGCTCGACTTCTCTTCCACGACGCCAGCAGATAGTGTGGAGATACCCAGCAGAACTATCACCATCAATAGCGCACATCCGATCGTTCCGGCGAGGTAACCCATTGGGTTCTCGAACATTGCGTTGGTTGAGATGACGTTGACCTGTAAGAAGGACAATCTGACCAACTGTGATGACAACTCGGGGGTGAGCACGCCTTGCTGGTCAACCAGATAGAGGGTGGATGCGAGGACGACCTTTTCACGAATAGCGTTCGCTTCGCCGCGGGTCGAGAGAACTGGTTCGGCGGGTATTCCCGATACAACGGCCTCGACTTCCTCGTTGTCCTGCAGAATTGTCTCGGGATTTCCGCTTGCCTCGACTACTTCGATTCCACCCTGCCCGACGAGGAACTCGGTTAGCGGGGAGGCATCTTGCGTTACCGCGATGGGGATGGCTTGCGGGGTGGATTCCTCGTCGTTGTGCAGGAAGATCCGCCCAGCAACTCCAGCGAGTAGCAATACTGCGACGACAATGGCGGTTGAGATACGCATTGCCTTCGACGTCAAGATGGTGTTGAATTCACGCCTAATAACGATTCCGAGCATCAGGCCACCGCCTTTCGCCGCGAAAACAGACTTCGCTTGGGTTTCTTCGCTGTTTCTTCTTCGTCTTCGGCAGGCGCCACGACGACGTCCTTGAATAGCTCGGTCAGGTGGGGACGGCGCGGCGCAAACTCGTGCACCGGGCCCGCTGACAGGGCCGCCTGGAGGATTTGTTGGTCGTCGACGGCGCTGGGCTGATCAAAAACGACTCGGACGGTGCCGTCGATACGGGGTGCCTCGGAGGTTCCTTCGAGGGGATCCGCCTCAACGCGGATGCCCAGTGGAGTGAGCACATCTCGTAGGGCGTCGAACGAGGCTCCGGAAGCGATGGCGAGCTGCTTATGGTTGGCGCCGCGAAGTTCGTCAATCGTTCCTTCGGCGATCATATGCCCCTGCGAAACAATGCCAACGCGATCACAGAGGCGCTCCACCAGATCGAGCTGATGGGAGGAGAAGATAACCGGGACGCCGACCTTTGCCTTCTCTTGTAGGACCTTGCTCATCACATCTACGGCTACTGGATCCAGGCCGGAGAACGGTTCGTCCAGGACGAGTAGTATCGGGTCATGCACAAGCGATGCAGCCAGTTGTACTCGTTGCTGGTTGCCGAGGGAAAGCTTTTGAACGTTATCGTTGCGGCGGGATGCGATGTTGAGCCGCTCGGTCCAATGCTCCATGGCGGTTTTTGCGGCTTCAGCGTCTAGGCCGTGTAGCTGTGCCAGGTAGATGAGTTGCTTGCCGACAGCCATACGCGGGTAGAGTCCGCGTTCCTCCGGCATATAGCCCACCTTGCGGCGGGTATCGAAGTCTAGTGGGTTATGATTCCACGTCACTGTGCCGGAATCGGCGGCGAGTACGTTGAGCATAATGCGCATAGCGGTGGTTTTTCCCGCGCCGTTCGAGCCGACGAATCCGAAGATCTCGCCTGGATTCACGTGGAAGGACAGATTGTTCAGGGCCTGTAGGCTGCCGAACGACTTATTGAGGTTGTCGATCTGAAGCATGCCGCTCCTCCATGTAGTGGTACTTCCTGGGCAAGCTATCACATTGCAGATAGCCGTGTACAACCCCGGGGAGTTGGTGAGATTGAGCAGTGGATGGCCAAGCGCGGGTAGCCGGGGGTCTTCCTCCGGAACGGGGATTCTTCCCGGTCAGCGGTCTTTGCTGACCGCTGTTGTGCGAGGGCGTCGTGCTGCTGTACCGAGTGGGAGGCGACGGCGGCCTCTCTGGTGCGGATATGGGGTGTTGTTCAATGGCCGCTGGCATGCAGTGGAGTGTGGGTCTGTTACGTGTTTGTGGGGTTTGATTCCTCTGGCGGGGTGGTGGGGGTGTTGGTTTCGTCAGGGTCTTCGATTTCGTAGGGTTCGTCGAGGCCGTAGGGGTCGTCCGGGCAGCGTCGTTCGTCTGCTGCCGGTGAGGGGATAGTGGGTGGGAGGGGTTGGTCGGCGAACATTTGCTTCACGAGGCAGGGGTCGATCTCGAATCCGGGTTCGGGTTCGAAGCAGAATCCGGCGGAACCGCCGGAGCCGATGAGTTCTGGATCACGATCACGTTCCTCTGGTGTGATGGAGAGGAGGGTGAAGGTACCGACGCCGGGTTGGGTGACGGACTCCCCGACTTGAAGAGTCCTGTCTATGCTGCCGAGTCCCTTGCCACTTCCGCGGATGTGAGCTTTTCTGATGCCGTTTTCGATGCGAACGCCGGAGACTGTGTATTTCGGCCCGTCATCGTCGGCGCCAAGCCACAGGCTGGTTCGTTCTATCATGGCGATCGGGATGCCGTTAGTGCAGGCAGCTTTGTCAGCCGGGATTGTCATGCGGCTGACGGAGGGCATGGGAACGTTGAGGTCTGCGGTGCAGGAGGAGAGCGTGGATCCTAGGAGGGCTGCGGTGATGATTGCCGTGCCGAGTTGGGTTCTTTGCGTGGCTCTGAGCCGCATGGTGTGTTCTCTTCCTCGCGTTTGTCGAAGTGCTTGTCTGCCCATGTGATTGCCGATGGCTACGTGTGCGTGGTATCCGATTCCTCTGCCGGGGTGGCGGGGTTGTCGGTTTCGTTGGGTGTGTTGGAGTCGTCGGTTTCGTCAGGCTCTTCGATTTCGTTAGCTGCATCGGCTTCGTAGGGATCGTCCGGGCAGTTCGGTTCGTCCGCTGCCGGTGAGGGGATACTTGGCGGAAGTGTATGCCAGTAGGGTTGTTCTTTCACGAGGCAAGGATCAACTACGAAACCGGGTTCCGGCTCGAAACAGAACCCGGCGGAACCGCCAGCACCGATAAGTTCTGGGTCTCCCTCATACGGGGTGATGGACCTCAGGGTGAAGGTGCCGACGCCGGGTTGGGTGATGGACTCCCCGACTTGAAGAGTCTGTCCGATACTGCCGATTTCCTTGCCTCCTCCGCCGACGTAAGCCTTCCTGATACCGTTTTCGATGCGAACACCGGAGACCGTGTAGTGGGGGCCTTCCAAGTCTGTACCGAGGTCGAGAACTGTCCCTTCGCTGATGCTGATGATGATGCCGTTGGTGCAGGCAGCTTTGTCTGCCGGGATCGTCATGCGGCTGACGGAGGGCAGGGGAACGCTAAGGTCTGCACCGCAGGCGGAAAGCACGAATAACGGTACTGCTGCCAGTACGGTGAGTTTGCGTGCCATCCTTCTTCTCCGGTCTGTGCTTCTCTGCATATCTGGTGTGTTCTTTCATGTAAGCAAGGCCGGGTTGATGGTGAATCCGGGTGCGGGGTCAAAGGCGAAGGTAGCAATGCCACCACCTCCGGTACGTCCGGGAGCGCGAACCTGAACGCGAATATGCACCAGAGTGAAGGTCCCAACTCCGGGATGGTTAACCGACTCGCCGGCCTGCAGGGTCCGTTTGATACGGCCGGTCCGGCCTCCGCCGCGTAGGTGGGCTTTTTGCACGCCGTCCTCAACACGCACGCCGGACACCGTGAACCGTGGTCCGTCCGGGTCATCGCCGAGATGAAGAACAGTCATCTCCTGGGCAGGGATAAGAATGCCGCTGTTGTTGTGGCTCATGGGATGGTTCCTATGTCGACCTGACCGTAGTACCGTGAGAACGTATCCCAGGACAAATGGAAGGTGCCGTCCACAGCGCTGTCGCTAGGGGTGTCATTATGGCCCCAGGGGTTGCGTAGCGTGACGCCAGACGCGTCGGCGGAAACAATGGTGTAGGCATGTGAGCCGTTCAGAAAGATCTCTTGTTGGCTGCCATCCGGAAGTGACGCGGTGACGGTTGCATGGCCCTCGCTATCGAAGGTTCCGTCGGGTACCACGGTGGTCGAGGCGATGGCGGGCTGGTGGTTCCTACTGGCCTCGATGATCGCGGCGCGTTTCTCGGAGTCGTATTCTCTTCCCATGCCAAGGACTGATGTGGCCTCCAAGCCGGTGATGTCTTTGAAGACCTCCGTGCCGCTATTGCCACTGATACCGTCTGGGCCGCCCAGTGTGCCACCAGGATGGAGTTGACCGTAGGCGGACTCGAAAACAGAGACGACACTAGGGCCGTTACTCCCTTTCACGCCTCTGGTGTAAACATCGGTGACCAATACCTGTTGTTTAGCGTCGTCATCGGGATGGAGGGGATCGTCGTAGAGTGTAACCAGGTAGCCGTCCTGCTTTCCACTCGCGTCATAGTGCGGAGTAATGCAGGAGGCGAGCCACTCCTGCCCCTCCGGGTACTGCATCACCGATCCCAGACCAGCCAGGTAGGTACAGTCCCCGATGCCACGCTGGTTGATATCCTCTGGGGCCATGTCCTTCAGCTGGTTATTGATCCGCTCCATATCCCGCTCGGTCAGCGACCGTTGCGAGCCTATCTCAACACCGTCGTCGTTATAGTTGACCGGCTCGATATCCAGCGCATTGCGTAACTCGGCACCGCATTGGTCTGCCGCCTCCTCCAGCGAGGTGAGGTACCGGTTGTAGTCGTCGACGAGCAGGGCGACCTGCGGAGACAGTGCCATATAGGTGGCTGCCTCCTGCCAGGAGGGGACGCTGGAGAGCTGTGCGTCCAACTTCTCCAGCTCGCCCTGTACATTGGCTGCCAATCGCTTGAACTCGGCAACAATGTATCCGTAGTTCTCTAACGAACTCGCCGCCATGTACAGCCCATCTTGCAGTCGTGTTACGGCTGACTTTTGTTCTGACATGGCAGATTGGAATGCATTGGCGGAGGCGCCCTGCCAATCGGGTACCGCGCGTTCGCTATGCCGCAGATCGCCATACGCTTCCTCCGCGTTCTCTCCGGCCGCTCGTACTTCCCGGGCGTAACGGGCTACCTCGGCCGGATCGCCGGGCACATCCCCGATCAAGTTATTGAAATACGACATAGTCCACCCCTAGTGGGCGCGGTGATCATTGCCGGTAAAGATCTGCGACCATACCGACGTTCCGGTGATTTCGCCGCCGAGGAGTAGCGCCATGGCCTGCCACGAGGCCCCCGAATCCGACTGGGCCCAATCATGCGCGACATCGTCATCCGTCTGGCCGACAAACTTGGCCGTGTAATCAACCGCGTCGGCCGTATCCTCACACCAGGAGATTGCGCGCGAACGCCGTTCCGTGTGAGCAAGGCCGAAGGTAATCGCCGAATCGAACAGGCTCGGGAAACCTAAACCAACATCAGGCACGTACGGGAAGGTTTCGAGGTGGAGATTGTCCGCGATCTTCAGTAGCCGCTTACGCAGATCCGCCATCTGATCCACATCAAGCCTGATATCACCCATACGATGCTCCTGTACGAGGCATGGAAGAAATGGAAATTTCGCTGTGGATTAAAGGCTAACAGGATGAAGGTGGCTGGCGCTAGGACACGGAGAGCGCCAGCACCCGAACTCCAACGGCGGCGGGTGGCTGCGAGCCCGCAACGAACTGTCGCCCGAATCACGTTTGCGCAGGTGAGAGGTCCGAGGTGGAGGGTTGCTGCACTCTGATACCCGCGGCTGGGGGCGACGGCAAAGCTGAAATATGTGCTTGGTCACATGGCTATTACTGGGGCGGCGACTAACCGTCGCCCGTCGCGGTTCCGCTGCGCAAGGCCGCAGAGGCAGTCGGGGTGGACTGCTAACCCTCGCTTGCGGGCGCTCCGCCATCGCGCCCTAAGGTCACCAGATGTGGATTGCGTTCCATTGCCCGTAGCCCGAACCAGACGAGATTCGTCACATGAGCGGCCGTCTCCTCCTTGGAAAGCAACCGATCATCGGCCCACCATTGCCCGATCCGCCCGATTGCCCCCGCCAGCAGCTGACCGTAAATCGGGGCGGTTTTCGGATCAAGCCCCTGCCTCTCCAACAAAGGAGCCAGCAAGTCCGCCACTTGCTCTGCGACGTCGGCAATCACCGTGGAGAATGTGCCGGATGTAACGGCGGAAGGGGACTGATGCGACAGCAGGCGGAAACCGTCGGCGCTGTCCTCAATGTAGTCGAGAAGGGAGAGCACGATGCCCTCCAGCATCGCCCGCGGGGGTAATTCGGGGCGCATTTGTGCCGCGAGCATGTCGGTGAGAGTGGTCAATTCGCGGTCCACAATGACCTGGTAGAGGCCTTCCTTTCCGCCAAAATGCTCATAAATCACGGGTTTTGACACCTCGGCGGCGGAGGCGATTTCCTCGATGGATACAGCGTCGTATCCGCGTGCTCCAAAGAGTTCCCTTGCCACGCGAATCAACTGTTCGCGCCGCTCGGCGCGCGTCATGCGCACGCGCTTAGGAGTTGGCAGGTGCGGAGCCGGTAGAGAATCACTCATGGCTTCCATTATGACAGGAGGCGAATCCCCCGCTAGAATCATCATGGTCTGAATTCCGCCTTGGTGTAATGGCAGCACAGAGGTCTTTGGAACCTTTAGTCCAGGTTCGAGTCCTGGAGGCGGAGCTGGCGTGGCATCTGCAAAGTGCCGCGCGGCTCGGCACATGAGTGCCGAGGGGCCCGTCCCAGTCACCCAGATAGGGGGTTGCCGTGAGCGTGTCGCATCCGGCCGCGGTTATCATCCTCGCAGCGGGGCAGGGTACCCGTATGAAGTCCGCCACTCCGAAAGTCTTGCATACCATGTGCGGGCGGTCATTGCTCGGCCATGCCATTGCGGCGGCGCGTGGCCTGGAACCTGAGCATCTTGTTGTCGTGGTGCGCCACGAGGGTGAGATCGTCGCGGCGCACGCCCAGCAGTGCGACGCCGCCGCGGCAATTGCATGGCAAGACGAGATCAAGGGCACAGGCCGCGCGGTGTGGTGCGGTCTGCAGGCGTTGCCAGAAAGTCTTGACGGCGCAGTCGTCGTGATGGCCGGTGATACGCCACTACTTGATACTGCAACGCTCTCGGAACTCGTGGAGAACCACGCGGCGAACGCCGTGACGATTCTGACCACGCTGGTTCCCGATGCCACCGGATACGGTCGGATCCTGCGCGACGCCGCCGGTCAAGTGTGTGGCGTGGTTGAACACCGCGATGCCACGGAAGAGCAGCGCGCCATCCGAGAAATCAACACATCCACCTATGCCTTTGATGCGGCGTTTTTACGCGATGCTCTCGGCAATCTCGGTACCGCCAACGCGCAGGGTGAAATGTACCTCACCGACGTGGTATCTGCAGCCTACGGTGCCGACGCCGGCGTCGGAGATCTGGTTCTCGATGACTCCTGGCTGGTGGAAGGCTGTAATGATCTGGCACAACTGGCCACCCTGCGCGCGCAGATGAATCGGCGCCTTCTAGAAAAATGGATGCGATCCGGGGTGTCGATTATTGATCCGGCGACGACGTCGATCGATGCGGGTGTGCGCCTGGAACCGGATTGTCGGGTAGAACCGGGGACCCTGCTCCGTGGAGAGACGACCGTGGCGACCGGCGCAATCGTTGGACCAGGTGAATTCGAGAACGCACTTGTGGGCGAAAACGCCGTCGCCCGGCACGTCGTGGTCCACGACGCATCCATACCGGCAGGCGCTCGGCTCTCGCCCTACACCGCCGTGTCAGCAGAAACAGAATCTGCTGATGATACTGACCCGAAACGACTACCGGCCAACTGAGTGATACAGGGGATCCATCATGACGGGAATGCAGGTCAGCAACGATAAGCGCCTCGTGCTGGTGAGCGGCAGAGCCCATCCGGCACTGGCCAAGGACGTGGCCGAGGAGCTGGGGATTGACCTGCTTCCCACCACGATTTATGACTTCGCCAACTCAGAGATTTACGTCCGCTTCGAAGAATCGGTACGTGGTGCGGATGTTTTCATCCTGCAGTCACATCCCGATCCGATTAATAAGTGGCTGATGGAGCAACTGATCATGGTCGACGCCGCCAAGCGTGCGTCTGCGAAGCGCATTACTGCGGTTGCGCCGTCCTATCCCTATGCGCGCCAGGATAAGAAGCACCGTGGCCGCGAGCCCGTTTCTGCGCGTCTTGTTGCCGACCTCTTGAAAACAGCCGGAGCCGATCGCATTATGAGCGTCGATCTCCATGCCGCCCAGTCGCAGGGTTTCTTCGACGGTCCGGTGGATCATTTGTGGGCGATGCCCACACTGGTGGAATATGTGCGCACACGTATCGACACTGAGAATGCGGTGGTGGTGTCCCCGGACGCCGGGCGTATCAAGGTGGCGGAACAGTGGGGCAACCGGCTGGGAGGCGTACCCCTTGCCTTCGTCCACAAGACTCGCGATATCAACAACCCGAATCGGGCGACGGCGAACCGTGTTGTGGGTGACGTGATCGGGCGGACCGCAGTGATCGTAGATGATCTTATTGACACGGCCGGGACGATATGTGGCGCGGTACGTGTGGTGTTGGAAGCAGGGGCGAAGGACGTCATCGTCGCCGCCACGCACGGCGTGCTCTCCGATCCGGCGGTTGCCCGGCTGCAGGAATCGGGCCTGCGTGAGCTTGTCATTACTGACACTTTGCCCATCCCGCCGGATAAGCGGTTCCCGCAACTGACCGTACTGCCGATTGCTCCGATCCTGGCACGTGCCATCGACGAGGTATTCGAGGACGGTTCGGTCACGAGTCTGTTTGACGGCGCCTACTGACGATGCGGGCACGTGGCTGCGCTCTACGTTCAGGTGTCATCGCGATACTCTTGAAGGGATGTATTACACAATCCTTGTGCTGGCCGGAGTGGGTGCAGGAATAGTCGGCTACCTCGTCGGGCTGGCGTCTCTGGTGAGTTATCCCGTCATGGTTGCGCTGGGTATCCCGCCGGTACTGGCGAATACCTCGAACACGGTGGCATTGCTTGGCGCAGGAGCCGGCTCCGTGGCGAAGGCATGGCGGCGAATGCTGCAAGTAAAGGTGTACCCGCTATGGCCGCAGTTGCTGGTATCCCTCGTTGGAGGCGCTGTTGGGGGATGGCTCCTCATCGTGGCCGACCCGGCCGTATTCGAAGCGGTTGTGCCATGGCTTGTGTTGACCGGTACGGTGTTGGTGATGCTGAGTCCACGGATCAACGGTGCGGTGACGAAGCGTCGCCTGGCGCTATGGGCATTCCTCGCGATTCTGCTCCTCATTACGATCTACGGCGGATATTTCGGTGCCGGGGCGGGAGTACTGTTTTTTGCTCTATGTGTTCTGGCAACGCCGATGTCCGCCCACGATGCGGTGCTGATGAAAACGCCCATGCTCTTGGTGTCGAATATGGCGGCCGCACTGATCTTCATCGCGCGTGGGCAGGTGGATTGGCCTGCGGCCATTGCCGTTGGTGTAGGCGCTTTTGCGGGAGGTTATGTTGCCCCAATCATCCAGCGCTACATCCCGGAAAACGTCATGCGCTGGATGGTGGCTATAGGTGGTCTTGTCATGACCGTGTGGTTGGCGGTGCGTTAAGGTCAGCATTCTTCAGACGAAGGCGTAGTTCCAAGTGCGAGTGGTAGCCGGAACTACTGTTGCTGGGTGCTGACGCGCACTACTCGGGCCGTCCCGCCGGTTATAGCGCGGTACGACTCCGGCTTGACGTAGTGCACCCGTCATGTCCGCTGTGAGTGAAAGGTAGGGGTCGGGTTGTGACGGGCTTTACTTAGTAACCATACACTCTATATACGTTGGTAACGTACATCGGGCCCGGTTGTACACCGATCCGCAGCCCGGCAAGGTCGCGGATCCCTGTCATGTACCTACGACCCAAGGACGAAACTATGTTGTTCCGTACTATCGCTGCTACAACGGCGCTCAGCGTTGCGCTTGGCACTGCCGGCGTTGTCACGGCATCAGCCTCAGAAAACCGTCAACCACCTATCCCGCCGGTGGTATTGACCAGTCACCTTACAAGTGGCCGCACCGCTCCGGACGAAGCATTCACTCTGCCACCCATCACGCCAGTGATCCCACCAGCTGTCGGCGCAGTGCTGATGTGGCTCGGGCGGCTCGCGATCCGATTCACATTCCACTCAACGCAGAAAATGGCGAAACACGGACTCTCCCGGCAGATGGTGAAGAATGTCATCAACAACGGGAAAAGAACGAAAGGCAATGGAAATACATCGGTCTTTACCTCCGGGAAAGGGCAGAACAAGATCCGAGTCGTCATCGACAACAGAACCGGCAACATCATCACGATAACGAAAGGAAACAACTAGATCATGCACATGACATACGACAGTGTGGCCGATGCGGCAGACATTGAACTCGTTGACATCTCGAGAATCTACGCCTCGCGCAACGAGATTCATCATCCTGATGGGATCAATGAGTGGGAGATCAACCTGCATTTCGATGTGAAAGGCTGCCTTGTCGGGGTTGAGATCCTCTTTGCCAAGGAGGGCCTTCCAGCTGAGTTCGTAGCTCAATGTCAACAGCTCGCCTGAAACCTTGCCGAGAGAAGCGCCTTAGCCGCGCACTTCTGGCAGAGAACAGCCGAGTTGATGACCCAACGCGAGCTTCTTGGCGAACAGGCAGGGATTAACCACCACGGAAGGAGGAATCATGTATATGACCTACGCTGCAGATGTTGACGCGGCCTATATCGGGCTGATCGACAACATGAGAAGCCACGACATGGTGACGGCGATTCACCACCCCGACGGGATTAATGAGTGGGAGATCAATCTGGACTTCGACGTCAAGGGTCGGCTTGTCGGAATCGAAGTGCTTTTCGCGAAGGACGGCCTGCCGCCGGAGTTCATCTCTCAATGCGAACGCCTCGCCTAGGCACGCAACCGGGCAGGGTGCGGGCCCCTGACCGGTTGCGCCGTGGTCCTATACGGGCCGATGTCTGGTCCAGGCCCCTGATCTGCCTCTGATCCGTGCCCCCAGAGTTTTGCAGGCTTGTTCACTCGCCTACAACCACATGCCCCCAACCGAACGACAACGAACCCCAACAGAACTACAACGAAAAGGAAGAACCATGCGAATGACATACGATGACAAGGCCGACGTCGCCTATATTGCCCTGGTTGACGAGTTCACAGGCGACTTCACGATCGTGCAATCCGTCACCGGGTTGCGGCACCCCGAGGGAATCAACCCTGTCGAGATCGCACTTGACCTCGACGTCAAAGGCCGCCTCGTCGGAATCAAGATCCTCCACGCAAAACAAGGAGTACCACCAGAATTCCTCACTCTCTGCGAACGCATCAACCCGTAAGTCCGGCGAATTCGTTGGCTTGGATTCGTGGCATTGTCGCGTTAAACTGGCACAGTTGCCTCGGCGAGGGAGAGCTGACGGTACGGACTAGCCGGTTGGCGCTGGGCCATTACGTCAGCCACTCCGTTATCGACGCGGTGGTTATGCCCTTGTGGTGTCGCCTGTCGTGGAAGAGGCCACATCGGTCCGGTCGGGCCGGTGGAGAACACTAACAAGGAGTAGACCATCATGGCAGATTCCAACAAGCTCTCTGCACTTGCGCGCACCAACTTCGGAAAGGGCGCGGCGCGGCAGTTGCGCCGCGCGGGGCGCATTCCGGCAGTGGTATACGGGCATGGCGCTGAACCAGTTCACCTCTCTTTTGATGAGCATGACGTTTTCCTCGCCACGAAGGGCCAGGCAAATGCTGTTCTTACCGTCGATCTGGAGGGTGAGGAGCTTCTTGCCCTTGTTAAGGATATCCAGCGGAACCCGCTCTCCCGCGCCATCGAGCATCTGGACTTGCTGCGCGTCAGCCGTTCGGAGAAGGTGGAAGTGGAGATTCCGGTCGAAGTGACCGGCGAGTCCGCATCCGGTACGATCCATCAGGTCGAAGTCATGCAGCTGCTGGTCAAGGCACCGGCCGTTGCGATCCCGGAGAATATCGTCATCAGCGTTGACGGCCTCGAAGACGGCAATCACGTCACCGTTGCTGATATTGCCTTCCCGGAGGACGTGGAATGCGATCTCGACCCGGAGACAATTGTCGTCGTGATTTCCCAGCCCGAGGTTGATCGCGCCCTGGAGGCCGCTGACGAAGCCGCCGCAGAGGCTGCTTCCGCCGCTGCCGCCGAAGCGGCTGAGTAATCCTGCCGAAGGATTGCTATCGGCCCTGAGACGATAGAGTTTTCAACGGAAGGCGGCTGTTCGTGTCCGCGACGGTACGAGCAGCCGCCTGCCCACTACATGGCATAATGTCGGCGCGATTTCGCGCCACTTGGCAGGTGCCTGGCTCACCGCGTTTTACAACAGCCCATCACAGGGAGGACCGGAAGGAATAATGTTCGCCGTCGTCGGTCTAGGCAATCCCGGGGAAAGATACGCACAGACTCGGCACAATGCCGGGCATATGGTCATTGCTTCTCTTGCGTCTCGCGCTGGAGGCGCGCTTCGCGCGCATCGTGCTACACATACGCATACCCTTTCTACGCGAATCGGGACCGTTCCGGGCGAAAGCGGCGAACAGGTCATACTCGCCACCTGTGACTGTTTCATGAATGTTTCTGGAGGGCCGGTCAAGGCGTTGCTCGCGTACTTCAACGCCGGCGCGGAGGGACTTCTCGTCATTCACGACGATCTCGACCTGCCTTTCGGCACCCTTCGTCTGAAACGTGGTGGTGGGGAAGGCGGGCATAACGGACTGAAGTCCATCAGCCAGGCCTTGGGTACGCGCGACTACCTGCGGCTGCGTTTCGGCGTAGGCCGTCCACCCGGCAGGCAGGACCCGGCGGACTTCGTGTTGCGGCCGTTTGCCGCGGCGGAGCGGCGTGAACTCCCGACCCTGGTGGACAAAGCCGCCGACGCCGTGGAAGACGTTCTGACCCGGGGCTTTGAAGCGGCACAGATGCGCCTCCATACCGCGCATTAGGCGACTGTACTTCGCTGCCAGCGCTACCTTTTCGCCACGCAGGCGATGACACCGTGACATGAGTTGGAGATGCCATATGGATTTACGTCCGATTCTTCCTCTTGTTTCCGCCGACCCGGTGCTCGCGGAGCTTGAGGCGCAGTTTGGACTTGGCGGGAATGCCGAGCAACGCCGGGACATCGCCATGCCCCGCGGACTGGTCACACCGGTTGTCGCACTGCTCGCCGGTGCTGAAGGCGCTTCCGATGGTGCACGCGGCGACGTCGGTGGGGAACTCGTCTCGTCGCCAACCGACCGTGCCGACGACGCCGCAGATCGGTCGGTACTATTGCAGGTCGCCGTTACCGCCACTGGGCGGGAGGCAGAGGAACTTGCCGGTGCGTTGCGTGCATACCTACCAGAGAGCGCGGTGGAGGTATTCCCCTCCTGGGAAACACTGCCACATGAACGGCTCTCACCGCGTTCGGATACCGTTGCCCGGCGGTTGCTGGTGCAGCGGCGGCTCGCCCACCCGGAGGAGTTTGCTCCGCTGAAGGTGCTGGTTATGCCGGTACGAGCCTTGCTGCAGCCGATTACGGCCGGCTTGGGTGAGATGGTGCCTGTGCGCGTCCGCCTCGGGGACCGGGTTGACCTCACCGAACTGGAAGAAGCGCTGGTCGGAGCGGCATATTCCCGCGTGGATATGGTGGAGCGGCGCGGTCAATTCGCGGTGCGCGGCGGCATCATCGATGTCTTTCCGCCCACCGAGGCACGCCCGCTGCGAATCGAACTATTCGGCGACGAAGTGGACGAGATTCGTAGCTTCGCAGTCGCGGATCAGCGCTCACTCGCGCCGGCCAGCGAGGTGTACGCCACCCCGTGCCGAGAGATTCTTTTGACCGACGGCGTGCGGCAGCGCGCTCGCGATCTCATGGCAGAGCTGCCCGGCGCCGTCGACATGCTGGAGAAGATCTCGCAGGGAATCGCTCCGGAGGGTATGGAGTCGCTTGCACCGGTGCTGGTGGAACGCATGGTTCCCGTGGTCGATACTCTGCCTGATTCGGCGCGTCTGCTCATTGTGGAACCGGAGCGCGTCCAGCAGCGCGCAGAGTCTCTGATCGCCACTACCGAGGAGTTTCTTACCGCGGCGTGGAGTTCGGCGGCCGCCGGTGGCAAGGTGCCCGTCAGCGTTGATACGGCGTCGTTCGCGGAACTCGCTGACACGCGCGACCGAGTGTTAGACAGCGGGCGCGGTTGGTGGACGCTGGGCGGCTTCGCACGCGACGAGCGGATCACTACGGGCGCCAGCACGGTTGATGCGCGGGAGCCGCGCCGTTTTCTCGGTAAAGTCGACGACGCAATTGCCGCCATAGGCGAGCGGTCGCGGCAGCGGTGGCGCCTGGCACTGGTGGTGGAAGGCGCCGGGCCAGGCAGGCGGTTGGCTGCGCAGCTCGGCGACCAGGAGATCCCGGCCCGGTACGTGGACGACTTGCCGGCAGTACTGGAACCGTCCGTGTGCTACGTGACGATGGCACCCATCTCCTCCGGATTCATCATGGAGGGGCAACGCCTCGGCGTGTTCACGGCCGCCGATATATCCGGGCGAGGCGGCTCATCAACGAAGGACATGCGGAAGATGCCTTCCCGCCGTAAGGCGACGGTGGACCCGCTGTCTCTGAAACCCGGCGACTTCGTCGTCCACGAACGGCACGGCGTCGGCCGATTCATTCGCATGGACAAGAGAGCCGTTGGCTCGAGTCGCGATAACCAGCGCGAATACGTCGTCGTCGAATATGCGCCGAGCAGGCGCGGGGGGCCGGCAGATCAATTGTGGGTGCCCACAGACGCACTGGACCAGCTCTCCCGCTACTCCGGCGGTGAGGCGCCACCGCTGAACAAGATGGGCGGCTCGGACTGGGCGAAAACAAAGGCCAAGGCACGTGCAGCCACGAAGCAGATCGCCTCGGAACTGGTGCGTTTGTACGCGCAACGCCAGGCCACCAAGGGTTTCGCCTTCTCACCCGACACGCCGTGGCAGCGGGAACTGGAGGACGCCTTCGCCTACGTGGAAACCCCCGATCAGTTGCATACGATCGACGAGGTGAAGGCGGATATGGAGAAGCCGGTACCAATGGACCGGCTTATTTCCGGCGACGTCGGCTACGGCAAAACCGAAATCGCCGTACGCGCCGCCTTCAAAGCCGTGCAGGACGGAAAACAGGTAGCCGTCCTCGTTCCCACTACGCTACTGGTGCAGCAGCATTTCGAGACCTTCTCCGAGCGCTATTCTGGTTTCCCGGTCCGCCTGGCAATGCTGTCGCGTTTCCAGTCTGATAGGGAAGCGGATGGGACTATCGCCGGGCTGGCCGCAGGCACGGTGGACGTCGTTATCGGCACGCACCGCTTGCTTACCGGTAACGTGCGTTTCAAGGATCTCGGACTGGTGGTGATCGACGAGGAGCAGCGCTTCGGCGTCGAACACAAGGAAACTTTGAAACAGCTGTATCCAACTGTGGATGTGCTCTCCATGTCAGCCACACCGATTCCGCGTACTTTGGAGATGGCGGTTACCGGGGTGCGGGAGATGTCCACACTCGCCACACCTCCAGAGGAACGCCACCCGGTGCTCACCTATGTGGGCGTGCATGAGGAGAAGCAGATTGTGGCGGCGATTCGCCGGGAGCTGTTGCGCGACGGCCAGGTGTTTTATGTACACAACCGGGTGGGCGATATGGTGCGTATCGCCGCGCATTTGCAGGAGCTGATTCCCGAGGCGCGGGTGGCCCTTGCGCACGGCAAAATGAACGAGGCACAGCTGGAAGAGGTTATCCAGAGCTTTTGGGATAAAGAGATCGATGTGCTGGTGTGTACCACCATCGTGGAGACCGGCCTGGATATCTCGAACGCCAACACCCTGATCGTGGAGGACGCGGACAGGTTCGGGCTCTCGCAGCTGCACCAGTTGCGCGGCCGGGTGGGGCGAGGCCGGGAGCGTGCCTACGCCTACTTCTTCTACCGTCCGGAAAAGACTATGACGCAGACGGCGCTGGAACGCCTGCGCACGCTCGCCGCCAACACGGAACTCGGCTCCGGCATTCAAGTGGCAATGAAGGATCTGGAGATTCGCGGCGCGGGCAATATGCTGGGCGGCGAGCAATCCGGCCATATTGCCGGTGTCGGTTTCGACCTGTACGTGCGTATGGTGTCCGAGGCGGTTGCCAAGTTGCGCGGCCAGGGAGTCGATAGCGGCGACGACGAGCCCGCCGACGTCCGTATTGAGCTGCCCTTCGAAGCGTTCCTGCCGGAGACGTATGTGCCGTCTGAGCGGCTGCGGCTGGAGATCTACACGAAGCTGGCAGCCAGCCAGAATGAGGAGCAGCGTGAGGCGGTCCGGGCGGAACTTATTGACCGGTATGGGCCGATTCCGCAGGAGGCGGAGCGGCTCTTCCGCGTGGCTCGCCTGCGTGAGCTGTGCCGGCGTGCCGAGATCGGTGAAGTGACGCAGATGGGGCGCAATATCCGCTTTGCGCCGGTGGCGCTTCCGGATTCGCGGCAGGCCCGCCTGAAACGGTTGTACCCGGGATCCTTCCTGAAACCGGCGATTCGTGTGCTGCTTATCCCGGCGCCGGGCGTGGGCCGCCGCATGGGGGAGCAACGCCAGTTGGAGGGCGATGCACTGCTCGAATGGGTTGAGCAGGTTATTACCTCTGTTTTTCTTGCCACCATTGGTGCCGCGCGGTAGATACGAGGTGCACGGTGATAGTGGACACGGTGGGCGTAGGCGGACGTGGTTGGACGCGCCGGGCGACGTCGCCCACCTAGCCTTTGGTCCCGGGAGGTCCTACTGGCGCAATCAGCGGGCAGTGAAATGAGCAACGTCCGCAGACGTGAGGCTGACGCGGCGGGTACTTCTGCGAGACAATAGCACTTAGCGGGATTTCTTCCCGTCAAGATGTGGCCGTCAGGCGGCCGTGAAGTTGAACAAAAGGAGTACCTGTGGCCAGCATTGAGGCTGTTGCTTCTCGCGAGATTCTGGATTCGCGCGGTAACCCGACCGTCGAGGTCGAGGTTCTGCTAGACGACGGCACATTCGCCCGCGCGGGCGTGCCGTCCGGCGCATCCACCGGAGCTTTCGAGGCGGTGGAGCGTCGCGATGGCGACAGCGGCCGCTACCTCGGCAAGGGCGTCCAGGACGCCGTCGGCGCCGTATCCGAAGTCATCGAGCCGGAGATCGTCGGAATGGAAGCCGATGATCAGCGCTTCGTTGACCAAACTCTTATCGATCTTGATGGCACGGATAACAAGGGCAAGATTGGCGCCAATGCCATTCTTGGCGTGTCGCTCGCCGTGGCGAAGGCTGCCGCCGAATCGGCCGGCCTGCCGCTGTACCGTTACCTGGGGGGACCGAACGCGCACGTGCTGCCCGTCCCGATGATGAACATCCTCAACGGCGGATCTCATGCGGATTCCAACGTTGATATCCAGGAGTTCATGATCGCCCCCTTCGGCGCACCCACCTTCAAGGAGTCGCTGCGCTGGGGTGCTGAGGTGTACCACTCGCTCAAGTCCGTGCTCAAGCAGCGCGGGCTCTCCACCGGTCTTGGCGACGAAGGCGGTTTCGCGCCGAATCTGGAGTCGAATGCGGCCGCCCTTGACCTGATCTGCGAGGCTATCGAGAAGGCCGGGTTCAAGCCGGGCCAGGATGTGGCTCTCGCGCTTGATGTTGCCTCCTCGGAGTTCTTCAAGGATGGCGCTTACCAGTTCGAAGGTGGCCCGAAGGACACCGACTTCATGATCTCGTACTACGAGAAGCTCATCGCCGATTACCCGCTTGTTTCCATCGAGGATCCGCTTTCCGAAGAAGAGTGGGATGCCTGGGTGCGCCTGACCGCCGAGATCGGTGACAAGGTGCAGCTGGTGGGCGACGATCTTTTCGTCACCAACCCGGCCCGTCTGCAGAAGGGTATTGATCTCGGTGCTGCCAATGCGCTTCTGGTCAAGGTGAACCAGATTGGTACTGTGACCGAGACCTTGGAGGCCGTGGAGCTGGCGCATCGTAACGGGTACCGTTCGATGACCTCGCATCGTTCCGGTGAGACGGAGGATACGACGATCGCCGATCTCGCGGTTGCCACCAACTCCGGCCAGATCAAGACCGGTGCACCGGCGCGTGGCGAGCGCGTCAACAAGTACAACCAGCTGCTGCGCATTGAGGATGAGCTGGACGACGATGCAGTGTTTGCAGGCCGTTCGTCCTTCCCGCGCTTCAAGCGCTGAGGCGGCGGTGAGAGGACGCTCTGCTAGCAGAGTATGCCTCGCTGAGCACCTGCGCAGGTAGAGCCTGTGATAACGATGGGGGCGGAACCGGAAGGTTTCGCCCCCACCTGCATGCGCTTGGGTCAGGACAGCGGTTCGATCTCGCTGACTTCTATGACTCCCGGGTAGACGAGCGTGCCGGTGACGGTGACAAATGTGGAGCGGTAGCGGGGGCGTTGCTGCGTCAGCTCGGTATCCCAGCTGATCTCGTCGAAGGGGATATTGAGCGCGATGAAGCGGCTCCCAGTGCAGACGGGAGGATGAGACTCGCCCACATCCAGGCACAGTGTCGCAATGTCTTCATCGAAACTCTCGAGAAGCACGGTCATTGTGACCACGGTACCAACGCGGAGGTCGGCCGCATCCTCGTAGTATTCGATGATCGCCGGACCTATCGGATGAATCTCCGACGGCGAGGTGCTGTTGCCGGTTGATTGGGTTCCGCAGGCGGATAGCAATATTAGGCCAATGGATGCGATGGCTGCGGCTAGGCGCTTGAACATACGGTTCCTTCCGGTGCCGATGGTGGGGGACCGTCAGGTCCCCCGCCATGTACTGACTAGGATGCTGCCGGGGAAATCTCGCTGACTTCAATGACTCCGGGGTAGACGAGGGTGCCGGTTAGGTCGACATATGCGTAGCGGTAGTCGGGACGTTGTTCGGTCCATTCCTCCTCCCAAGTTATGTCGTTGAAGGGGACGTTCAGCAGGACAAAAGGACGTTTTGAACACGTTGGTGGGTCAGAGTCGCCGACCAATGTACATATGGTTGCCACGTCTTCATCAAATGCTTCGAGGAATCCGGACTCGAATACGACGGTGGTGCCCACGGGCAGATCTCGTACTTCCTCCTGGTACTTGAACGTTACAGGGTCCGATGGCACTGCGGGCGACGGAGACGTATCGTTGCTGGTTGATTGGGATCCGCAGGCGGATAGCAGCGCAAGGCCGATGGCCGCGATTGCTGCGGCTAGGCGCTTGAACATCTTGTTTCTCCTTTCTTTGTTAGCCAAGATCGATGGTCATCTGCTGCCCGAGCGTTCTGTTCCAGTATGTGCGGATCAGTGGCATGGGTGTAAAGTAGGAATATTTACTTGCGTTATTACGATGACAGCCGCTATCTGAACCGGAATGGACCCCATACAGTAGCCTCACCCCGGACACGTTTCTTGTCCACGGGCCACCTGAGTCTCCTCCGCAAGCGTCGTATCCTTTAACGGCGACGAGCCCGTTCCTGAAACCGCTGATAGTTCCACAAGGAGAAGAGCTGACGTTTATTCCACCGAGGCAAACTGAGTGGCCCTTGATATAGGACGCATTGATGCTGATGAAGCCCGTAACTCTGCCAAGATTATCCGGACTGCCCGGGTGGAAAATGACACCGCGGCGGGGCCAACTGAGCCAGTAACTGTTTGCGATTCGCGCCCGGGCGAGGTCGAGTCCGGGATAACCAGACTGATGTCTGTAGTCGAATGATTGGCGGATCGGGCCGATACGTTGTTCGCCATGTGCTGTCATACTGTTGCGTCCCCCGCAGTGAATGCCCAACGGCTGCCGTCTGCAGCAGTCGCCGTGAAGCCGATGCTACACACACCGTCCGGGACTGTCATGGAAATTCCCGACCGTAAGGGGCCGCCACAGTGAAAGCGATCGGTGCACTTATCTTCCGGCATGTCCGCCAGGTCTTCGATTGTTGTGGATACGGGAATTGAGGCGCCGTTGGAAGCCCCCGAATTTGTCTGCGTCTGGTTACCGCCCGATGCGCTGGCTGCCTGCGTTTCGGATAGGGAGGCTATGCGGCTCTCCACCCGGTCGGCGGTGGACTGGTCTGGCGCGGTAACAAGTAGTGTTGATGTTTCGTAGTCCGGCGTGGCAGCCACCCCTTCGGTGCCGAACTCGGAGTTTATGGAAGCGGCAACAGCGTCGAGTTCAGCAATGCTCCAGGGTGTCTCATCATAGGTGATATCAATACCGTGTTTGGCTGCGATTGCATCGACTTCCGCTTTGTTGGCGAAGTCCGGGGTGATTCGGACGTGTAGCGTGCCGGTGTGAACGTCCAGCGAAAACCCACCGACCGTGTCGGAGTACTGGCCGCCCACTTCTTCCGCGAAGAAGACCTGTGCGTCTTGGAGTTCGACCAAGTGGCGGGCTTCGGCCTCGGTAATGCCGTTGCCTTCCATAGAGGCAGCAACCTGGGCCTCGACGCCGTCAAACTCTTCGTCGGTATTTGCCATCTGAGCGCTCACAGGCGTAGCAGCAGGGGGATTTCCCACAGGGGACGCAGTGGCTGATGCGGCAGCAGTTGCAGCAAGGCAAAGAGCCGAGAACAGTGCGACCTGCCGTGCACGCCATCGCTTTGTGGTATGCATGATCATTCCCTCCTTCTTTGGAGTGTTATATGAAGTTATGGGATTGGTTGGCGCAATGGGTAGTTGTACTGCTCATTGCATGGATGGTAGGGTAGTGCCCCACCGGCGTAGGTTGTGCGAGCGGCGATCCGTCGTCGTGGAATCCGCTTAGCCTCAGCCTACCAGATGATGGTTGTTAAATAAAGAACGACGCCGACCGGCCCGGGCATGTGCAGTCGGGCGGTCGGCGTCGTTGGACCGAGTGACTAGAGCTTACGGCCGGGCGTGAGAATCCCGTTCGGGTCTAGCGCCTTCTTAATGGCCAGCTGGACATCGCGAGTGTCCGGCGAGAGCAGCTGCGTTACGGCGTGATGCTTGAGATAGCCGATACCGTGCTCACCGGAGACGACGCCGCCCATGCCAACGGCCATCTCGCAGACCTCGTCGAGCAGTTCTTCCGCTGCCCGGCTCTCCTCAATGCCCTCGCCGCACTCGACGATCGGGTGAATATTGCCATCACCGGCATGCGCCAGAATAGAGACGCGGCGCTGGCGCTTCTCCGAAATGGCCATAATGTTGTGGATGGCCTCGGCCAGTGACGCGATCGGAACGGAGACATCACCAATGACTTCCATCCCCGCAGCGGAGAGTGCCGGATAGGCATCGCGCCGCACCTGGAAGAGGCGGTTGCCCTCCTCGAACATCACCGCGGTGGCGCCGTATTCGCGGCAGGTGTTGGCGAACTCCTCCACGTCTTCCTTGGCGCTCTGACCCTCGGCTTGGCCGAGGAGTAGGCCTGCGCCCGGCTGCGGAATCTGCAGATCGGGGTTCCGCTCATTGACAAGCCGCACGCCCAGAGCGTCGATAAGCTCGAGCGATACGGGCTTGTTCTCTGCCGCACGGATAGCAATTGTTGCGTAGCCGGCATCCTCGATGCTGTCGAAGCAGGCGAAGAACGTGTAGGGCTCGTACTCGGGAATGTGCTCGATGCGCACAACTGCCTGCGTGATAACGCCGAGCGTACCCTCCGATCCGATGAACAGCTCCTTCAGATTGAGGGAGGAAACGTTCTTGATGGTCTTCGATCCGACCTCGATCACACGCCCATCCGCGAGTACCACCTCAAGAGCGCGCACCCAGTTGATGGTGACGCCGTGGCATACCGCGCGCAAACCGCCAGCATTGGTGGCGATATTTCCGCCCACCGAGGCAATGGAGGCGCTGGCCGGGTCGGGCGCGAAAAAGAAGCCTTCCTTGGCCAGCTCTTTGTTGAACTCGGCGTTGATAATGCCCGGTTCAATCACGGCGACGCCGTTTTCCGGGTCGATCTCAAGGATACGGTTCATCTTGTGCAACGAGAGGATGAGTCCGCCGTCGTAGGAGACGGAACCGCCCGCCAGGCCGGAACCGCCGGTGCGTACCGATACGGGAACAACATGCTTATTGGCCCACGCCAGTGCCTTCGACACGTCCTCGGTGCTTTCGGCGAAAACCGCGCCGACCGGTTCTCCTTCCGGAAGCATCCACGACATGTCGCGCATATATGGGGCGAATGTGCGCTGGTCGGTGATGAAACGCTCGCCGAACTGGTCCTTCAGCTCCTGCAGGTCGGAGGCGGTGATAGTCATGAACTCATCTTTCTGGTAGGCGGTACTCGTCGTCGAGTGGACTCCGCGCGACGAAGGGATGTAGGTCCTACGAGCCGGTGGTCCCTCTCACAGCCTACTGGGTGTTAGTGGGGGCTTGTCAAGCGCTTTGTAATAATCAGTTAAAAGTCGGGCGGGTGAATGGGGTGCCGCGCGGTCCGCCACGCGGCGCGGGTCTTCTGCATCGCGTAGTACGCCGTCACTCCGGTTCGGGCAGTCCAAGTCGTTGCCGCTGCAGGCCAAAAGTGTGAACTCGTGCCACGCCTCCGGCGGTGTGTGAGTTCTGGGCTTTCCGTCCCGCTCGTCGCCGCTATGGGCCGTGTGTCGCCGCGAACTGTGTGCCACCGGCCAGCCTCTCCCGCGCCGAAAACGAAGCCGATTCATACGCTCGATACCGGCAATGGTGGTGGCAGGTGCAGGTTGTGCAGAGAGGTAATCAGGGTTTCTCACCGCGGCCACGCATCTGATACACGGTGTTCTCCAGTTGCCCGCCTCCGGGTCACCCAGTCGTTCTATGTGCAGCTGCTGTTCTATGTGCAGCGGAGTTGCGGCTGTTCTATGTGCAGCGACTGCTTCATATGCACTGGGCTGGCACGGGTCGTTCCCACTCGCACCCATTGGCATGCGTAGCAGTGGCGAGGAATTGAAGGAGGCCGAGAGCGAAGGCACACCGGGGTGTTCGTCATGCCGCCGTGGCGCGGGCGCCACATAGAATGGTTCGTATGAGTACGCGCCGCCCTTCCCCTTCACGCCGAGGCCCCCGCGGTGCGGGGGCTCGTGGCGGTACGCGGCCCGAGCAGCGTGCAGAACGGGCGGGGGGAAGGCGTCCGTCGTCGCCGCAAAATGCCGCAAGTAACTCCAAAGCGCGTGACGGGCAACAGTCCCGTGGCGATACGCCGTCCCGGAGGGCAACCGGTGGAAGGCCGAAGAACACGGAGAATACGCGGCAGCGTTTTCGAATGAAGCGTTCGGTGGTTGTCTCCGGGGCGAGGGGCTCTCGCCGCATCTCCCTGCGGTTAGCGGTTGTCCTGTTCTTTGCGGTACTCGCGGTGATCATCGTGACTCCAACACTCTCGAACTATCTTGAGCGTCAGGCTGAGCTGCGCGATGCGAAGGCCGAACTGGAGTCCGTGCGGCAGCATAATGAAGACCTCGAGCGCGAGTTGCAGCTGTGGCAGGATGACGACTATGTGAGGGCACAGGCGCGGGAGCGGCTGGGGTACGTGATGCCAGGGCAAACACTCTACGTGGTTACCGATCCTAACGAAGGGACCGCACGGGAGAGGCTCGACGAGCGAGTCGAGACCGCCAACCGGCAGCGTCGGGCGGCGACGCCCTGGTTTGTTACGCTGTGGGATTCGGTGACGATGGCGGGTGAGGTTTCCGGCGACGACGTCGACAATCCAAATAACACGCCGCTTATCGAACCCGTCGAACCGACTGAGTCTGAGGCTGGATCTACGCCGTCGGAAACTGTTGCAACGCAGTCAAGCGATGGCTCCGCGGCGGATGGAGGCGAGTGAGCCCAAGCGGATGGAGGTGAGTGAGCTGGAAAGGAACCATGTGAGAGCGGCGAGGCGCCGGGGCGAGAGAGCAATAACCCGAGAAACAATGACCAGAGAAACAGCGGGCGGCGAATGTTGCAGGCACGCGATGAGAGCGGAGGAAAGTGACGGTGAATGACCACGTGACGGCGGATCTTCTTCGGCGCGTGGCCGCGAATGCCACTCCCTTACGAGACGGAGACGAGGCCCTGATCGCCAAGCAACTGGGCCGCCTTCCACGTGGGCTTGTAGGAGTGGGGGCGCGTTGCGCATGCGGTGCACCTGCGGTAACCGTGACATTGCCGCGCCTGCCAGACGGAACTCCCTTCCCCACGTTGTTTTACCTGACGTTGCCCTGGGTGGTGCGGTCAGTGTCGCGGCTGGAAGCTGCCGGAGAGATGGTCCGCTTCAATGATCGCCTGGCGAGTGACACTGAGTTCGCTGCGGCCTATGAATTGGCGCATCATTCATATCTACAACGGCGCGCACTTCTGGGAGAAGTGCCGGAAATCGTCGGCGTCAGTGTCGGCGGAATGCCTCGCCGGGTCAAGTGCTTACACGCCCTGGCGGGATACTCGCTTGCCGTGAGGGCGGGAGTGTGCCTCGTCGGTGATTTAACACTGGAGGCTGTGGGCTGGGATCCGAATGTATGCCGCTGCTCTGAATCTGAAGGTGTTGCGGGGCGGGAGCCCAGTGCTGCCGCAGAGTCGGCACCCACGGCCGACGCCGCGGTGAAGCCAGACGGTGAAGCCGCCGAGAATGGGTAGATGGTCGGATATCGGGTAGGTGGCCGGTTATCGGGTCGATGGTCGGATATTGGGTCGATGGTTCACGTTTGCTTGACCGAGGAGTGCCCGCGCGGCGCTAGGATAGCGGAGGCGTGTCGGAGCGATATGACAGGATGGATGACGTGAGAGTTGCAGGAATCGATTGCGGAACAAACTCCATCCGATTGCTGATCGCCGACGTTCCTGGTGCACGAGCGCCGCTGGATGACGTCGTGCGGCGCATGGATGTGGTGCGGCTGGGGCAGGGCGTCGATCAGGCGGGAGAGTTCGCGGCGGATGCCCTCGAACGGACCTTCGCACAGGTGGAGGAGTACGCGCAACTGTGCCGGGAACACGGCGTCGAATCCATTCGTTTTGCGGCGACTTCCGCCGCTCGTGATGCACGGAACCGAGACGTGTTTCTCAGCGGCGTCCGTGCGCGAATGGGTGTCCCGGCGCAGGTACTCAACGGTGAAGCGGAGGCGCGAGCCAGTTTTCGTGGCGCCGCATCGGTGCTCTCGAATGGGGCGGCATCGGGCGCTACATCAGTGTTGTCAGAAGGAACAGCGCCGGGCGCTGCCGCGACGTCGTCGGCGATGCCACCATCCGCTGCGCTGCCAAGGTCAGATGTGGCGGGGGCAGGTGCGCTGGCGGCGTCGCCGCTGCTAGCCGTCGATCTGGGAGGTGGCTCCACGGAGATCGTGCTCGGCTCGCTCGTTGGTGGAGTTATCTCTGAGTTCTCCATGGATGTGGGCTGCGTGCGGATGCATGAACGCCACTTGCACGACGATCCGCCAACATCGGAGCAGATCGCTGCGGCACGCGCAGATGTAAACGCTGCATTAGATGCTGCCGAACGAGTCGTGGACTTTGGAGCCTCCCACGCCCTGGTCGGTCTGGCCGGAACCGTCACCACCTTGACGGCGAAGTCGTTGGGATTGGAGGCCTACGACCCGAGCCGAATCCATGGGAGCAGGCTGACGCCCAGTGAGGTGATCGCTACCTGCGAGTGGTTCCTCGCTGCTCCGCGAAGCACGCGCGCCGCGTTGGGATTCATGCACCCGGGCCGGGTCGATGTCATCGCGGCGGGGGCATTGGTATGGGAAGAGACCGTCAAGCGCATCGCGCAACGTATGGCTGAGGGCGGGCATGCGTTGGAGGCGGTTGTCACCTCCGAGCATGACATCCTCGACGGCGTCGCCCTCTGGGCGGCAGAGGAAGTACAAGCGCCGCAGTGGTGATTGCGGCCGGGCCGCTCGATCTCCGTCGTTTGCGGGTAGGCCGACCTGCCGCTGGGTATTGTTGGAGTCCGTGTTGCTGGAGTCCGGCCTCTTGTGCTTTCCAGATGACGGGTGCGGTATTCTCCGAACGAACGGCTGCCGGGCGCGGCCGGTGGCGGTTGGGCACGCTGGACACTGCTGCACGTAGCGTGAGAACTGTCGCCGGGAAAGGCCGGAACCGGTTTAGCGCCGCATGGATGCGGAGACGACCAGATGGACATCTGTCTGTCCGACAGGTGGCCTATTGCTTAGCGGGCTGTGCCAGAGCCTGGCCTCTTACGGTCGTTGTTCTTTGCACGGGCTGAGGGCTCGCGTTCGTCCGTGCGAGCCTGCTCGCGGTTGCGGCCTTTGCGTTCCAACGCGTCCGGCGCATGGTCGCTGGCGCCGGTTGACTTGCCGTGACGCCGCCGAACCGGGCCGCGTAGCCGCTGGTTCTTGCGGATCTGCAATGTGACAGCGCCGAGTACCATCGCTAGCAGGGAACCGACAATAACAGCTACCCGTGCGTGGGCCTCGTGTGGGTCCTCGGCACCGAACGAAAGCTGTGCGATCAGCAGCGATACGGTGAACCCGATGCCGGCGACAAACGAGATGGGGAAAATATCCGCCAAGTCAATACCGTTGCCAAGGCGGAGTTTGAACAGCCGCGTCATAATCCACACACCGCCGAAAATACCGATGCACTTCCCCACAGGCAGACCAAGGTAGATGCCCGCGGCGACCGGGTCGGTCATCATTCCGCCAATGCCGCCGGAATCGATGATGTTCACTCCTGCTGCAAAGAAGGAGAAGATGGGCAGAACGAAACCGGAGCTGTAGAAGTCAAGCTTGTCGGCAAAGAGCTTCGTCATCGGTTGGCGCTCTCCGGCGATCTGCCGCGTGGGCACAACCATGCCCAGTGCGACACCGGCGATCGTCGCATGAACTCCCGCGCGGTGCATGGCATACCAAGCCAAGATCGCCAGTGGCCATAGCAGCCACCAGTGCGTGATGCGCTTTTGAACGAGCACGCCGAAGATCGCGACGATGGCTAGGGAGATTGCGAGCCACAGGAGGGAGATTCCGGAGGAGAAGAATACGGCGATGACAATGATTCCGCCGAGATCATCCGCGACGGCGAGAGTCATAAGGAAGGTGCGGGTAGCCGGGGGAAGACCACGCCCAAAAATGGAGAGAACTGCCAGCGCGAAGGCGATATCGGTGGCGACTGGGATAGCCCAGCCGCCGTAGACGCCTGAGCCGGTAATAATCTGAATTAGGCAGTACAGACCGATTGGACCGGCCATGCCGCAGATGGCGGCAATGATTGGAACGGCGGCCTTGCGGGGGTCATGCAGCGATCCGATAGTGAATTCTTGCTTGAGTTCCAAGCCGACGACGAAGAAGAACAGCGCCAGCAGGCCATCGGATGCCCAGTGAGCGATGGGTAAGGAGAGATGGATGGCCTCCAATCCTACTTCCGTTTCTGCCATGGTGAAGTAGGACTCGCGGATGGGCGAGTTTGACCAGATGAGGGCAAGCAGCGCCCCGATCAGCAGAACGATTCCAGCGAAGGATTCGTTATGCAGAGCGTTGCGGTAGCGGGCGATGATCCCTGGTCTTTTTGGCATGACACTCCTTGTTGTGCCGGTCGCGTGGTTGTGCCGGATCGGACGCTGGCTGGATTGCCAGCTGTTGTGGCCAGCGCTGTGGCCTCGGTTCGGCACCGGGCAGATGGCCAGTGCTCGTGGCCTGCGGTTGCGGCCGCGGTTGTGCGCGGGCCGGGTTTCTCGTGGTTGCCGCACCGGTCGCGGTGCCGGGCGATCACCACTAGTTCCGCGCCGACGGGACGATTGCGGGTCAGGACTCTGGCCCACCGGACCTCTGTAGGCCCATGAACGGTCCGGTGCTTGGGAAGGTTCACATGTACTCCAGCATCAGACCATACCTTTCAAGTGTACCGGCAGGTGGAGTGTTCCGATGGTTGGTAAGGACGCATGGGCTCCGATGGTTGGTAAGGACGCATGGGCTCCGATGGTTGGTAAGGACGCATGCGCGGGGGCGGGCCTGTCGTGCTGGGTCCTGTCGCCTTCTGAGAAGTGGAGGGTTTGGGAAGAAGTGGAGGTTTTTTCGCGAAGTTTCTTGAAACACGCTCCATTTCTCGGGCGGAGGGTCGTGTGAGGCCGATTGTGCAGAGAATAGGCGGCTCATAGGAGCCCCGCGCGTTCCGTGCCTCTCCGAACTCTAGGCGAACTCGGGGTCATTACCTGCAGTAGAGCTCGACTCGATGGGTGGAGTGCATGTTTCCTACTCGAACGCATACAATGTGGGAGGTACCGCTTCGCTCGACGGATCGGTCAGCCCCCATAGCCCAACCGGCAGAGGCAGCCGACTTAAAATCGGCACAGTGCGAGTTCGAATCTCGCTGGGGGCACTCTCAGGGTCAGTCTGATGGAGGTCTTATTGGCAAGGAGCTCCGCAGGCTAAGGGCGCGTGGATGTCACAGGGCCATTCCACGCGCGGGATACAAGGAGCTCTGCAGATTATTAGGGACGCGTGTGGAGATTTATGATCAACGGTGGCATGTGGGTGTGTGTGCGAACTGTTTGATTCCATTTGATCCGCAGAAGGTCAGACGAGAGCATGCGACGTTCTGTTCGACGCACTGCAGGCTCCAAGCAGAAGGAATCCAATATATGCGCCGTTCTATACGCGATGGGCGCATCGCCGACCCCATGACTGCGCGGGTCATTCTTGACAACAAAGTTGCATTTCTGGCCTACGCGCGGCCCAAGCTCGCTCCAGACCTGCGTGCGGAAGTGTTGTCAGACGACGACGGGCTATGTGTGATATGTAACAAGGAATTAGCAACCGGGGTGGATCATATTCGAGGCGGATCAATCGACCGCAGCAACATGCGTGGCGTATGTCGTGAGTGCCACGAGTCCAAACCTCATGGCCCCGTCCCAGACGGCCTGACTAGAGACGGGCAAGGGGCCGTGGATTGTGGAGACGAGACGATGCCGCTTCTACGGTGTTGGGCAGCGGTTCTAGACCGAGGAGATTCTCTCGATGATAGTGATGGTTGGCAGGAGATACGCCGATGTGCGCGGCAGTACTCGCACACGCGTTTTGGGTGGATCACAGAGCAGATTCTGACTGACCGCCCGGAATCCCCGGCACATGACGAGGCGACGTGGCACCGAAGGTGGCGGCAGTACCGCCAGGATTATCTGGACTGGGCTGCGGATTCAGGGTGAAGTGAGATGGGGATGCAGTGCGAAGGGACGATCTCGAGGATGCCGCTATGAGGAGCGGAGCAGATGGTCCGCGTTCGCGCCCGAACTCATGGTCTACGATTGCGCCAGATTTGAACATGGGTCAGACATTCAGCCGTAGAGGTTTGATTTTGTGCTGATTTCGGAAAAAAGTTCCGAAAAGGTCTCTGATTGCGATATGATCAAGGTATGTTGCTCGACTTTAGCGTCTCCAACTACCAGTGCTTCGCTGATGAAGCGTCGATTAATCTTGTACGTCCTAGCCTTCGTACCCAGGTTCCAAAGGCCGACCAGTCATGGATTGATGTAACGTACCGTGCTGCAGCACTCTATGGTGCCAATGCTTCGGGTAAATCTACCTTTCTACGCGCATTCAGCAGGCTGTGTGCTGCGGTTACTGAATCGGCGCGATTCAGTAGTCGGCTTCATAACCCGGATCGCTCCCGGGATGAGAATCTCAGCCTTCCGACTGTGTATGACGTCAACTTCGTGGTCGATAGCGTTCGCTACCACTACACGGTTGAAGCACATCCATGGGGAATTTCCTTTGAGTCTCTCCATGCATACCCGCGCGGTGTGCGGCGTCATCTTTTCACTCGGACGCAGACGGAGGGTGGTGTGATTGAAGTCAAGGCAGGGACTGGGCTTATTGGTCCGACGGCGCAGGTTCTCAAGGTGACAACTTCCCAGGATTTGTTCTTGGCCGCGGCATACCGCTATGGCCACACAACTCTTGCTCCCGTTGCCAAAGGGTTGCGTGTCGGTGTTTCGGTGACGATCGTAGAGCATAGCGAGTTCGCACAACGTGAGCGGATCGACTGGGTGATGACCAGGATCCTAGAAGATCCGCTCTATTGGCAGGCGATGGTCAATGCTCTAGCGCAGGCGGCTGATCTTGGAATCAAACGAATTGAAGTGCGCGAGCAGGACGTACCCCCCAAGGTGCTTGAACATATTCGGTCGTTGTACAAATCGCTGGCGTCGCAGGAGGAGGAAGGTGTGGAGCTTCCGGAAGATTTGTTGAGTCCGGTTGCGCGAGCGCTTGTATTTGTTCATAGCGGTCCGGATGGTACGGAGTTTGAGCTGAGCCTCAATGCGCAGAGCGAAGGAACTCGCACGTGGCTCGCAACCATAGGACCGGCCGTTGATACTCTGCGAAAGGGAAAGGTCCTCGTCGTCGATGAACTGGATGCAAGCCTACATCCAGCACTCGTGGCCACGCTCGTCAGTATGTTCAAGGACCCTGACTTTAACAAGACTGGCGCACAACTCGTTTTTTCGACCCACGACACTGCACTTCTGGGAAACGTTCCAACGCGACAGTTGGAGCCGCCAGAGGTCTGGTTCTGTGAGAAAGATGCTGCGGGGTGCAGTGAAATTGTATCGCTGGACGAGTATGACACTCGGAAAGGAAACAACGAGCAAAAGCGGTATCTCTCGGGACGTTTCGGGGCAATGCCGCGGGTTGATCTTTCGCGGCTACTAGCCCATGTTGCTGCCGACAACGCCGATAGTGAGGGCTGAGTATGTCGAAAGACATCACCCGCCGAAATGGTAGGCGTGCGAATCGTAGAGAGGTACGTAAAACGGTTCTCCTTGTAACTAACGGCGAGAAGACCGAGAGGTTGTACTTGGAAGAATTGAAACGCCGAACGGCACCGAATGATGTGGCCGTGACTTTGGGTAGGCCAATCCCCGGGGACCCGATGACGTTGATGCGCAAGTTAGAGTACCAACACGCCACCTCGGCGTTTGATGAGGTGTGGATCGTGGTGGACCACGACGGTGAGGACAGGAGTGAGTTTCTCGCAGAGTGCTTACGGCGTTCAAGGCCTGCGAAGCGGAGAGGAAAGGGGACGATGTTCTACGGGGTCGTCTCGCTCCCGTGCTTTGAGGTGTGGCTGATTGCCCACTATGAGCAAGTTGGTAATTTTCAGGACCAAAATGAAGCCCAGCAGAGATATAGGCAGTTGACCGGGTTGACCTCAAAAGAACAGAAGTCTTTGCCGGGTAGTTTCCCTTGGGAGGAGATTGGTTCGGCTTGCGAACGTTCAAGGCTGAAGGGAGTTGCAGAACCAGAGGTGAATACCCAGGGGCCCCACCCGTCGACGACGATGCCGCATCTCGTGCGTTCGCTTGGGTTGGTGTAGGAAGCAGCGATGGGCTTCGGCTCTCTGGAGGGCCTTCCGTGCTCTGATTGGTGTCGGTAGAGTTGCCGGGGCGTGAGGGATGAGCCCCGAATACGCTGGTCAGCATGTTCTCCTCCACGGTGTCGCCGGAGGATGCGCGAGGCGACGCGGTCGACGCCGATGCGCGGTCGCGGGATAGGGCGTGATCGTAGTTGGTGGCGGGCGTGATGGGAGAGGGGCGTGATGCCACTACCTGTCAGACGCTCTACGGCCGCGGCGAGGCGGCGTGCTCAGAGAGTGCCGACCGAGCGAGGGAGC
Organism: Actinobaculum sp. 352; assembly: GCF_003957265.1. Lineage (NCBI taxonomy): Bacteria > Bacillati > Actinomycetota > Actinomycetes > Actinomycetales > Actinomycetaceae > Actinobaculum > Actinobaculum sp. 352. The sequence continues at coordinate 272,065 of NZ_RQSN01000002.1, read as the reverse complement.
GTGCAGAACACAACTCAGGGTCCTCACCCGGTCGGCGCCGAAGTTGCCATTACTCGGGGCGGCGGTTCGCCGCTGTGGCCGATCAGTGGTTGCTTCTCACTGGCTGTTTCTCAATGGTTCCTTCTCGATGGTTGCTTGGACCGGTCAGACGGTCGTCGGTTCTCGGCCAAGTCGTCGTCGGTACGACCAGTTGGTAGCCGCCAGAGCTAGCGGTCAACAAGAACTGCCTCGGTGCCGGCTTGATGGCCACTCCTGGTGCCTCGCGTGCCGATGTATGATTCTCAATCTCTGTGAGGCTTGGCCATGCGCCTGATCTCTGCAAGGCTTGGCCACGGGCCGGAACCTGGTGTTCAGCGCACCGATGTATGATCCTCAATGCTACGAACCGCCCACCAGCCCAGAAGGCCTGCGAGTATCACCACTGCGAGGATCGGCCCAAAGTCAATAAGGCCGAAATTTGAGCGGGCGGTGGCGTACTCCAGGTCGCCCATTATCTCGTGGTACAGCCACCCGCGATGCTGCCAACGCTGAAGCAACGCCTCATGATCGTAGTGGAGTCGCAAGGGCACGACCCAACTCATGAAGCCAGCGGTGACTGTGACGCTGAAGAAGAACAAAACGCTGCCAATCACAGGGGCTCCGAGGCCGAGATGATTCCAGCGCGACTGGGAACTGATGCTGAGGCTAGCCACCAGGCCGACAATCAACGCGATGACGGCGATGATGCCAGCGGGAATCACCACCCACAACCACGGGCCTACTACTGTAAGCGCATCAAGGACAAGATTAAGGAGCTCACCATTAACCGAGCTGGTTTTCTGGCTGTTCATCCATGCCGTTAGGAAGCATCCGGCGATGGCGAGGATCGTGCCAACGACGGTAGTCAGGATCATGAACAGGAGCTTGGCAGCGAAGATGGCCCGCCCGCGTACCGGGATCATGAAGGTGAAGTAGCCACTCTTGCCATACAGGCTCCGCCAGTACTCGATCAAGAGAAGAAGGAATATGAAAACGGGAATGGAGAGGAAAGACGCCAGTGCTATCCCCATGAGCTCGGTTTCGACAATGGGCGTGTCCGCGAGACTCGCAGCTGCTGCGGACAGTCCAACGACTGACATGACGACGACAATGGCAAGGATACGGCGCCAATTGGTCCGCAATTCCTGGCTGAGAAGAGTGGTGAGCATTAGCGGTACTCCTTCCGGAAGAGGCCATCGAGGCTGAGATTGTTTTGGGCGCGCAAATCGTCGGCGTCGCCGGTTAAGAGGATGCGACCGGCACGAAGGAAGACCACAGAATCGACGATGGTTTCGACGTCGGCGATCAAATGGGTGGAGATGATCATGAGGGCTTCGGGATTGAAGTCGTTCAGAATGCCTCCGAGGATGGTTTCGCGGGCGGCTGGGTCGACGCCGGAAATGGGTTCGTCGAGCAGGTAGACGCGGGCACGGCGTGCCATGGTGAGTGCGACCTGCAGTTTTTCGCGCATACCCCTGGACATTTCTTTGAGTCTGCCTTGTTGTGGGAGTCCAAAGTAGGTGACGAGCTCATACGCCTTGGCCGCGTCGAAGTCTGCAAAGAACCGTGCGTAAAGCGCAATGGCATCGGCACACGTGAGTCGGGAGGGCAGGAAGCTGGTGTCCGGTAGGAAGGAGACGGTAGCCTTGGTTTCCGGCCCGGGCCGGTTCCCGGCGATCGTGACATCTCCCTCCCAATCGGAGAGTAGGCCGGCCAGGATCTTCAGCAGGGTGGTTTTGCCGGAGCCGTTTTCTCCCATGAGGCCCACAATGTGGCCGGCCGGCAGTGACAGTGAGATGTCATTGAGAGCGCGGGTGGAACGGTAGTCCTTTGTCAGGTTTGCGACGTGGATGAGCGGTGTTCCAGTTGGGATTGTGCCCATTATACGTCTCCTTTCTGTTGTGAGCGCGTCTTGCGATCAGAAGTGTCTGGTGCGATGGAATCGACCGTGGCTTGTGCGGCGTCGCTTGCGGACTGGGTGCCGGTTGCGGACTGGATACGGCTTGCGGACTGGGTACCGGTTTCGGGCGCGGCAGCAGTTGCGTTTGCTCTGGCCACTTCCGATGAACGGGCCGGGCCAGGTGCTTCCGACGAGCGAGCTCGGCCAGGTGCTGAATCGGCACGGTCTTGGGCGACGTCGCGCGCGTGCCACTGCTCTTGAAGAGTGTTGGTGGCGTCCTCGAGGCCAAGACCGACGGCGATGACTGCGCCGATATAAACGTCCGCAGCGGTCCGTGCCAGGGTGTATCGGGCGGTCTCGATGGTGGCGGCATCCGAGGTGACGAATCGGCCGGATGTCCGTTCGGTGGCCGTGAGGCCTTCGCGGTCGAGTTCCCCCAGGGCACGCTGGATGGTGTTCGGGTTCGCCCCTGCTTCCATAGCGAGTTCGCGCACGCTGGGGATCTTCGTTCCAGCCGCCCAGCGTCCGGAGGTGATGCGCATGCGGAAATCTTCCGCCAGTTGGACCCAAATGGGGCGAGCATCATCAAGGTGCATATCCTCCTCCTCTCTGCATCACTGTATTAGTACAGTAACACAATAGGGTGGCGGGAGAGGTTTGTCCAGTGCGATGGGTGTGAGGTGACCGGCGTCATGAGTGCACAAGGCCATGGTGAGGCGAGGCAGGTGCGCACTGTGGCGAGCGATGCGGGTATGCGGTGCGGCGGGCGTGCGCGGTGTTCATGGGCATGCTTCGTTGCGGCCGAATCATGTCCAAACGGCGTCCTTTTCGGTCCTGTGTGGCGTCGCGGATGCCTTCTACGTGGCCGAATCGCGTCCAAACGGCGTGGGTCTTGTGCTGCGTGAATGTGAGATTCGCATGGCTTCGCCGTTTTTGAGAGCAGATGAAGTGCGGTCTCGGCTCGTTTGGACGCGACTCGGTCAGTTTGCCATTGGGCCAGCTTCTTTGGTGTGAGGCTTCGGGGTCCTTGACCCGCGGCTTTTAGATATCGGAGCGGTTGTACCGGACGAAGCCGAGCGCCGTAACAACGACGGTATAGATCACCCAGACGGCCAGAGCCGCGCTCCAACTCAGATCTCCGGACTCGACGAGGCCGCCCGTTCGATCCGCCTGTGCCATGGCTTGCATGACGTTGGTGGGCAGGTAGTCGGAAAGCGTGTCGCGCACCCAGGCACTCGGCACCAGGCTGAAGCCATTGGTCACATAGAGGAATACGAAAGCTGCGGTCATCCCGCCCGCGGTCGAGCGGACAACGTAACCGAATCCTGCAGACATCAACGCGGTGAGGGTCAATGCGAGCCAGAACATCACCAGGGAGCGGCCGTTGCCGTTCTCCAGTAGGACGGGTGTCCCTGAGCCGAAGCGTAGAGCGAGAAATGCCAGCGTGACTAAAACAAGATTCACCACGCCGCAAGCAACGAAGACTGCAGTCATCTTTGCAAGGAAAGCACTGGGGCGTTTCGGGCTTGCGAGGGCAGTGGTGCGCATCGTGTTTGCAGAGTACTCATTGGTGACCGGCAAGATCCCGATGACAACCACCAACATGCCTATGAAGGAGACGCCGTAGGAGATTACACCGGCGGGGATTTGGCGCGGTCCGTCGCCGAATTCGTCGAAGGCTTTCGCTATGCCCAAGATAATGAGCGTGTACAAGCTAACCGTGACAATCGCCGTGATCCAGAATGACCGAAGTGTGGTCATCTTGCGTATTTCTGCACGCAGGGAGCCCCAGAATGAAACATGGTAGCGTTCCGGATCGACAAGGCGAGGTCGTCCGACGGATGCAGTTCGATAGGTGGCGGTCATCGGAGTCCCTCCTGCTGATCATTGATGTGCCGCGGGGCGGGCATTGCGTGGCCTGGGGCGGGCATTGCGTGGCCTGGGGCGGGTGGTGGTAGCGGGATATCCGCTACATGTGGAGCCCTACCGGTGCCGCCGGAACCGTAGACGACCTGGTCGCGAGTCATCTCCATGAAAACGTCTTCCAGCGACGAATGCGTCTCGGAAAGTTCGTGAAGCTCTAAACCGGCCTCATGGGCAAGGTGCCCGATCTGTGCGCGATTACCTCCGACGACGTCAAACATGCCGCCCGGATGCCTTTCGCTCGCCGGTGTTCTTTCGAATGCGATTCCGCCTTGAGTTAGAGCGCGTTCAAGCCCCTTCATATCCGGGCCTGCCACATGCACCCGCGTGTGAGCGTCGCTCTGCGTGAATCGTTCAACCGGCCCCTCGGCAATGAGCCGCCCACGGCCAATTACCACCAGATTGTCGGCAGTTTGCGCCATCTCGCTCATGAGGTGTGAAGAAACGAAAACGGTCCGACCTTCACCAGCGAGCTGACGCATCAATGAACGCACCCAGCGCACGCCGTCGGGATCGAGGCCGTTAACCGGCTCGTCGAATAGCAACACTTCGGGATCTCCGAGCAGCGCGGTGGCGATTCCCAGACGCTGCCCCATGCCGAGTGAGAAGCCTTTGAGGCGTTTATCGGCGACCTGCGCGATACCGGTCAGCTCCAGTACGTCGTCGGCGCGTTGCCGGGGAATGCCGTGCGTTGCCGCGACGATACGAAGGTGTTGACGGGCGGTCCTATTGGGGTGGAAGGCATTGGTGTCCAGAAGCGCGCCCACGGTGGTGATGGGGGAGCGCAGGTTCCGGTACTCCACTCCGCCGATAGTGCAACGGCCCGCAGTGGGTCTGTCGAGGCCCACAATGCAGCGCATGGTTGTGGACTTTCCGGAACCGTTCGGGCCGAGGAAGCCTGTCACTTTTCCTGGCGCAAGGCGGAAGCTCAGCTGATCGACGGCGAGGGTTTTTCCGTATTGCTTGGTCAGGGTCTCTACGGTAATCATCAAGATCCTTTCGTTTGCAACATTGTAAGCAGAAGCGGCTGGTCGGGGTTTGAAGAGGTCGGCATGGTCCGCTCTCGACGCGAAGCGACCGCAGTATCCGTTGTGCTGACCCGCAGCGTCGGTTGTATGGATCATGCCAACAACGCGGCCCCCAACAGAAGTGAGGCATGTCATTGAGTGACTCATTTGGCGTGAGTTTTGTCATCATGCGGGCGGCTAGTCATCATGCCTGCAGCTGCTCGAACTAGTCGTGCTCTAGTCCTGCGTAGGTGTGAGTGATGGCAAGGTAAGTGCGGCTACTCGCTAGATGCTGCCGCGATCCTCGACAGGCTGCGATTCTTGCATGATGGGTGCTGCTGCTCATCCCGCCCGTTGCGGCTCTCTCATGCGACTCGCCGATGGCCTGGCTCGGCTTCTTGCTCGGCGTTCGCCACGCCTCCTTGAGCCCCATCGAAGCCCGAACGACGTTGTGCTCTCGGCGTATACCCTGTGAAAGAAATCCCGCGTTTCGCTACAATTGCCCTAGCCGGACTAGGCTCATCAGTCCATACGAAGGAGGAAGACCTTGTCCAATAACCCGGTTATTAGCCGGAACCCGTATTTCAACGGGCAGACGGCTACTCCAAATACCTACCCGTACGGAACTCAGGTGAATGGCCAGGGAGTCCCGCAAGGGGATGCGTCGCAGGCGTACGCGCCCTACAACGCCGCTGCCCAGCAACAGGGTATGCCGCAGTACGGATACCAGAGTGATGGGCCATTCGCCAGCGCGCAAACCACCACTATGACGTACGACGACGCCATGGTGAAGACCTTCGCGCTTCTTGCACTCGCGGTGCTCTCCGGCGTCGGTACGGCAACATTGCTTCCACTCTCCTCCATGATGCCGGTCGCGATCGGAACCACTATCGCTGCCTTCATCATCGGCATGATCGGGGCGACGCAGCGCTTGGTCAAGCCGATCTTTGCGGTGCTGTACTCGGTGCTCGAAGGCATTTGCCTTGGCGCACTAACCGGTGCGCTCGACGCCCTTTACCCGGGTATTGCCGTTCAGGCGGTCTTGGGCACCGTCCTCGTTGTCGGCGTTGCGGCGGCTTTGCACTTCAGCGGTGCAGTTCGCACAACGACCAAGGGCTTCCGCATCATGATGACCGTGATGATCGCGGGAATCATCTATGGACTGGTCAACCTCGTGGTGATCTGGACGGGTGCTTCGCAGCGCATGTGGGGCTTCAGTTCAATGCGCGTGGGCGGCATACCGCTCGGCGTGATTATCGGTCTTGTTCTCATCGTGGCAGCGTCCTACATGCTGATCTCCGATTTGGAGCAGGTGAAGTTCGCGGTTGCTAATGGTGCACCCAAGGCTTTTGCTTGGACTTGCGCTTTTGCGATCGTGATGACGGTGCTGTGGATTTACATTGAGGTGCTGCGCATTCTGGCCATTGTCGCGTCAGACCGTTAGTTGGCGGTCGAGCGAGGCGAGACAACTAGTAGCGAGTCAAAGCGACCGCGCAGCTTGGAGAATGTACGCCGAAGAGACCGCGTGAGTCGACGTGGTGTGATGTGCGACGCCGGAGCCAACGTTGCAGTCACCTCTTGGGGCCGCAACGCAGCGTGCGGTCGAATAGGGGCGTTGGCAGAGTTACGATGGCGGACGCCACAGCCACGCGTACATGCGCGCGCCGAGCAGTCGGCACATACCGGGCGTTGAAGCACTCTGGGCGTCGATGCGCAAAGGCGGGGTGGGATTGGATCCCCACCCCGCCTTTGTGTGTTTTCCGGTGCCACGTTTTCTGTGTGGTGCTCGCACTGGTTCGCTGAGTGAGGCCCCGAGCGTGAGTGGTGTGTCTGAAGGTGGGATCGCGCCCGCCAACTGTGGGCGAGGCCTTCCGGCGTGAGTGGTGTGTGGCTGCCGGGGCAGTTCATGCATCGGTTCGTAAAACGGGGTGTGCAGGGCGGAGCGATATCTTGAGGCGCAAGTGTTGCTCGGGATGCGGGACTTTGTGTTGTCACGGGTGGGCTATTGTGTTGTGGAGCGATTGCAGTGCGGGGTTTTGACGGTGAGGTTTGTAGGGGGCGATGCGGCCATCGCTGTGGCGCGTTCGGTGAGGCGGCATTTGCTTGGAGGCCGACGGCGACATGTGGATGCGGCCTGTGAAGGCCTGGCATAGGAGATGTGTGTAGTCTTGAGGTGGAGAGTGTCCAGATCCCGTCCAAACAAGAGGTGCTGAGGCTGGGCGAGTCGTGAAATCCTTGGAAATCCGCCAGTTCTTAAACTGAGCCGGTCAAGTTATCAGTCGTTTGGACGGGATTTGGACAGTTCTCTGTCACTCGCGGTCGCCCAGACCCCGCGCATCAGGCGGGGGAATCGACGCGAGACACAGGATGGCTGCAGGACGCCCGCACAACAGGTGGGCGGCGAGGACACGGGCGCCACGCTGCTCGAACACAAGCCGGACGCCCGCGGCCCTACTTGAGGCGGCGAATATCGACGACGAAGACGAGCGTGTCCGTTCCTTTAATGCCCGCACGCGGATTTCCAGAGCGGCCGTAGCCCTTTTCCGGCGGGATCGAGATCAGCAGCCGTGACCCGACATTCTTTCCAACGATGCCCTGATCCCAGCCTTGAATCACGACGCCGACGCCAATGGGGAACGAGGTAGGCGTCCCACGATTGAAGGAGGAGTCGAAGACGGCGCCATCCCAGATCTGCCCGTGATAATCAACCTCAATCTCGCGGCCGATTTGCACCGTGGGGCCGGTTCCTTCTTCGAGCACGACGACGTGCAGGCCCTGCGGCGCGTCATTGTCAGGGAATGTCAGTTCAGGCGTCTCGCCGAAAGAGCCGTTGACGGTGGGAAGGGAGATGTCCATAGTTTCCTCTCGTTAGTCTCTCGGTGCAGGTCACCGCGCCGAGCGGGTCGTGGTGGGGAGTGCCCCGGATACTCTACCGCCGCGCTATGGCAGCAGTCAGGCTCGCATCGATGTAGATGGCGGCGCCAGAAGGCAACCCGGAGCGTATACCGCACCGCCGTTAGTTTACGTGCTGCTACGCAATTGCGCTGATAACCGGTATTACGGATCGCGGTTTCTTCGCCTGCCATGCCGCGGCCAGGGAGACTCGCCGCAGTGTTTCGCTTAGAAAAGACGCACTGGTAGGCCGCTGATGGCCATTCGTATAATAGAAGTTGGTATTGGAGGCGACGGTCGATAGCAGCGGCCCATACAAGCGCGGGAGATGACAATGACGAGTCTAGTGACGATCTTAGCGATATTCGCACTGACAATCCTCGCGGTCGCCGTTGGTGAGCGCACGCACCTGCCTTATCCGGTTCTGCTCCTCATCAGCACCGCGGCTCTCGCTTTTCTCCCCTTCACCCCGAGCCTCGTCGTCGACCCTGATATAATCCTGCCGCTGTTCCTGCCGCCGTTGCTATTCTCCACCGCCCGCCGCGCTTCGTGGAGCGTCTTTGCCGTGCGGCGTCGCACGCTGTTCATCATGGCATTCGCGCTTACAGCCGTGACGGCCTTCGCCGTCGCCGGCCTGGTGAAATTGCTGGTCCCGGCCCTGAGCCTGCCACTGGCCATGGCTCTCGGGGCTATGGTCGCCCCACCCGATCCGGTGGCGGTTGAGTCTGTTGCAGGGCCCGCACATTTGCCACGGCGAGTCATGCGAGCGCTGCAAACAGAGAGCCTTTTCAACGATGCCGTCGCCATCATCCTCTTTACCGCTGCCGTGGCGGCTATCAGAGGGGAGCGGGCCTTCGGGCTCGGCGTGGCCGGTAACTTCATCGTGGGCGCTGTATTGGCAGTTGCGGTTGGTTTGCTCGTCGGATGGATTGCGAGCTACGCAACGACCCATTTGCGCAGCTCTGCCGCATCGGGTGCACTCACGCTGGTGGTGCCCTTCCTCGCTTACCTGCTGGCGGAGGAAGTCCACGCTTCCGGTGTGATCGCCGTTGTTGTCACCGCACTGGAAATAGGGCGTCACGCTCCGGAAGCCGTCCACGACCGCGTCATCACCGCATCCTTCTGGGAAGTGGCGGACCTGTTGATCATTGGCGCGGCATTCGGACTCATCGGGGTGGAACTGCGCAATATTGTGACCGACCAGGGCTGGAGTGACATCGTCGGCTACCTTCCCGTGGCACTCCTGGTTGCGCTCGCGGTGATTGTGATCCGTTTCTTCGGTACCTGGGTTCTGCACTGGATGACGCGACGCTCGCGCGGAGTGCCGCGCAATTGGCGGGAATGCGTCGTGGTGACGTGGTGTGGCATGCGTGGTCTGGCAACCCTGGCACTGGCATTGTCGCTTCCGGCAGTTGCGCAGGGAACAGTGGTCATAGGCCGCAATTTCGCAGTAGTCACCGCGCTCGTGGTCATGATTATCACGCTGGTTCCAACCGGATTACTCCTACCGTGGCTGATTCGCGTGTTGAAGTTGCAGGAAGATCCGCGCAAGCAGCGCCTGGAGGCGATTCGTCTGAGCCGCCGTGCCGAACGGGCTGCGCTCCGTGCCCTCAACAGTTACTTGGCCACCTTGGACCTACCGGAAGATACGAAAGACAAACTACGGGCATGGGGAAGTCAGCTGCACCGGCGTATCACGCTTCTGCAATCCCTACCGGGAGGCCCGCAGACGACGGCGGAGTTCCACTCCTCCTCCCCGGAGAAATACCAGGAGCAGCATGACATGATGGTGTCGGCTCAGACCGTTGCCCTGGAAGCTGCGCGCGCCGAAGTCTTGGCCGCTCGAATGGATCCGGAACTTGATGTGGCGACGGTGGATCGCGTGCTGCGTACCCTCGACTTGCGCACCCTCGCAATTCGCAGCTAGGTGTTTGCTTGCCCGCTGTGCGGTTGGCGACGGCGCCGCGGCGAGGCCGCGTGGCCTTAGCCAGCCATTCCCCGCCCCAGACGCTTTGCGGTGAGGAGCCCTTCAACTAGCTGCAGGCCCGGAGCCGGGCAGAGGGCAGGCGATACCCGTACGAGAGTGGCACTCATAGCCGCCCGGGTTCTTATCGAGGTACTGCTGGTGATAGTCCTCGGCCGGGTAGAAGCCACCCGCTTGGGAGGAGGGGACGATCTCCGTCACGATCAGCCCGAATCCTCGTTCGGCTAGCACAACCTGATAGCGGGCCACCATTTCGTGGGCGATGCGTTCCTGCTCCGCCGTCGTCGGGAAAATCGCCGACCGGTACTGGGTTCCGATATCACCGCCCTGGCGGTTGAGGCTGGTTGGATCGTGCGACTCGAAGAACATCTGCAACAGGCTTGCCGTGGAGAGTTTGCTCGGCGAATACAAGACGCGCACGGTTTCCGCATGACCGGTTTTGCCGGTGCAGACCTCTTCATAGGTGGGATTCGGGGTGAATCCGCCCATGTATCCCACGGCCGTAGTGTCGGCTCCGAGCTGCCAGGCGGCTTTCTCTGCTCCCCAGAAGCAGCCCGAGGCCAGGTAAATGACCTCCTGGTCCACCTGGGGATCCGCCAAAATAGCAGTTCCCAGTACCGTGTGGGCGGCCGGGTTCGGAAGGACCGGCTCGCTACGCCCCGGCAGGGCTTCTTCCGGCGTTACCATCTTGGTCTTGTTCGCGATATCCCAAATGAACATCTGCATACCTTCCAGTGGGCTGGGATTATGAGGAGCGTCGGGCGTGTTAGCGCTTTTGCCTAACGCGACGACGGTCGGGCTATGCTATGCGGCCCGGAAACTTGATGTCCCGGACTCGAATGTGGCTCATGTCCCGGACTCGAATGCGGTGTAGGCGGTGCGTGCTCGGGCGGGCGCGTACAACGGCACGCGCAAGACGTGCAGTAAGCACACGCAAATACGCCATGAGCGCGCTAAGCGTTTCACCGAGGGTACAGATCAGCCGGCAAACGGCTCAATTTTAAGGATCTCAACCTTGATCTGGCGGCCATTGCGCATCGCGAAAGAGGTGGAGTCGCCCTCTTTCAAGCCCATGATGGCCTTTCCAAGCGGCGCATTCTCGGGGTACACCTCGATATTCACCATGTCGGCGGCCTCGCGCGAGCCGAGGAGGAAACGCTCCTCCTCACCGCCGATCTTCGCGGTAATAACGGTGCCTGCCGCTACCTTATCGGCTGCAGGGGGCTCGGAGACATGGGCGTTCTCCAGCAGATGTGTCAGCTCGGCGATCCGGCCCTCCATTTTCGACTGCTCTTCGCGGGCCGCCTGATAGCCGCCATTCTCACGCAGATCGCCTTCCGAGCGTGCAGCCTCAATTTTTTGAGCGATTTCGGCGCGGCCAACAGTTGTCATCTGCTCCAACTCAGCCTGCAGCTTCGCGTAGCTTTCGGGCGATAGCCAGGTTCCCTGACTGCTCTCAGCCATGTGCCTCTCCTTCCGAAGCATGTCTCGACCGGGTGGCCCGTCCTTGAAAAGTGCGAGCAGGTGCAGCCGAGTGTTGACGAAAAAAGTTATGCCCGCCGCAGCGGACATCTTGATCTGCTGGCAACAATACCAGCGGTACGCCGTTTTTCAAGAGTCGGTCGCCGGGATTTGCCCAGGGCGTAGTCTCGGTTTGGCGAAAGAATGCGCGCGGCCTGGGGCGATGCGATGCATAAGCTTGCCTGGCGTAGTCTCGGTTTGGCGAAAGAATGCACGCGGCACACGTGATCGAAAAGCGGCAAGGTGGCGCAGACCATGGGAGAGAGAACGGACAGGGCGAGCAATAGTAGCCGGTACTGACTATGCTCACGTGGTAGGCTGCTGCGCCGCCGTCGTAGTTTTTGTTCTTCGGCGGTACCACGAGAAGTCGGCGACGTCGTTGGAATTGCGGCGGACGTCGTCGTCGATCCCACAAGGAGGAGCAAATGGCTACCGAACGACGCCTCATGGCTGTGCATGCGCATCCGGACGACGAATCGTCCAAAGGTGCGGGAATGATGGCGAAATACGCCCAGGTGGGGCGAGTCCGAGTAGTCACCTGTACCGGCGGCGAGCGGGGCTCCATCCTCAACCCGCATTTCGTGCCCGCTTACCCCGACGAGCCGATGACGGATATTCGACGGCGGGAAATGGCGCAGGCCGCGCAAGCGCTCGGAATTGAGCATCACTGGTTGGGCTTCGTGGACTCAGGGCTGCCGGACGGCTACCCGGATGTGGAGCTGCCCGGGGGCTGCTTCGCCGTCCAACCGCTGGAGATTCCGGTGAAGGCGCTGGTTTCGCAGATTCGAGAGTTCCGCCCGCAGGTGCTGACCTGCTATGACGAGCGTGGCGGCTACCCGCATCCGGACCATGTGCGTTCGCACGTGGTCGCCATGGAAGCGGTACGTAAGGCTGCCGATCCCGGGCTGTGGCCGGAGCTGGGCGAAGCCTGGCAGGTCTCAAAGGTCTATTACGATCTCACCTTCAATGCGCGGCGGTTGCGTACCCTGGATCGGGCGATCCGGCGCGCCGGCCACGAATCGCCGTATGCGTCGCTGGTCTCCGCGCGCGAGGACCTTCCGGAGGCAGCGCCGTCGGCCCGGATCAACGTTGGCGATTTCTTCCCACAGCGCGACGCCGCCCTGCGCGCTCACGCCTCGCAGATCGACCCGGAGGGCTTCTTCTTCGCCTGCCCGCGTGATATCGAGAAGGAGAACTGGCCGTGGGAGGAATTTGTTCTCGCACTGTCCATGGTGGGGGAGCCGAGCGGGATCGTCGATGATTTGTTCGCACGAGTGCCGGGCGTGGAACATGTGCCGTGAGGCGCGCGGGCCGGGGCGCCTGACCGGGCTACATACTACTGTGAGTCGTGCCGCGAGGTATGCGGACTAGGGCCTCCCGCATGCGCGGTCCAGCATTGGCGTGGCTCGTGTGGCGTCGCGAGCCGTGATGCGCGTGCGGACTGAGGTATCTCACATAGCGCAAGGCTTCCTGCTGTGTGATGTGTGAGGCTTATAGGCCTGACTCTTCTGCACGACTCGACTAGTGGTCCGTGAGTCGATGCCCTTCACGTACGACGGCGACCACACGGAAGGTCGAATCAAGTACCAGGAAACTCGGCGCATGGCCGCGCTCAAAAGTGAGGGTGACACCCGGAGTACTCGCAATACCGGCGGCAAGCGCGGGCGTTGCCACGCACGCATTGACAATACTACCGAAGGGCAGGCGGCCCCGCAGCGCGAACAGCCGTAGTTGGTCCGCCAATGTCGTCGCGCCTCCGGCGAGGGTATCTGTGCCAGCCACATAGCATCCTCCCGCCCGTAGCTCTACCGCGACTCTGCCGAGTAGAAAACGTCCCGGCGGCGAGCCTGCGGCCGCCGATGCGTCCGTAACAAAGCACACCCCGAGTGGTTGGCGGCGCCGGGACCTTCTTGACGCAACGAACGCAAGAACGTCTTCCACCACCTCCGGGGCCACATGGACGCCATCGGCAATGATCTCTGCGGTGGCCCGCCCGGAGCGCGCCGCGCAAATGAATTCCCGGACCGGCCCCGGTTCGCGGTGGGAGAAGGGTGTCATGCCATTGAACAGGTGGGTGATCATCTGTGGAGCTGCCGTATGCTGCCTGGCCGCCTGCGAAGAGGTTGGCTTGCAGATGGCATCGAGCAGTTTGCGCGCGGTCGCGGCATCGGCATTGGTGTGCCCCCACGAGGGATGCGCGCCATGACTCAGCGCCAGCAGTGCAGCATCGTCTGCTCCGGGTAACTCTGGCGCGAGCGTGACCGTTCTGATCCAGCCGCGTCCTCTGGTCAACCAGTCGCGCAGTTTTGCCAGGTCGATGGGCTGAATTGCATGCGGGTTCTGCGCTCCGGCCCGGCGTGGTGAAATAAACGGCCCTTCGAGGTGAATACCGGCAAGCTCACCCGTCTCGCACAGGGGGATGAGAGCATCGATATATGGTTCTGGTTCCGCTAAGGAGACGAGCGAGGCCAACAACGCAGTCGTTCCGCGTCGCCGATGGGTAAGGATGGCCGTTTCAATAGCGCCATCGGCGGTGCGGTCTGGACCGTCGCCGGGCGGATCGCCAGTACACGTGGGTTCCGGGGGATTTCCGGCGGATTGAGCGTGAGTACACGCGGGTTGTGGTGAATTGCCGGTGGCCTGGCCGTGAGTACACGCGAGTTGGCCGGGACTATGAGTGGGCCTCTTAAACTCGCCAGTACGCGGGGCGGGACTGCCGGTGGGCAAATCGGAGAAGGAGACGCCACCCCCACCGTGACAGTGGATGTCGACAAGGCCAGGGATGATAAAGGCTCCGCAGGTACCACCATGCTCGGCGGCCGAGTCCGCGGTAGCACCCGCCCGGGTTGCAGCGAACTGCGTATCCTTCGGCCTGCCGCGCTGCGCATAGTCGGTGTGATTCCGGAAGGCGCTACGGCCGCCGTCGGTACTGGGATGTGCGGTGGGGCTGCCCGCAGCCGGGTCGTCGTCGCGTCGCATCGTTTCTCTATCCGGGGAGGAAACATAATCGCTCGTGACGACGCGGACCAGGCGGCCGCCGTCGTCCAACTCGAGACCGGCGCCAATCGCTTCACCGTATCCGTCGTATACCTTCCCCGTGTACAGCATCATCTGCCTCACTGCAGCGGCACCCACCACCGCGATTGCGTACCTCTCCAGTGTAGAGGCATGTGAGGATCGATGCATGAGCGTGCCGGATGCTTCGAGCACCCGCATGGCCGCCCCGGGAAGCTGCGTGGCAGCCTTGAGCCTGCTTGGTGGCCCTGAGAATCTGCGCAGCGAGGTTTCATGCTCGGCGATCTCGGAGCCTACCGACTACCTGAGCTTGCAACTGGCTACCGCCTACCTAAACTCGCAGCTGCCTACCAACGATCACGCACCGGAAGAGACTACTCTCGCGCAGATGCGCCTCGTTAAGACTCGCCGTGCGCTCATGCGCGCTGGGAGGGATTTGCTGCGACTCATACTCCCCGGCGCCCATACACGGATGGGCTCACGCGCGCTGGGAGAGATTCCAACGTGCGCGGTAGAGATCCGTAAGCTCGAGGTCGCTCGCGGCGGCTTCGTCGAGCAACACGGTCACCAGCGGATGCATTTGCAGAATCGTGGCGGGCCACCGCTGCGAGATCGGCCCTTCGATGAGTTCCCGCACTGCCGCGCTCTTCCCGCTGCCGAAGGCGAGCAGCATGATCTCGCGCGCTTCCATAATCGTCCCGAGGCCCTGCGTGAGAGCTGACGTAGGAACTTGTGACAGGTCGTTGCCGAAGAAGCGGGCATTATCCGTGATCGTTTGTGCGGCGAGCGCCTCATGGTGCGTGCGAGAGACCAGTGAGGAGCCCGGCTCGTTGAAGGCGATATGCCCATCGGAGCCGATGCCGAGGATCTGCAGGTCAATGCCTCCCACTTCGCGAATTGCCGTGTCGTAAGCCTTTGCGGCGGCCTCCGGATCGGGATGTTGCCCATCCGGTGTGACAAGGTCCTTCTCGGCAAGTCCTGTTTTATCCTCGCCGACTAATTCGGCTCGCAGCACGTTTCGATACGCTTCCGGATGGTCGGGGGCGATACCGACGTACTCATCCAGGGCGAAGGCTCGTGAGTGAGCCAAGGTGAAGCGGCCCTGGGCCTTGGCCGTGCGCAGTTCGGCGTAGAGCTCAAGTGGAGTAGATCCGGTGGCGACGCCGAGTACCGCCCCGGGTGAGGCGGCGAATCGATCAATGATCATCTGCGCACCAGCAGCGCAGGCTGTGGCGGAGGTGGGGAAGATTCCGATACGCATGGTGTTCCTTTCGTCTTCTCTCCCGCAGTGTTCTCGCGGGGAGGGGGCAATTGCGCCTAGCGGCGAAGTGAGATGGCAGGGAAACGCGACGGCAGGAGAGGGCTTTCGCTACTTCTTCTCTTTCGCTTTCCGGGCCTTCTTCGCCGCGCCTTTCACCTCCCGATTTCCTTTCTTGCTTTGAGAGGGTTTGCTGAGTTTCTTCTTGTGTTTGGAAGTGCTCTTCTTGTGTTT
This sequence comes from Actinobaculum sp. 352, assembly GCF_003957265.1. Taxonomy (NCBI): domain Bacteria; kingdom Bacillati; phylum Actinomycetota; class Actinomycetes; order Actinomycetales; family Actinomycetaceae; genus Actinobaculum; species Actinobaculum sp. 352. The sequence goes on along the minus strand of NZ_RQSN01000002.1, from coordinate 256,313 downwards.
GGAAGTGCTCTTCTTGGACGCCTGCTTCGCCCCGGCTGTTCTTTCTTCTTTTGGTGTGACGGCGTCGTGCCGTTTCGAGCCGACAGTGTTGTGTTGTTCCAGGTGGCTGCGTTCAGCCTTTGCCTTTCCCTTTTTGCCGATTTCCGGCTCTCGGCCTGCGGCCACATTCGGGCTCGCCGCCGCGCTCTTCGTGTGTCTGGGCCGTGCGGGACGAGTGTCCTGATCGGCCCTGTTCGCCCGCAGGGCGGAGAGTTCGGCGTCCACGCGGTCGCCGGCGCGTTCCGCACTGCGCACCTTGGCTGCGACTCGACGTTGTAATGCTGTTGCTTGGTCGGCCGGAATCGTGGTGAGCAGGCGATGGCGTTGCGCCTCTAGCTGCCAGGTGGCTTGCGGCCAGCCCAGGTCCATTCTCGACATCGCCTCGATGATGAGCTCAGTGACCGCAAGCCGGGCATACCACTTGTTATCGGCAGGAACCAGGTACCACGGCGCCCAAGAGGTTGAGGTCTGATCGAGCACGGCCTGATAGGCGGTTTGGTAGTCATTCCATTTCTCGCGTGCATTGGCATCAGAAGGGCTGTATTTCCAACGTTTATCCGGTCGCTCTAAACGTTCCAGTAGACGTGCCCCCTGCTCCTCGAAGGATATCGCTAGCAGCACCTTAATGATGACGTAGCCGGCCGCGACGAGTTCCTCTTCGAAACGATTGATCTCCGCATACCGAGCTGCCCACACCGACTCCGGAACCAGGTGCTCGACACGGGCGACGAGCACGTCTTCATAGTGCGAGCGATCAAACAGTCCGATCATTCCGGCAGCGGGGAGTGCCTTCTCCACCCGCCACAGATAATGATGGCGGCGCTCTTCGGCGTCGGGAACACCAAAAGCATGCAGTTGTACGCCCTGCGGATCGATCATCCCCAGAACATGGCGGGCAATTCCACCCTTACCAGCGGTATCTACGCCCTGCACGACGACGAGGACGCGACGGAAGTCGGCTCCTACTTTCGCGGCGGCGAAAAGGCGTTCTTGGAGATTGCCGAGCAGTGCGCCGCGTTCCCCCATGTAGGTTTCAGCTTCGAGCCGTGTCCCCTTCCATCCGGGGGTTGCGGCGTGACTGAGACTCGCAAGGCAGGTTCCCGGATAAACGCGCAGCAGCGCTGAAGGCGATGCCTGCCAGCGAGCGTTTGTAGCCAAGCGGCGCGTCGCTGAGGAGCGGCGGGATGTTAGACCTTGCTGTTTTGCCATGTATCCTCCCGTGCCCGGGGTCTGTGCCTCTCCTGAGCCTACCGGAAGGAAGACTTCCAAGGTCAGAGCAAATCGGTGTGCCGGTACGTCCGCAATGCGCTGTTCTGACAGGCCTGGATGCGGTATAACGGCAGTCCTCGGTGTGAAGGCTGCTGGTACCGTGTTCGCATACGCGGAGTGTGGCAGATAACAAGATGAGGGTTAGTCATTCAGCCCGCACTGTGGCAACACGTGTGGACCGCGCTCCACCTGGTGGGCGCGGCGAACTGCGCTTTATCCGGGCATTCAGGCGAGGCATTCACCCAAGGCGTTCAGGCGACGGCGAAAATAGTCAGCCACACGGCTACCGCGTGGCAGGCGTAACCGATCAATGTACCGGTATGGAAGAACTCGTGGAAGCCCCATATGCGCGGCCACGGGTTGGGCCACCGCAGACCGTAACACAGGGCACCGATGGTGTAGGCGATACCTCCGGCAATGATTAACCACACGATAGCTGGCCCGCCAGCTCGCCAGAAGGAGGGGAGGAACCAGATGGCCACCCAGCCCAGTGCCACGTAAAAGGGTACGTAGAGCCAGCGCGGTGCATTCGGCCGGAACACGGAGAGGAAGATTCCGCCGACGGCGCCGATCCACACGATCAGAAGTACCAACAGAGCGGTCCGTCCCGGTAAGAGAGCTACGGATAACGGTGTGTAGGTGCCGGCGATGAGTAGGAAGATATTGGAGTGGTCCATGCGGCGCATGATGTCGTGCGCCCGCGGTGACCAGTTGATGAGGTGGTAGAAAGCGGAGTGTCCGAAGAGTACAACGGCTGAAATGCCGAAAACAATGCAGGCGAGTTTAAGCCCTGCGCCGGGTGCGAAGATGAGGAGCACGATGGAATTAGCCAGGGCAAGCGGTGCTGTACAGGCATGGATCCAGCCGCGGCCCTTTGGTTTGGGCAGTGAGTTCAGCCATTCACGGCGTTGCTTGAGGCGGCTGGTCTTTCCGGCGTGTGGCCGCACAGTCGTGTCATCGCTGCTTCCGTCGTGGCTCAACGGATCGCGCGCATCATCCATGGCCTTCTCCGGTGGTGCTGGAGTGCCGAGCTTCGCTGACATATCGTGCCTCTTTACTTGCGTGACTCTTGGACTCGTGCCCGGCCGCCAGGCCGACGAGCCGACCCCGGGTGGCTCTGTATGCAATTTTAGTGCAGCACCGAAGGTGTAGAAGGATGCGTTCGAAGCACGGGCGGTGTTCCAGATGTCCCGCACTAGCGATGATCGGATAGACGACGGTGAGGATTCGCAACGTGGCAGCGGCGCCCGGCCAGGTGGCAGCGGCGCCAGGTGGTGGTGTGGATTCATCAGGAAGCACGGATTCGCGCGGAGGGACATCAGCCCCAGAGTTTTAGGTGGCACGCCCGAAGCGGCGTAGTTGATAACCCTGCTCGCACTGGGCGGTAGGTCTTTGGCGGGAGCTACGCCGGAGTTGGGTGCCGACGAGCACCCTTTTCTGGCGCCTGGTCGTGTTCGGTGGGTCATACTCCCGTTGAGCCGCTAACCTTGACTTACCGAACGAAAGGGGGAGGCATGGATGCGCCGGCCGTGCTTTACAAACTGTACGAGAGACGCCTTCTTCGTACCCTCACCAGTCAGGAATTACCGCGCCATATCGGCGTGATGCTGGACGGTAACCGGCGTTGGGCCCGTGAACTCGGCCATACCGCTTCGTACGGGCATCGGCGGGGCGCAGACAAGATCTCGGAGTTTCTCGGCTGGTGCGACGAAGTCGGCATCCAGTTGGTCACGCTGTGGCTGCTTTCTACAGACAATCTCAAGCGGGATGAGGCTGAGCTGACCGAGTTGGTGGACATCATAAGTGGGGCAGTGACATCGCTGGCCTCAAGCGGCAGGTGGCGCCTGCACATGGTTGGCAATCTCGACCTGCTGCCCGAGATCTGCGCCCGGGAGTTACGCCAGGCGCAGCAGCATACCGCCAATGTGCACGGAATGGCGGTCAACATCGCTGTCGGCTATGGCGGACGGCAAGAGATTGCCGACGCGGTGCGCGACTTGCTATGTGAGGAGGCAAAGGCCGGAAAGACTCTGGCAGAAGTGGCGGAGACGATATCGCTGGATGGGATTGCTGCGCATCTATACACCCGCGGTCAGCCGGACCCGGACTTGGTGATTCGCACCTCCGGTGAGCAGCGGATGAGCGGCTTCATGCTCTGGCAGTCGGTTCACACAGAATTGTACTTTTGCGAAGCCTTTTGGCCGGATTTTCGCCGCACGGATTTTCTGCGAGCGCTGCGCGACTACACGCAGCGTGAGCGGCGACTGGGCCGATAACGATCCTGGCAGTGCGCGCAGCACCTGACGCGGCCGACCGAAGTAATCGCGTGCGATGCCCCGCTGAACTCGCTCTCCAGCAGCGGGAATCATCGATTGTCGGGTGTCCTACACCACTGGCACGGCCGCTTCAGGTTGCTACACCGCAGTAGCAACCGGCTCATCGGAGACTTGCCGCGCTTCGGATACGCTAATCACCTCTTCACGACTAGGTGGATATACCCCTGCTCGGCTAGCGGCAACGGTTGCTGCGGCTGTGGCATATGAGCCAAGCACATCCAGAGCGTCACCTGTCAAAGCATGTAAGGTCGTTTTACCATGCGGTCCGTCAAGTGAGGAGCGGCTGATGCCGTCGATCAGTGCCGCAAAGAAGGCTTCTTCCGCGCCGACGGTGTCAACGACTCGCGCAAATGCCTGCACGTGCAGTGGTTCACCAACCCGTGGGATGAAGTCTGCGCCGTCGTCGTCAGCAACGACGACGAGTGCCGCACCGAGTTCTTGCCAGTGGCGTGCAATGGTCAATACATCCGTGGCGCCGTACAACTGACCAACCCGCCTGCGCGGGGCGCAAACCACGTCCGCCAGGCCGATGAACGCCTCGGCTTGCTCGCGCACTTGCGCCATTGGCGCGGTGAAACCGGGAGGGAGCCCGAGGTGGTAGAACACGGATGTTGTACTGCGGAGGTGTTCGACCCAGCGGCGGACCTTCCCCGCACCGGGAGAGGTATGGCACGCGGCTCCGCCGAAGGCAACCGAACGCGGCGCCAGCATCTCCAGGTCGAGTACGCAGGCCCCGGATACAGGTGTGTCTTGGATATCCCATGTGAAATCAAGGCGCGCAGCGGGCGACGGCCTCTGCGCAGTTATTTCCTCGCTGTCCGTGACGGTCGTGAGAACCGAGGTGGGGTTGTTCCGCTGGTCGTCCGCGCGTAGCCACAGCTCAACGCTATGTGCTGCGAAGTACTCCGCGAGTAGCGTGCCGCCCGCATCCAGCCCGAAATCGGTGACAAAACGGACGGTTCGCCCCAGTCGGCGCAGAGCCACCGACACATTCAGCATGTACCCGGCGGGCGTACGCTGCCACGAGCCGTCGGCACGCTTCACGGCGTGAATGAAGCACTCCCCGAGGGTAAGCACACTCATGATTCATCCTCGGGGGAGGAATCGGTGCCGGAGGACGGGGTGGTGGTCTCGTCCGCCTGGGGAGCTGACGCCCCCGCGGCGGCCAGGCGTTCGCGCGCCCCATCGAGCCATGCCTGACAACGCCGGGCCAGCGCCTCGCCTACCTCCCACAGGGCAAGCGACTCCTCGAGAGGGAGTGCACCCTGCTCCAACTGGGCCACGATTTCCACTAGGCGGGAGCGTGCTTCCTCGTAGGAAAGGCCAGCCACTTTCTCGTCGAGTTCGGCGGGCGTGACGGTAGTATCGGGTGCGGCGTGATCACTCATCATGGTCTCCTTGCACAATGGTGTGGACGTTGAGAGTTAGGCGGCCGGAAGCGAGGACACCGGTGAGGCGATCACCGGGTGCCGTTTCTGCGGCGTCGCTGATGACGCGGCCTTGTTCATCGAGCAGGATGGAATACCCCCTGCCGAGCGTCGCCAACGGCGAAAGCGCTCTGGTCTGCGAAAGCAAAGCGGATACCTCTGATTCTGCTCGGTCGATTCGCTGAGTGACGTGACTGCGCAGCCATGTGCGCAGCGAGCGGATGTCCTGTTCGCGCACGGTCACCATCTCATAGGGCCGGGCGAGAGCGGGCCGTGTCGTGAGTGAGCGCAACTCGTCCTCGGCGCGTTGCAGGCGCAGTTCCAGACTACGGCGCCCGCGTGCGACGGCGTCGCGCAACCCGGCATTCTCTTCGGCGACGTCGGGCACGATCCGTTTGGCAGCATCGGTGGGGGTGGAGGCGCGCAGGTCGGCGGCGAGGTCCACGATGGGGGAATCGCCCTCGTGACCGATGGCCGAGACAATCGGCGTGGAAGCTGCGGCGACGGCGCGCACCAGACGTTCATCGGAGAAAGGAAGTAAGTCTTCGACTGAGCCGCCACCGCGGGCGAGCACAATAACCTCGACCTGAGGTGCGGCGTCGAGAGCGGCGAGGGCTTCCAACATGGCGTCAACGGCGCCCTGTCCCTGTACCTGCACTTCACGGATATCGAAGCACACGGCGGGCCAGCGCAGGCGTGAATTAACGACGACGTCTTCTTTCGCCTTCGTATTCCGGCCGCAGATCAGGCCGATGCATGCGGGGAGGAAGGGGAGTGGCTTTTTCCGGGAGGCATCGAAGAGTCCTTCCGCCATCAGTTGGGCTTTCAGACGCTCCAGACGGGCGAGAATGTCGCCCAGCCCAACCGGGCGGATCTCATCTGCCCACAGGGAGAGGGAACCGTTACCCTCGTAGAAGTCGGGTTTTGCGCATACCACCACGCGACTGCCCGGCTCAATGGAGTCAGGCAGCAGATGCGTCAGGATCTTGACGGTGATTGATACCTTGACCTCGAGATCGCGCAGACTGAGGAACTGGACCTTCGCGCCGGGACGTCGTTGTAGGGTGATGACTTCGCCTTCCACCCACAGGCGTGACATGGCTGCCACGTACTCGCGGATCTTCGCCGATAGCAACCGCAACGGCCACGGGTGTTCCGGGGTCGTCTGCGCCGCCAGCTGCGGGAGATCCGCTGGCACGGGAATCTTGGATGCCATGGATCTATGGTTTCACAGGAACAGCCCGTCAGATTGTGCCCTTGAGCCTAGACGGGTGTGGGTTTGTGTTTTGCATCGGTATCGCGCGCGTGGGCATGCGGGGACGGTGACCTGTGAGGAAGCGGCGTCTATCGCATCGGTATCGCGCGCGTGGGGATGCGGGACTCTGCACCCGTGTGGGTCTCGTACCAGTGCCTGCACCGGCCGGCCCCGCTACTCCTATCATGTGCGAGTCAGGACGTGTGGCCGCGCTCGCTGTGAAACTGTGTTCCGGCGCTCTCGTATCCCAGGCGAACGCCTATTACCCTGGAGGGATGAGTGTGAAGAATCCGGTGCAACAGCTGGGCGGGTCCGAGCCTGTGCCCGAAGCGGAGTCGCTGGCCGGGGCGTCCGCTTTTCCGGCCGACATTTCCTCGCAGCCTTCACCCGATGGGCGTCGGATTCTCCTGGCCACACCGCGCGGTTATTGCGCGGGTGTTGACCGAGCGGTCGACGCCGTCGAAAAGGCATTGGAGCTGTACGGTGCCCCCGTGTACGTGCGCAAGGAGATAGTCCATAACAAGTACGTCGTCGAAACCCTCACCCGCCGCGGGGCGATTTTCGTCTCCGATACCGACGAGGTGCCTGAGGGCGCGCGAGTCATCTTCTCCGCACATGGCGTTTCACCGCAGGTGCATCGCGAAGCCGGAGCTCGGAGACTTCTGACAATCGATGCAACGTGCCCGCTGGTCACAAAGGTGCACAAGCAGGCGGTTCGTTTCGCGGGGGAGGACTACGACATTCTGTTGATCGGGCACGCCGGTCACGAGGAGGTCGAAGGTACATATGGAGAGGCGCCCGAACATATTCAAGTGGTAAACGGGCCGCATGAGGTTGATCGTGTTCAGGTGCGCGACCCGGAGAAGGTCGTATGGATTAGCCAGACCACGTTGTCTGTGGATGAGACGATGAAAACTGTGGAGCTGCTGCGACGTCGTTTCCCGCATCTCGCCGATCCGCCGTCGGGGGACATTTGCTATGCAACGCAGAATCGGCAGGGCGCAGTCAAGGCGATGGCGCCGCAGTGCGACGCGGTGATCGTGGTCGGTTCGGCTAATTCCTCCAATTCGGTGCGCTTGGTGGAGGTAGCCTTGGAGGCCGGTGCGCGGGCCGCCTACCGGGTGGATCGTGCTGTGGAAGTTGATCCCGCGTGGCTTTCTGGTACGACGACGGTGGGGCTGACCTCGGGGGCATCGGTTCCAGAAGTCCTTGTGCGCGAAGTGGTGGATCGCCTGAAGTCCTTCGGATATACACAGGTGGATCGGGTGGAGACGGTTCAAGAAGACATGCGTTTTTCACTGCCGAAGAATCTGCGTGCTGATTTGAAGGCCAGCGGCATCCAGCCGGATCGGCCGCACAAGGTGCGAGAAGGTCGGTCACACGCGTAGCTCGTGGCTCGTGGCGCCGGTCGGCGAGTTCGCCGAAGGCAGGTCAGTCACACGTGGGTAGCACGTAGCGCGCTGATGCCGGAGGTCGGCCGGGCGCGGCACGTGCTCAAATCAGGAAACGGCATGGTGGCAGTTACGAGTTGGGGTCGGTGCCGCACGAGTCCGTGGCACAAGACTCGTACGATTTCAATGGGGAGCATTCCCCGTGCTGGAAACTTTTGCGATGGGTGCGGGGCCTTTAGGTTGAGGGGCATGAAACGAGAATTTGCAGTGCAGCGCAGTTATGCGCGCCGCCGTGCCCAGCTCATCGGTGCGGCGATCCTTTTGGCAGCGGCGCCTCTCACCGCATGTTCGAATGCGACCGACGACGCCGAGACGACGTCGTCTGAGACGACGATTGCACCGAATCCGGATTCGGCGGAGACGCGGTCAACTACGACGGACACCCAGGCGGCCCCCACAGAGACTGCGGAACCGGATGACGGGCCGACGGCGATGGAAATCTCCCGGACAGATCCGGCCAGCGGCTCGGGTGTCTCACAGTTCCTCTACTCGGGTATCGGTTTTGAGATGCCGGTTGAGACGGTCAGAGATGGTGAGCCGAACACCGATTCAGCTCCCATGGGTGTGCCGTTTTACTACACCGAGGGTGATACTCTTGTTGCCGCGCAGCCGGACTGGTTTGGTCAGAAGATTGAGTCAGTTGACAGCATGAAGTCCCATGCCGAGGACTACGCGGAGAGGCAACATAATGACTTCACGGCTAGCGATATAACCGTTCCTGGTGCCAAGGAGGCGCAGCTGTGGGAGTGGACAGAAACCGTGCAAGCCGGAGACATTGATGGTGTGGACGGTTGGAGCAATTTTGAAGGTGATGTGCAGACCAAGGTGGTGGCCGTGCTTGGCAGCAATGGTTACTACTACGAGGTGACGTACATCTACCGCGTGGGTGACAGCGCCGCTGAGAAGATCGTGTCCGACTCCATTGACTCGATCTACATCGATACGAAGTACCCCAAGAAGTAAGGCGGCATTCAATATCAAGCGAGACGATGGCGTTGGCGGCAACGGTCAGAAAGCTGGGAGTGTTGCCCCGAGCCGGGCACCGCTAGGCGGAATCCTTGCCACCGGGCAAATGGTGAACGTTTGAAGATACGTGCACGGGCTCCTGGCACCCCGGTTGATGCGATACCCACAATCGGGTAACGGACGAAGGTGGGTGTACAGGTTCCCGGCACCCCCGTAACAAGGAGGGGCGGCGGGGTGGCGTGGGGCTCATCACACTGCGAGGGCAGAGCGGGCCATCTACCTGTGCATGTGCGCGAACTGCTACCCAGAAGTCCTTATCCGCCGCAAATGCGAGTAACGTGGTGACGACTTACGTCCCAGTGTGATGGTACCTTGTATAGCTATACCGGGTTTGACCGAAACGTGCGGTCTCACCCAGACACGCAACTTTTATCAGGAGGAAGATTGTTCCGCCGTATGGCCGCCTTTCTCACCCTGGCACTCATGAGCCTTTTCAGCCCAGTGGCCTCAAGTGCCGCTCCGAATACGGTTCACGTATCGGCCACAGATGGTTCAGATCAAGACGGAGATGGCAGTACCGCGAAGCCCTACGCGACCTTGGCGCATGCCGTGACTCAAGTCTCTGATGGTGACACCATCGCGTTGGACTCGGGCACATATCGCGAAGGTGGAATCTTCGTGAGGAAAAGTGTGACCATCACTGAAGAGCCGGGGGCCACGGCGGTATTAGACGGTTCTCAGGTGGTTTCCGATTGGCGGCAGACGGGCAACGCGTGGACGACATCGTCGAGCGACTTTGTACGGTTCTGCGACGTGTGTACGACGAATAACGATCCCTCGCGAGAAGGCATGGCCGCTTATGTAGAGCAGGTGTTCTACGACGGTGAGCCGCTGACACAGGTGGCATCGGCAGACCAGGTGACGGACGGAACGTTCTATGTTTACGATCCGGACCCGGTGACGCTGCAGCAACCCAACGATGTCTCCTCTGGTTACAACGTCAAGCCGCACCGGGGTACGGCCTATGTGATCGGCTCTGATCCGAACGGGCACACGGTGGAGATCGTGGAACACGCCCGTGCCGTTACCCTCGTTAGCGGTGGCATCGTCTGGGACGGTGTGGACGTGCAGCGATACAGCCCGGTGCAGCGCTGGGACTACGACGATCCGGAGATTGGCACTATGACCGGCGGTGCCATGTTCGTGAACCAGTCTGCGGGATCCACGGTCGCTAACTCGACATTCTCCTATTCCGCAGCGGGAACGGCAGCTGAAATAACCACCACAGAGAATGTGACATTCAAAGGGAACCGGGTCGTTAACAACGGCGGCGTCGGTTTCGGTATCAATAAGTCGAAGAACGTAACGGCGGAAAACAACCTGTGGAGCCGTAACAATCTGGCTGGATTCATCACGACGAACTGCGGTGCTTACTGCACCTTGAGTGACACGAAGATTACGCATTCCGAAGGTGTGCGATATGCCAGCAACACACATGACTATTCGGATGTGGGCTACGACCACAGTGATCCTGAAGTTGAGAGCCCGTATCGTCTGAACGGTGTGTGGTTCGACGAGGGTGTTGTGGACAGCTCAATCGTCAATAACAGCTTCATCAATGTGGGCCGCACTGCCATTTACGACGAGGTGAGCAGCCACAATATCATCGCGTCAAACGTTGTGGCCTCATCTCATGAGGGCATTGTGATTTCCGGATCGGATCACGACCAGATCTGGAACAACACCGTCGTGGATACGGTGAGCCCGCTGATTGTGCGTGAGGACACGCGCTATGGCGGGTGCAATGCGCGTGCAGCGGACGGCAGCTGTACGGCACCCGAACCCTGGTCGCGCTCGCGCGGCCTATCGTGGAACACCACGAATACCTCGATATACAACAACGTTTTCGGGCAGTCGTCCTCGCGACTCGCGAGAGACCCGTACCGGTACTCGGTTATCGCACGCTTCTCAGCGGGCACAAATGGCGACGGCACGCGTATCGGTGCAAATGAGATGGTCGAGGGAATGGATCACAACACGTATTTCCGTACCTCGGCTGAGCAGCCTTCGTATGTCATTCACTGGAAGACCGATGAGGAGCAACCAGGATTCAACGCGAGCACGTTGGCGGATTTTACTGGCTCTTCCACAGTGACAGTTCCCAATGCTGAGGTGAATGGCCAGGATGTGGTCGCATCTCGTGGCTCGCAGGATCTGTTCACGGAACTCAGTGACAATGCGAAGAACACAGGCAAGAACAATCTCCGGGCGCGTCCGGGAGGGCGGTTGGACGGCACGGGTACCGCCCTGCCGAAGGATGTCGCCACTGCGATTGGTGAAGAGTCTGATACGCCGGTCAACCGGGGTGCACTTGTCAGCGTAACCTGGGGAGCAGGCGGTCAGGCGCAGGCCAACAATGCCAGTAAAACCGCGTCAAGTACGGGGAATACGGTGGGTGCGCAGGCATCCAGTGCGGCGCCGGATGCGACGGCGACCCCTGATCCGAGCGATGCCGGGTCGACGACGCGGGGTGCCGGGGCCACGGCGGCGGACAATCCGGGTCATGCGGCTGACAGTGCGAGTGCGAAGGGTACGGCCGGGCGTGCAGTGTCACTGGCGTCGCTGCCGACTGCCCGTGTCTTAGCAGCCTCGGCGCTGATTGGGGCATTGTTCGGTTCTGTTCTAGGGGTCGGGGTCGTGCGATATCGCAGCGGGTTGCGTATGAGGCGCTGAGACCGGTCGGGAGATTGGCTCTAAGCACTTGTTGCCTTGGGCGTCTCGCCCGCATGCGAGGTTTCGAGATGGTTTTGAGATGCCGGGGTTACGGCAAGAGGCTCCGAGTTCCTGTTGCCACGGTGATGCTCCTCATCGAGCTAGTGTTGGGAACTGCTTCGTAAGGCAGAAGCGATACGGGAGCTGCGGCGAGACCGCAGCTCCCGGTTCAACGCCCCGTGTGTGGACGCGAGGCATTGTGCCGCGTACTGACCTACTACACAGTGACCTACGAGGTGATCGCCTCCTCAGATTGCGCGAGCTCGGGTGCGGTGAAGCTGCGGATCTGGGCGTCGTCGGCCTCGATCTGTGGAACTTCGCGCAAGGGAACCTCGATGGAATCGAAGGAGCGGGCGGTCACCAGCACCCGAGACTCTAAAGATGCCACTGCCTTGTTGTAGTTGGCTACCGACCGGCGCAGTCCGGCGCCGAGATCGCCAAGATGATGTGCCGCCACATCTAGACGCTTCACCAGCGTGCGACCGAGTTCCATAATGGCCTGTGATTCCTCCGCGATACGTGTGGAGGACCATACGGCAGCAACGGATCGCAGCAACGCGAGCAGGGAGGACGGCGAGGCAGGGGAGACGCCTGCCGCCAAGGAATCCTCCAGCAGAGCTCCGTCCGCCGCCAGTGCCTGCGAGAGTAGCGATTCTGCGGGCAGGAACATGACGGTGATCTGCGGTGATCCCGGAAACTCTGCCGGGTAGTTCCGCTTCGCCAAGGTGTTGATATGCCCGCGCAGGGCCTTTGCGTGTTCCTTGAGAAGCCGTTCACGTTCTGCCTGTTCCTGCGGGCCCTCGCCGGAGATATCTTGCGCACGCAGAATCGCCGACAACGGCACCTTGGCATCCACCGCGATATGTGCCCCGCCGGGCAGGTGGATCGTCAGATCCGGCCGTGAGGCCGATGCCGAGTTTGAGACGGCGCCCGTGCTCAGCTGTTCAGAGAAGTCCACATGGGCAAGCATTCCCGCCGCTTCGACAACGCGATGTAGCTCGACCTCGCCCCAGGTGCCGCGCGCCGAGGTTGAAATGAGCACGGAGCGCAAGGAACTGGTCTCTTGAGCCAGTTCGCGCTGCCCCCGCCCGGTGGCCTCCAACTGTTCGTGCAGCTCTGCACGTTGAGCAGCCTGTGCCTCCTGCATGACCTGTACACGGTGCTCCATGGCTTCCAGGTGCCTGCCCAGTGGGGCGATCGCGCGCATGATGTCATTATCGGCGCGGGAGCGACTGACGAGGCCATTGTTTTCCTCCGCCAGGCGTTCGGCACGTGCCTGTGCGGCGGCTTCGCGCGCCTGCAGTTCACCAAGTTCGCGTGTACGCGCCTGGTCTGCGGCACGTGCGCGCATGGTGGCCGCGCTATAACCAAGCGCAGCTCCGAGGCCGAGGCACAGCAGTACCAGGAGCAGCAGTAGTCCGACTGAAATGTTCATGGGAACAGTACAGCAGAGGGGTCCGACACAAGATGCCTCACGAACACGATGGGCCGACGCAGAGAGCGGAGGCGACAGGGGCAGGTGGTAATCGCGAACGGGACGGAGGAGAGTTTCAGGTAGGCATTGTGAGCACTGCACGGGAGACAAGGGAGTGCAGTACCGGTGTGAGGCATCTGCGCAATGGAGCACTGTGAGGAGTGAATGGGGTGGAATGACGAGGTTTGAAAGGTGTGGATCGCTCGCGCGGGGCACAAAGTTGATACGCGCTGATGCGTGAAGGGGACAAGTCGCTCGGTATGCCGGTGCGGGATACGGACGCACGCTTGTCTGGGCACGTGGAATCCGGAAGTTCGCGCCATCCTTGAGGAAACTGCTCACTGCCTCCCGCCGAGGTGTGTGTTCATCGTGTCGGCATTGCTCGGGTTGATTCCGATCACCCCTACGTGCCCGGGAATGTGGCGCGACTCTGTATTTGTGACTGTGACACATCTGTCAATTAGTCCCATATCAGTCTAATGTAGACTTATTTGGGACAAAGGAGAGTGTGATGACTGAGTCGAGGGAAGTGAGAACCGTTCGGGCAGACTTGCGCGTTGCGAGTGCAGAAAAGAAGTTCCAGGAAAAGAACGGGCAAACACGAGCGAGGGATCTGGTAGAAGAATCGGGGAAGGGACAGGCCGAAGGAGAGACCGGAGAAGAAACGAAGTCCGTGGGAGTCGACGTCGCCGACCAGTTGTACACTGCTGGGCAAGCGATCGAGTCAGTCTACGACGCCTTCGCCAAGTCGGCTGGCCTTACACCGACAGAGTTCTACGTGTACTGGGCTTTGGAAGATCTGGGTGCGACGGCTACGCAAAAGAAGATAAGCGACTACATGGGGATTCCTAAACAGACTGTTGCAGCCGTTATTGCCAAAGCGCGTGCTGAGAGTCTAGTCGTTTCTCGGCGGAATCCTCGTGATGCGCGGAGCAGCTACCTCGCATTGACATCACGCGGCCATGCGATGTTCGATCCCTTGAACGAAGCCCGCAAGGCAGCTGAAATGCGTGCGTATGAGACCGTGGGTGATGAGAATATCCGCCGCATGATACGGGCACTGAAGTTGTACCGCTTAGGGCTACAGGAAGGATTCGGTTTAGGAGATTGGCCTGGACAAGACGAGTGATGACCTGCCTGCTCGGTAGCGGATATGCCGCTGGGCGGCGGTCGTTGGGTCTGCGTTGCCGGATTGATGTGTGCACTGGCGGGCGATCCCAAGAGGAGGAGAGACGGACACAAGGTGATCGCGGAAACGAGAGGTGCGCGCTCCAACGAACCGACTCGGCGCCACGCAGTCTAATCTTGCGGACCCGGGTGTTAGGAAGTGTGTCAGATGTGTGGCGGTTGCGGCTGAGTTGGCGTGCCCCTCCTAACGCGATATGCACCCACCGGGTATGGACACCGGCAGTAATCACTACGCCTATGGCAGTACGGATGCCATGCCGGAAGGGACAAGGTAGGAATGGATGTGCTCGCACGAGCCGCCGAGGTTCGCCGATCACCCGACCCACCTTGCCCGGGCCTGTCAAGGCCTGGTATGGGCCGCCACCGTACTGTCGACAAGTTTGAAGAAGACGCGAAGAAGAGGACTAGGAGATAGCAATGGCAGTTGATATGAGCCAGCATTTCACGTTTAGCAAGCTGATAAAGTTTGCACTTCCGACTGTTGGCATGATGCTCTTCATGTCGGCGTATGCCATGGTGGACGGATTCTTCGTATCGAATTTCGCTGGGAAAACCGCGCTGGCAGCCGTCAACTTTGTGTATCCAATCTTTATGATCATGGGAACCGTCGGATTCATGCTAGGAACCGGTGGCGGCGCCGTCGTCGCCAAAACACGTGGTGAGGGCGACCCTGCCCGCGCCAATCGGCAGTTCTCCCTGTTGGTGTATGCGGCGATAACAGCCGCGGTTGTATTCACGGTGATCGGCTTTGTGGCACTGCGGCCACTGCTTGTGCTAATGGGCGCGGAAGAGGCGTTGTTTGGAAGCGCCATGGCGTACGGTGTGGTCCTGATGGTGGGTATCCCATTCAGTATCTTGCAATACCTCTTTCAGGAGTTGCTGATCACAGCCGGTAAACCGGGGCTTGGATTTGCGATCACGGTGGCAGCCGGTGTGACGAATATTGTGCTCGACGCCGTCTTCGTTGCCGGATTGGGCTGGGGGCTGCGTGGTGCGGCCGTAGCCACGGTGATTGGTATGGCCGTGGGCGGTATTGCCCCACTGGTTTACTTCGCGTTGCCAAACACGAGTTTCCTCCGGCTGGGCGAGGCAACCCTTGATTGGCGGACACTGGGGCATATGAGCGTGAATGGCTCTTCTGAGATGGTCTCCAACATCGCGTTGTCCGTTGTGGCAATCGCTTACAACATTCAGCTGTTGAAGTACCTCGGCGACGCGGGCGTAGCCGCATACGGCGTCATTATGTATGCCGGCGGCATGTTCGCGGCGATCTTCATGGGTTACATTGTGGGTACCGCACCGCTGATGAGTTTTCAGTACGGTGCCAAAAATCGGGTAGAGATGCAGTCCTTGTTCCGCAAGAGTTTGGCCATTGTTGCCGGTAGTGGGCTGCTTATGTTCGTTGCGGTACAGCTTCTGGCACGAACGGTAGCGCAGGTCTTTGTCGGCTACGATGCGAGCCTCGTGGAACTCACGGTGCACGCAGCCAGGTTCTTTGCCCCGGCAGTCACGTTGATGGGGTTCAACATGTACGCCTCGGCGTTGTTCACCTCGTTGGGAAACGGAGGGATCAGTGCGGTTATCGCCTTTGTGCGGACCTTCATTTGCGAGATTGTGGCGGTGCTGCTGTTACCGGTGTGGCTGGGTTCCAATGGAATCTGGCTTTCTGTTGTGGTGGCGGAGATTGTGGCACTGAGCTTGGCGACGTTCTTGTTGCTCCGTTTTGCGCCGCGCTACCAATACATTGCGGTGGGAGCACACGGGGTCGAAAGGGGATCACTGCGAGGAGGTCCGGGTACTCCGCAAAGCGGGCAGAACTCTGAACATATTGGTGTAAACGGTTCGGCGAAGAACGAGCGGTTCGATGCTGATTCCGTCGGTGTGCTGGAGTAGCAGGTAGGTGTGAATCCCGCGCCTTATCAGGGTGCCTCCTTGACGTGGAGACTGGTGGCGCAATTGGGCGAGCGGTTGCGCCCGTTCTAACGGCGTCTGCATCGATTCTGCCGTGAAAACTGAGGCGCCGGGAACGGATGTGGACGTGGAACGGGAAGCCGGTAGCGCACTGGCATAGACTTGTACTCGTGTCACTGACTATTGGAATCGCAGGCCTGCCCAACGTCGGCAAGTCCACCTTGTTCAACGCCCTGACTCGGGCGACGGCGCTCGCGGCGAACTACCCCTTCGCTACCATCGAGCCGAATGTCGGCGTTGTGCCGCTACCGGATAGCCGACTCGACGATCTGGCAAAGCTGTTCAACTCGGCGAAGATTGTTCCCGCGACGGTGTCTTTCGTGGATATCGCAGGGATTGTGCGGGGCGCCTCTCAGGGGGAGGGCTTGGGCAACCAGTTCCTTGCCAATATTCGTGAGGCGGACGCGATATGCCTGGTCACGCGCGCATTTGCCGATCCTGACGTGGTGCACGTGGAGGGCCGCGTTGACCCGAAGGACGATATCGAGACGGTGACAACGGAGCTGATGCTCGCCGATATCCAGACCTTGGAAAAGCAGATCCCGCGCGTGCAAAAGGAAGTGACGGGCAAGAAGACTCCGAAGGAAGTGCTGGACACCGCGCAGGCGGCGCTCGCGCTGCTGGAAGAGGGCAAGGTGCTCTCCGCTCATGCTGGATCGCTGGACTCGGATATCCTCAAGAGCTTCCAGTTAATGACCACCAAGGCGGTCATTTACGTTTTCAATACCGACGACGACGGCCTGGCAGACGACGCCATGCAGGCAGAGCTGCGAGAGTTCGTGGCGCCTGCCGAGGCGATTTTCCTTGACGCCAAGTTCGAGGCGGAGCTGGTGGAGCTGGAGCCGGAGGAGGCGAGGGAACTCCTGGAAGCCACCGGGCAGAGCGAATCGGGGCTCGACCAGTTGGCGCGGGTCGGCTTCGACACGCTCGGCCTGCAGACCTTTCTGACTGCGGGGGAGAAGGAGTCGCGCGCCTGGACGATCCACAAGGGGTGGACCGCCCCACAGGCCGCAGGCGTGATTCATACCGACTTCGAGAAGGGTTTCATCAAGGCTGAGATCGTCAGCTATGACGACCTCATTGCGTACGGTTCCATGGCCGAGGTGCGCGCCCACGGGCGAGTGCGCATGGAGGGCAAGGACTACGTGATGGCCGACGGGGACGTGGTGGAGTTCCGCACGGGACTTACGTCTGGGAGTAAGAAGTGAGCGAGCAGGCCGCAGTGACAGTCCCCAGCGACGACGAAGCGCCGGACGGCAAGGTCGTCGACTATATCTCCGGCATCCCGGTGCCTGCCAAGCCTGAAGAGCTGCTCGCGGTCCAGCCGTTCGCCCGCCAACTCGTCGAGGACTACGGCTACCCCAAGGGGCACATCCGCACAAGGCCCCAGTGGCACGTGAAGGCGCGCCCGTCGGACCGGGCGAAGACTTATCCGGTCGACATCGCCGTCTTTAGCGGCGACCAGCATCGCGACGAAGACTTGTTCCTCGTGGTCGAGTGCAAGAAGCCGGACCGCCGCGATGGCCGGGACCAGTTGGAGGACTACCTCCGCCTCTCCCGCGCTTACCTCGGCGTCTGGACCAATGGGGACGAGCGCCTCTTCCTACGAAAGCGTGAGGCCAACGGTAAGGTCACCTTCGACGAGATCCCTAACATCCCGCGCTACGGGCAGCGCGTCGAGGACATCGGCCTGTTCAAGCGCGAGGATCTACGACCGACCCATAACCTCAAGGCCGTCTTCCGCTCGATCCGTAACTACCTGGCGGCGAACGCCGTCGGCATGACGCGCGACGAGCCCCTAGCTCAGCAGATCATGAACCTCATCTTCTGCAAGATCTACGACGAGCGATTCACGCGACGCGACGCTGTCGTCACCTTCCGGGCGGGCGTGGACGAACCCGTTGCCGACGTGGCGGCGCGCGTGAAGGAGGCCTTCGCTCACGTGGTCAAGCAGTACAGCGATGTCTTCGACGACACGGACAAGATCGAACTCGACGACCGCTCCATCGCCTACGTTGTAGGCGAGCTCCAGCAGTACTGCCTGATCGAGTGCGAACGCGACGTCGTCGGCGACGCCTTCGAGACGTTCATCGGACCCTCCCTCAAGGGCGGCCAGGGGCAGTTCTTCACGCCGCGCAATGTCACGCACCTGGTGCGGGCACTTGTGCGCCCGAAGATCCAGGACATGGTGCTCGACCCAGCCTGCGGCTCGGGCGGCTTCCTCGTCGAGGCCCTGCGTGGCCTGTGGGACCTCGTCGATGACCGTGCCGACGAGCTCCAGTGGCCCGACAGCGAGCGCGAGAGCGAGAAGCAGAAGGTCGCAATCCGCCAGCTGCGGGGGATCGACAAGGATGAGTTCCTCAGCAAGGTGGCCAAGGCCTACATGGCGCTACTCGGTGATGGTCGCGGTGGGATCTTCTGTGAGAACTCGCTGGTGCCGATGAGGGACTGGGGGCTCAAGGCTCGCCAGGAAGTCTCCGTCGGCGAGTTCGACGTCATCATGACTAACCCGCCGTTCGGTCAGAAACTCAAGGTTACCGAACGCACGACCCTGGCCCAGTACGACCTCGGCTCCAAGTGGCGCAAGGCCAAGGGCGGTGTCGGCTACGAGAAGACGGATAAGGTCGCGGACTCGCAGACCCCGCAGATCCTCTTCATTGAGCGCTGTCTCGACCTGCTCAAGGATGGCGGCCGCATGGGCATCGTCCTGCCGGAGTCGATGCTGTGCAATCCGTCGCACCGCTACATCATGCAGTACGTACTGAGCCGGGCGACGATCCACGCGGTCATTTCCGTGCACGAGAACCTCTTCCAGCCGCACACCCACGCCAAGACCGCCGTCGTGCTCTTGGAGAAGGGTGCTGAGCCCGCTGGCGAGTCGCACGACGTGTTCATGGCCGTCGCCCGCTGGTGCGGGCACGATTCACGAGGCCACTCAATCCCGTTCGACGACCTGCCCAAGATCGTCGAACGCTGGGAGAAGTATGCGGACGGTGAGGCGCTGGACTTCGACCACCTCGGCTTCGTCGTTGACTCCGCGCAGATCACGGACATGATCTACCTCCCCAAGTACTACAACCCCGAGGTCCGCGAGTCGGTTGAGCGCCTATCGAAGACCCATGACCTCGTGCGCCTGGGTGATCTGGTCACCCAAGGCGTGCTGTCAGTCTCGACCGGCGACGAGGTGGGCAAGCTGGCCTACGGCACGGGCTCGATCCCGTTCATCCGCACCAGCGACATTGCAAACTGGCAAATCAAGGGCGACCCCAAGCACGGCCTCAGTGAAGCTCTATACGAGTCGCTGGCGGATAAGCAAAATGTCGCCCCTGGCGACATCCTCATGGTCCGGGACGGCACCTACCTCGTCGGCACCTGTGCCATCGTGACTGACCTGGACTGGAAGATCGTCTACCAGAGCCACATCCTCAAGTTCAAGGTCCTCGACGAGAGCAGGATGGACCCCCATATGCTGCTCGCTCTGCTGTCGTCACCTGTGGTCAAGTCTCAGATCTTCGCCAAGCGCTTCACGCAGGACATCATCGACACCCTGGGTGGTCGCTGGGCTGAGCTGGTCCTGCCGGTGCCTAAGGACTCCAAGCGGTGCAAGGAGATCACCGACTCAGTGAAGAAGGCGATTCTGTTGCGGCGCGAGGCCTCCGAGCTTTCGTGGCAGGCCGTCCAGAAGGTCGCGCCGAAGGTGGAAGGGGACCTCGAGCTGCTCGACGACGAGGCGGGGTACGGCTTCGGTATCCTGAACCAGTAGTTCAGATATCGCCTGAACTCGGGGTGGAGTTCCGGTTTAACGTGTAGGGGTAGGAGGTAACCGCCTGACCGGTCAGGACATGGGTAGGCTTTTGTTTTCGGGATATGGGCGAGCTGTTGTTTGGGGGTTGGGTTAGTTGGCTACCTCCTGCATTGGCTCGTGGGAGCCGTTTTGCCCTGGCATGCCGGGTTGGGTCCTGTCGGGCACGATCTCCGGTCGACTCCACCACCCTGTGAAGTCGACGGTCCACACGTCGTTGGGGTCTTTCGCCGAGATCAATTGCCTCATAGAATCGGCGTCTGTGCATTCAGCCTTGAGTACCGGTCTTTTCTGCCGTGAGTCCGTCCTTGCCGAGTATGCGGTAGATGCTGCTGTGTGATGGGGCCGGATCGTGTGGGTAGGCCCGCTCGTAGAGCGCTTTTGCCTTCTTCTATCCTCAGGTCGGATGGGCATGCCTGAGCGTGATGATACGGACGACGGCGTCCTCGTTGAGTTGGTTGACACTGGCGTGAGGGGCGCGGCTCTTGTCATGAAGGCCCGCACCTCCGTTTTCCATGAACCTTCCACTTATGCACCGTCTTCTCCGAGATGCCATACTTCGCGTACAGTTCCCTGATGGAGCTCGCTGCGCGTATCACGTCTTCGATCAATTTTCTTCTCTGGTGAGTCACACGGGTGTCCTTCCACACCACGCAGAAACCCTCTGTCTAGTGTCTTCTACATAGCCTATGGCTCTGGCGTACCCATGTCCTGAAACCGGACAGACCTCGCCCCACGGGAGACCGTGGTGTATCAAACGCCCGTTGTGAGGTGCGTATTCTTCACTTGTTGATAGTCCTCTGCTGGTGTATTGGCTCATACGTTGTCCGCAGATGCGCTGCCGATTTACGGCGAGCATGGATGAACCTTGGTGTGGTGAGCGTAGTAGCAAGTTCAGCTCTTGGCGGAACGGCGCCGCCGGGGTGGACTTGAGCGCGGGTTGTTGAGATCGCATAAGTCCGGGGTGTAGGGCTTCAGTCGTGGGTGTGAAGCGTGATCGCTCACCTCCGTCGGTGGAAGATGGGTGACGTCGCAACTTGAGATTATTTGGTAAGTCTGGAATGCTTCATTATTGCCTCGTTTGAGACCTGCGCGTTTCCAGCGCCTATACGGTGGGTCACTGTCTGTCGGAAGCAGGGGGTTCTTCAGATCGTGTCTGGAGAAGTGAGCTGAGTAATCCGAAGACCGTCTGCGCATTCGGGTGGGTTGCCGATCGAACTTGGTGCAAGTCTGTCAGTCGTTATGGGCAAGAAAGATGAGTAAAGCTATGCGTGAATCCGGCAGAGTGTCATGGAAGATCCAGTTGGTGTCAGCCATTGTGATCTTCTTCTTTTTCGGGGCACTTTTCCCTGTGTTGAAGTTGCTAGGTTTTGATGCCTCAGCCAATGTTCTTCTCGACAATGCACTTCGGCTCGTTCTCAGCCTCGTACTAGCAGTGATATGCTACCGCCTCATTGAAGGTAGTCGAGTGCTGTTGACACGACCACAGCTTTCGGTGTCAACAAGAGTCTGGGTTGTCGCCCTATGGCTGGCGATGGTACTGCTTTTTGTGTCGAGTGGTGTTCTACGCAATGTTCTTGCAGTGTTCAAGCTCAGCCCCTCGCTGTTTCTCGCTTCGTTTTTCGCGGCGCTGGGAGCTGCCGTGTTTGAGGAATTGCTTGTGCGCGGACTGCTGGTCTCGACCTTTATGAAGGCTTTCGAAGGGAAGAAGTACAAGCTGCTGCTAGTCGGCTTCTTTTCCGCTTTGGTCTTCGGCGTGCTCCACTATTACAACCTGCACGAGGCAACTTTTGTTGCAACGAGCAAGCAGGTATTCTTTGCCTTCGCTGTGGGGCTGCCGCTGGTGGCAATCCGCATCCGCTACAACAACTTGTGGCTGCCGATACTGATCCACTTTCTGATCGATTTCCAGCCCTCTGTTACGAAAGCCGTTTCCAACGGCGCCCCTTGGATTGCACTCTTCGCTATAACGGCGCCGATGATACTGGTTGCCGTGGGCGTCCTGTCGTCGATGGATCGTGACATATGGCGCGCGGAAAAGTCAATGCCAAGTGTTAACTAGCGTTGGGGCTGGGGTGTTACTGTCAAGCAGGCGATTGTCTGTAGGTAAGGTGTCTACGGACTTCCCGTCCTGGCGCACTATGTGATGTTGGGTGACCAAGACGCGCCCGTAATAGGCCGTATTCGTCACGTGGCGGTGTGTGCGATGTACATGCCGCCACGTGTTCGGTAGGCAAGTAGTTGCATTTTCGCCCTTGGATTTGCGTGATGGGCAGCGCATTCACTCGGAGGTTCTGGGCCTATTCTGACGAAAGTAAAGTTCCGGTGTAGTAGAGAGTGGGGAACCCCAAGACTTCCCCTATGGTGCAAACACTGGAGGAACTTCGCGAAGAGTATGAGAGTAGCGTAGTACTGGTTTACGAGTGTGATGGTCAGATTGTCGGTTCGGTGCGAGCTTCAGCTTGTAAGTCAATTGCGTATGTTGGTCGCTTGATTGTCGATCCGGCCTGGCGACGTCGTGGCATCGGCAGTTTACTCATGAAGGAACTCGAATGCCGCCTTGGGGGATGTGCCGCGTTTGAACTCGTCACGGGGAGGAGTTTCCAGAACTCATCCGCCTCTACGAAAACCTGGGCTACCGGGTGACTGGCAGAACCGAGGAGGGTTCGGTGCCGATGGTTCTGATGTCTAAGCGGAATGCAGTGCGCTAACACGGCGTAAGTGCGGTTGTTTTTGGGGAGGGCATGGCTAGTCTCCACTCGCGGTTTCATCCCACGGGTTGATAACTGTCGCTTTGAGAGGTTGGAAATTTCTGACGTTTCGCGTGACGATGGTCAGTCCGTATGCCAGAGCAGTTGCGGCAATGAGCGCATCTCGCCCGGGTCTTGGATCGGGCACGTGAAGGCGTGCCGCTTGACGTGCAACCGTCAAGTCAACAGGGATTATGCGGTTGGTGAATGCGTCAAGAACTCTGTTCTCAAGCCAGTTTCGCAGCAGTTGCGCTTGGTCCGGGTCTCGTCGACCTAGTCTCGCGATCCCGGTTTCAATCTCCAGGATTGTGATAACAGACAGATAGAACTCGTCTGCGTTATGCGACTCAACCCAAGTGCGCACCCGGTGTGCCGCCCGTCTGGCAGGTTTACGAAGTTCGCTTACGACATTGGTGTCTAGCAGGTAGCTCATAGGCCTGGATCCTTGAGATCGATCTTCAAGGGCTCGAAATCAATATTCAGGTCCTCATCCATGCTTAGGCGGTCAACCAATGAGACCTCGTTCTTGCTGAGGCGCCGATACTCGTCGATGGAAAGGAGAACATAGGCGGGCTTCCCTCGATCAGTGATAATGACGGGCCTCTTGCTGGCGTGGCGTTTGGCGGCACTGACGTCTTGATTGAACTCGCGAGCGGATATCTGAATCATACGTCACCTCCATTGTAGGTACATGCCTACAATATGGCCGTATCGCAGGTATAGCAAGGGGTTTCTGTCGTTCGGTGCGTTTAAGGCAAGACCGCGACTACTCTTGCGCTTCCCTGCAACTTACTATTGACCTGCCTTCCGCAATGCACTAGCCTTGTACACCGTCCGGGCGGGCCGGCGATAGTCGGTTATCAGGACTGGAAGGTTCGGGGTTCAAGTCCCCGTCGGCATTAGCCGATAGCTCAAAGGTAGAGCGTCTGGCATTTTCTCCGGTTATCACAACATGACCGCCCGGACTTCAGTCATTCTGTTGCACCCATGGCCTACACATGTGCAGCATGACCATTGCCCGCAAACGGAGAGGAATCCAGACATGGGGCAGCCGCAAGCCATGCCGTAAAACCCACCACCCTCATATGAACAAGAATCCCGGCATAGCGCTGCCGTAAGCCATGCCGTAAAACTCACCGCCCGCATATGGAGAAGAATCCCAGCCAATTCCCCGCATTGCCAACTTGCATCTATGCCGTGTAGGGGTCTACACTCTTGTGAGTCGGCGCAAGTCGGCACACGTGCGAACACAAGCAGAACGGGCCGAAGATCTTCGGTTATCGGAATTAGTTGGTTCGACCCCAGCCCTCTGCGGAGGATCCGGAGGTCAACACACGTCCGTTCCGCTTTGTTCGCGGTGTCGCATTGCGGGGAGCCACACGCCCCAGGGTGTGAATCTCTCGACGCCGGGCCGGAGGCCTTTGGTTATCGGTATTCGCTGGTTCAACTCCAGCACTCTTCGGAGCGGAGCATCCGGAGGCCACACCATGCCCGGTTTCACCCTCTTCGGTGGTGTCGAGAGGTCCACATTGGGACGAGCGGTTCCCACGGCTTACGACGGGCCGAAGCTAGTCGGTTATCAATAAGGCTGCGGCAGGTTCTCCGGGTCAATACGGCCACGGTGATTAGTGCGGGTCGACGGCGGTTACGCCTGGTTTTCGGTAGCGCTCCACGCCCGTCGTCTCTAAGTGAATACGCGGCTCGGCGACGCCGTCGTCGTGCGCACAGTAGTCGTATCCGTGCATCCCGCAGATGCCACTACTCAAGCAACAGTCCCCGAGGAGAAAGGAAGGAAGGGACATGGACATTCTGAAGAGCATCAACACCAGGCGGACGCCACAAGGCATGCAGGCCACAGCGAGCCAGGTGCAGAACTCCGCCGGTGGTTACGTCTTTGCGCTGGACGACGCCGCCCGGTTGCGCCGCTTCCTGATTCTCGGGGTCGATGGGGGTACCTATTATTCGGCACCGCAGGAACTGGCCGTCGACAATGCCAAAGTACTGGAGCGCATGGCTACGAATGACCCGGAAACGCTGGTCGAGACCATCGTAGATGTCTCTACGGGAGGACTTGCCCCCAAACAAAATCCGGCGCTGTTCGCGCTCGCCTACGCCGCATCGGTTCCGGAGTCGCGCGACGCCGCCCTGGCGGCACTGCCGAAGGTAGCTCGTACAGGAACACACCTGTTCACCTTCGCAACCTACGTCGAGCAGTTTCGAGGGTGGGGGCGTGGCCTGCGCCGGGCAGTCGCCTCGTGGTACACGGTGCGTGACGCCGACCAGCTTGCCTACCAGGCGGTCAAGTACCGCCAGCGTGGTGGTTGGACGCATCGCGACCTGCTGCGTCTGGCCCACCCGGTAGCCGAGAGCGCCGAGCTGCGTGCCACCTTCGACTGGATCGCACATGGTGCGGTCGGGGATGAAGTCCCCACGCTGATTGAAGGATTCGTCAAGGCGCAGGAAGTTGAGGCAAGCGGTAAAGGCGCTGCCAAGGCCTGGGCGGAACTCGTGCGCGAGTACGGCCTGACCTGGGAGATGCTGCCGGACGAGGCGTTGAGCATGCCGAAGGTGTGGGATGCGCTGCTCGACGTCGGCATACCGATGACGGCTCTTATGCGTCAGCTGCCGAGGCTGACACGCCTGGGCTTGCTGCCCGCGATGGGCGGACGCACGCGCGAGGTATGCGCACAGTTGACCGACGTGGAGCGTCTGCGCAAGGCGCGTATACACCCGGTGAATGTGTTGGTGGCGCAGCGTACCTATGCGCAAGGCACGTCCATGCGGGGCACCGGCAAGTGGACGCCGACGCCGCGAGTTACAGCGGCGCTTGACGAGGCGTTCTATGCGGCGTTCGGCGCTGTAGAACCTGCGGGTAAGCGCACCATGCTGGCGGTCGATGTCTCCGGCTCGATGGGCTGGCCGATCTCCGGCATGATGATCACCGCCCGCGAGGCTTCGACGGCACTTGCCTTGGTACAGTTGGCAACCGAACCGGAGGCAGCGGCCTTCGCCTTCTCCGGTTCGTTGGCGCGCAGGGCAAGATCACCTCTGCGGCCGCTGGATATCTCGCCGAAGCGCAGGCTCGACGACGCACTGGAAACAGTCAGTGGGATGCCGTTCGGCGCTACCGATTGTGCCGTGCCGATGCTGCATGCCACCAAGCAGCAGCTTGAGGTAGATACCTTCGTCATCTACACGGATAACGAGACCTGGGCCGGAGATATCCATCCGTTCCAGGCGCTGCGGGACTACCGTGAGCGCTCCGGCATTGACGCGAAACTCGTCGTCGTCGGAATGGTGTCTACGGGCTTCAGCATCGCTGACCCGAACGACGCCGGCATGCTCGACGTCGTCGGATTCGACGCTTCGGTGCCGAACCTGATCTCGGAGTTCTCGCGTGGACTCTGATCCACTGCGCGGTATCAGTACGAGGAGGGTGGCCACCCCGGAAGGGGAGGACCGCCCTCCTGTGCTGCGCTCAGCGGGGCAGATGACCTCCGTAAAACAGAAGCGGGCCGAAAGAGCTGCGCGTGCACGGGTGCAACGCGCGCTTGAATCTGACCATGGCACGGGGGATGGTTTAGCGCATGCGGGCAGCGGCGTAGAGCACCGAGCGGGGGACGGCGTTGAGCACCTCGCAGGTAGTGGCGGAGAAAACCGAGCGGGCAGCGGCGGAGAGCGTGGCCCCGAGGCGGACTCGGCCGAGTTTCGCGCCGGGGGAGTCTCAGATCCTTTGGCCGCGCGGGCAGCAGAACTTCACGCCAAGGCCCTGGAAGCCGACGCACTGGCCGCCCGCTACCGTGCCGAACGCGACGGCATTATTGACCGACTCCGCGAGGCGGAGCCGAAGCGCTGGTCCTATACTGCGCTCGCGCAGGCTCTCGGTTGCAGCCGGGAGCTTATCGCGCAGATCGTGCGACGCCGCCGCTGAGGGCACAGTGGCGGCTGCTAAGTGACTGACTGAAGTCCTGCTAATTCACTGATGAGTACCGTGCTGAGTGACTGGCTGAAGTCCTGCCAATTGACAGATTCAGACCGTGTCAAGTGACTGACTGAAGTCCTGTCGAGGAACTGATCGGGGCAATGTTAAGTGACTGATTTTGATCGCGCTGAGAAACTGATTGAAGTCTTGCCAAGTGACTAACTTGCGTTATGGAATGCGTGCGGAGAACAGCAGCTACGAGGCTAGACATTCTGCTCGCCGAGTCGTCGGCCCACTTACGCACGCGTACCGGTGTCCGCGAAATCGGCTTGGCAATCGTCCGTTCGGATGGCTGCGGGCTCGTAATGGAGATGGAACTCTTGTCCTGCCGCACGCCAAGTCTTCTGTTCGGATGGCTGCATGCTGGTAATGGAGATGAGGCTCTCAGTAACTACTATCGAAGGCGATGTCAGGCACTTTTATTGGCTGAGAAAGTGATTGGTCACTCAGCTGCTCGATGCTATTGTGGTGACAACCGGCCCCGTCGCTTACCGGCGCTCAGATGGTATCGGCATTGTGCCACTCAGCTTGCTGGGGCCATAAACAGCAAAGTCAAGGAGATCGACCGTGGAAGTCGGAAGCATCGCGGATTGGCTAAGCGCTGTAGGAGGGCTGCTGGCAGTCGTCGCCGCAGTCATCGCGTGGTGGGTGAGTGTTAAAGCGTTGAAGCTGGAGCAGCAGCGGGAAGCTGCGGCGCAGGCCGCTCGGCGCCGCGAACAAGCGGAGCTGGTGTACGTCATGGGCGCGACACTTTCCGGTCATGACAAGAACGAGAGATGGGCGGTATTCATCGCGAATGGTTCGTCGAAGCCGATTTACGATGTTGAGGTTCGTACACAGCACGTCCGTAACGGCTCTGCCCAGCCCGTCCTGCATTTGGGTGCGGTTCCGCCGGGGCACTATGTGGTGCCGCGCCATCCGCAATACAACTGGGGGCACATGATTGATTACGAAAGGCTGAACGTGGGAGTTGACCTGCTGGTGCGTGGCAAAGGAAATGCGATGGTCACCGAGGTGAATTTCCGTGATGCGCGGCGGATAGCCTGGTGTTTGGTAGGCGGCACCGAACTCTGGGAAGTTGACGGAGCAGGGATTGGGTAAGCGAAGAATTGCTTACACTCCGCAGTGGGGGCAACCGGCCGGTGCGGCAGGCATCCTCCCGGGCAAGAATTGCCACCTCTGCGGGGGCCAATCTCTGCCTGCCGACCCTCGTGAAAGCGGAACAATGGCAGGAATTGCCACCAGAAGAAGCCTCAACTTGGCGGTGGTTCAGGGATCTGCGAGTACGGAATACCGTCTTCGAATTGATCGCCGGATCTTGCTTGGTGCGACAGTATCGATTACAGTGCGCGCCGGGCGTTACCACGCTGACTGCGGAATACCAATGATGTATCCATCCGACTGATTGCCGCTTCGTCGGCTGTGCTTCGTTCAGGACATTTGACGCCGGAAAGCGACAACCTCGGGCGCCGTGCGGAGGCGCTCGCGGTGAGTTATCCGGCTGTACTGCTGGTCGTTTTCGCGTCTTCAACAGCACTGAAAGGCAGAAGTGTCGACAAGAGTTGAAAGGAGCACTCAGTGTTCTTGAGCAGGATCGCCACAATCAGCAAATGTGTGACCTTGCTGTGGAACTTGCTGTTGGTTTCGACGGCAATAGCAGGCGTGGGCGTGCCGTCAGCGACGGCGGCAACCGCATCCCAGCGGTGACCACCTGAAACAACCGCAGCGGTCCAGGCGATGAGACGGGCTGTACGGTCGCGACGGTTTGCGCGCAAGATGGGCGCAACAGTAGTCGACTGCGAATAGGCCGGAAGTAAACGGCGGCGTGGGAGTACGCCACTGGCAAGGTGTGTAGGCAAGCGCCTAGCTGGGCGCGCAAGGCGCACGGCGGCAGGATGCGCGCAGGTCGGGCACTGTAGGACAACGGCATACCACCAACAGGAGGTCTTATGATCAGGGTAGCGATCAACGGATACGGCAATCTCGGGCGAGGAGCCGAACAGGCGATCTCCAAGAATGATGACATGGAGCTCGTCGTCGTTTTCACTCGACGCGATCCGAGCTCGATCACTACGCAAGGCGCACCGGTTGCCCATGTCGACGATATGCCCGCCTGGGTGGACAAGGTGGACGTGTGCCTGAACTGTGGCGGTTCGGCCACCGACCTCATCGAGCAGACCCCGGCGACGGTCGCCCTGTTCAACACGGTCGATTCTTTCGACACACACGCGCGCATCCCGGAGCATTTCGCCGCCGTCGACGCCGCCGCGCGTGTGGCCGGGCACGTTGCGCTTATTTCCACCGGATGGGATCCGGGGCTGTTCTCCATGCTGCGAGTTCTGGGGGATGCTGTTTTGCCCGACGGTGCGACCACCACCTTCTGGGGTCCCGGCGTTTCGCAGGGGCATTCCGACGCGCTGCGCCGGATCGACGGCGTCGTCGACGCCAAACAGTACACGCGGCCCGTGGAGGCGACCGTTGCTGCGGTGAAGGCCGGGGACGACGTCGAGCTGACCACGCGTTCGATGCATACGCGTGATTGTTACGTTGTGGCGGAAGAAGGCGCCGATCTTGCTCGCATTGAGAAGGAGATCGTGGAGATGCCGAACTACTTCGCCGACTACGATACGACGGTCACCTTCATCACCGCGGAAGAGATGGCGGCCAAGTATGCGGGTATTCCGCACGGGGGCACGGTGATTCGGCGGGGGCATACGTCCGACGGCGTCGCCGAAACAGTGAACTTCGAACTGCAGTTGGATTCCAATCCGGAGTTCACAGGTTCAGTGGTGGCCGCCATGGGGCGTGCGGTGGCGAAGATGGCTGCGCGCGGGGAAAGCGGCGCCCATACAGTATTCGACGTGACGCTAGGAGATCTTTCGGGGAAGTCGTCCGAGGAACTGCGCGCGCATTACCTGTGAGTTCGCGTGAGTTTGCCGCCCTGGAGTGGGCCGTGCGCGTATCGATGCGAACTCTCCCGTTGGGCGCAGTACCCAGAGCGGGAGTTGTCCGCGGTCGGGCATTAACGTGACCTGTGGGCACGTGCGGTCGGTAAGCCGGTGCCATTGGAATATGGTGTGCCAGGTGCGTAGTCGTGGGGAAAACGGGCGGGCATAGGCTTGTCAATTTGGTCGATGGCGACGACCTGGCGGTTTTGCAGGCGCGATATCGCTATTGCTTGGCGTTGATGAAACGCGGTGGGCAATGGTGGTATCGCGCCAGAGTGTTCGTATGGCAAGGAAATGGGTCTTGGTACGGGAAGGAAATGGGCGCTCCCTTTGGCGGGAGTACGGGCGGCCGTCGGCGGTTGTCGACGGCTGTCAGGTTGGAATGGGTGCGGCTGCATAGGTTGAGCGTGGCTGCATAGGTTGGGCGTGGCTGCATAGGTTGGGCGTCGCCGCGCCGCAAGGGCATGGGTTGGCCGAAGGGGTGCCTCCGGTGCTCGTGGCACGCAAGCGCGGCGAACTCGCTCCCACTCAGCCGTGCTGCTTTTCTAGTTTGCGCAGCATTCTCATGGTCCCGATCCAAGGAATTACCGTGAAGATAAATGGGACAACGGTGACCAGGTACAGGGTGATATCGACCCACAGGGGCGGTTCGAGTTTGATGTGTACCGCTAAGGCAAGCATCATCAACGCGAGGCACACGATCGCCGCGAGTCCATGCCCCCCCTGGCCTGCAAGGCGAGTGTTTCTCTTTCTCCCTGCTTTTCGGTATGTATCGGGCGCGTGCCCGGGGCGGCCTTGAAGATCTGCATGTCGCCGATCCCGAGGACGTGTTGCCAGCCGGCTGCCTCGAAAACGGCTAGATAGTCTTCATTGGGGGTGTCGGTGTAGTCAAGGGCGAAGATGACATCTTCGGCGGGGGCGGGCTTGAATCTCCACATGAACCCGAGCGCGCTAACGCCCACGAGTGCCTGCCCGCGCGCTGCCATGTCGGAGAACAGGGCGAGGTTCTTTTCGGGAGCGACGGCCATGCCATGCGCTAAGCGTCGTGTTGTCATGCTTCCTCCATTGCTGTTTGAGCGAATTCGATAAGCCGCTGGCGGCGTTCGAGACTTTGGTTGAGTGCCGCTGTGCCGCTGCTGGTGCGGCGGTAAGGGCGGCGTTTGCCGGTATCGTCGACTTCCTCGATGAGACCGGCGCTGAATAGCTTCTTCAGTGTTGTGTACAGCGTGGCTGGCCCCATCGTTATGTCGGGGCCACCACGTTCATCAAGGAACGCCATGATGGCGTAGCCGTGCAGTGGCTTTCCCAGTGTGGCAAGCACGGCGACGGCGGGATCTGGCAGATCGCCACTGGTGTATCCCGAGGTGCGACTCATGACGCCTCCTCTCACTCGGTTATATATCAACAATGGATATATTATTGATTGATATAGGTGAGGTCAAGTGGCGTGGCGTTGAGGTGGTGGTTTGGGTGGTGGAAGGGCGGTGGTTGGGGTGGTGCTGGTTGGGGGTTCGCGCGGGGGTGGATGTCTAGTCGATTGGATGGCTGCTGGCTTGGCGAAGACGCTTGGGGTCTGTCTGTGACCGATTGGTGATGATGCTCCTATGGTTGTCAAGTGGTGAGGGGTGGGTGGGTGTTGAGCCGTTGGCGGTAGTTGTTGGTTAGTGCGGTGTCGTGGTGGAGTCCTCGTTCGAGTCGGCTGGTGAGGGGTGGGTGGGTGTTGAGGTGGTGTGCGGCTTGGGTGAGGGTGAGTCCGCGTTGGTGGTGTAGGTCGTCGGTGCGTGGTGGGGTGGGTGGGTTGGTCAGGAGTTGGTAGGCGTCGCGGGCGATGGCGCGTTTGAGGCAGCGCATGATGTCTCTGGGGGGTTTGTTGTGTTGTGTGAGGCGTGTGGCGTAGGTCTGGGTGCGTTGGTCGTAGGACAGGCGGACGAGGGCGACTTGGTGGAAGGCCCAGTTGGCTTGTCGGTCTCCGCCGCGGTTGAGGCGGTGGCGGTTGGTTTTGCCGGAGCTGGCTGGTATGGGGCAGACGCCGCATAGGGTGGCGAAGGATGCTTGGTTGTGGATGCGGTCGGGGTTGTCCCCGATGGTCACGAGTAGGGTGGCGGTGGTCAGGGGGCCGTAGCCTTTGGTGGCGAGCATGGCGGGAGCGGCGTTCGGCCAGGAGGACGCGTAGTTGTTCGCATGTTCCCTGGCGGTTTTTGGGGATGGGGAGGGTGTGGGTGTCAGCAAGGGTTTGCTGAGCGGCGGCGTACGCGTCGATCCGGTCGGATTTACCGCGGCGTCGTTGACTGCGTTTGGGGCGGATCACTTCCCGGATGGGTGTGTCGGTGTCTGTCAGGGCGCGGGCTAGGCCTGCCCCGTAGGATCCGGTGCCCTCGATACCGATCATCTGGATCTTTCCCAGGCTGGTCACGAATTCGTGTAGTTGGTGATAGCCCGTCGGGGTGGCGGGTACTTGTCTATCGCCTAACCGCTGCCCGGTGGAAGCGTCAAGCACGGCGACATGGTGCGTGTCTTTGTGGGTGTCCACCCCGGCGACCACCCACCGGTCTGGCTGCCGGGGCAGGGTCGATAAGCCTGTGCTCGTGGTGGTGATCGTGCGTCGTTGGGTGTTATCTGTCATGATGATCATGACCTCCTTGAAAGTAGGCCTACCGACAAGCCCGGGACACGCTCTGGCAGACAGGACGTTGACGAGAAATCAACTCCAAGCTCATATCAGGTCATGCCAGCAGCCCCGAGCCTGTCGGGACTCGTTACATACACGCCCGCCCAGCCCAGAACGCGGACAGATCACTACCAAGACAAACCCAATCAGGCCGCCAGTCCAAACCAGGGTCACACACCCCACACCGAGCAGACACTTACATTCCCAACGTCCAAATCCCGTCCAAACGATGGCAATATGGAATGCTTCAATTTAAAGAATGGCGGAATCATGCGGTTTTTGACATCGGTTGAAACCGGCCCGTCTTCGTTTGGACGGGATTTTGACAATGTGCCTCATGGATGGTGTCAGGTCCGTGTTTGGCTTATGGTGTCAGAAGAAGTGGGTGCTGTGTGCTTGGGTGTCCGATTCGCGTCCAAACGCTCCGTTCCTGGATTTGTTCCATTTAAGAAATGGCGGAATGACGCGGTTTTCGCGGATGGATGTGATGTGTGGTTAGTTGTTTGGACGGTAATTGGACAGTGGCAACATGTTATGGACCCTCAAAACACGTATTGGATCCTAAGGCCATGGGGCACGGCGTTGTGCTAGGCGCATGATGGAGCGCGGCGGGGCACCCGCTGCGGTCACGGCGAGGACGCGGTTCGTCCTCTAAAGAGCCTCGCAAACGCAGTGCGCCATGATGCGTTCTCCAGAGCGGGCCAGCCAGTCCATTGTCAGTGCGGATATGCCAGGGCGGTGAATTCTGGACAAGTGACCTCGCAGTGCTGGGTCGGCGGCTGGATCGTCATGGTGGTAGTGATGGAGCGCAGTGACACATGCTAAACACGAGCTGAAGTGAGCTGTTCGTATGCATGGTCGGGGAGGCTAGTGCGGTGACGAGGTTCGAAGCGGTGCCCGCATCACTGCGAAAGCGAGCGCGTTCATCGTTTTGTAAAAGCCCCGCTCGGAAGATCGCCTTGCGAAGAGGGCGCTGCCTCATGCCTTAGTAGCTACCGGCTCCAGTGCACCCGTGGCACTTGGTGAGTGGCCGTTATCCGTTCATGCCTTAGTAGCAACCGGCTCCAATAGCGGGCTGGGCGCACTGTTCCAAGAAATCGCCAACTGGTCTCGTGCTCGGCTAGCGGCGACGTACAGCAATGACCGCTCTCGCAGGAGTGCGTCGGTCCGATCTTGTTCAGAGTAGCTCTGTTCTTGAACCGAACGCGGAATGATGTCCTTACTTACGTCGAATAGCAGCACCTTCCGGAATTCGAGCCCCTTGGCGCGGTGCATGGTCATCACGAGCGGCTGGCCGCGCAAGGCAGTGTCTCGTGCGACCGGGCGCACATCGATGCCCCGCTCAGCAAGCCCTGCAACGACGGCGTCGCATCGGTTGCGGTCGCGCGTAAGAATTGCGATTGTCTCTGGAGCAGTCTGACCGGAGGCTTCGTCTTCGTCAAGCCAGTCACGCACAAGTTGCGCCGCCATGTTCAGCTCCTCTGCGGGATTTCCCGCTTTGAGCAGTATTGGCTCGGGGCCGGAGCGTGGAGATAGGTAACGATGCTGCTCGGCACCGCCCTCAAGATCCTGATAGTCGCCCGGCTCTAATATCTCGAAGGCGAAGTTGAGATTCTGCCGTGTTGTTCGGTAGTTACGGGTGAGGCGGTGAGACCGCCCGCGCACCTCAATGCCGTAATGGCTGAGTACGATTTTCTTCCCGTAAATGCGCTGGTGTGAATCCTCTGCAAGGAACAGATCGTTAGGCCCGGGGGCTACCAGCGCGCGGAGCAGCAGAAGGTGTGCGGGGGAAAGGTCTTGCGCCTCATCCACAACGACATGCTGGAAAGGCCGCGCACCACCATCTGCCACGCAGGCATCCAACCAGGCCGCCGCGAGTACCAGGCGTTCGGCGAAGGACGTGTAGTCAGCCGCCGCCGCGTAATCACGGTAGGCTTCCACCACCTTCCACACGGCTGCCCGCTTGGCACGATCAAGAGCCACGCCGCGTCCAGGGCGGCGTACGCGTAGATACCTCTGCACAGTGGTGAGTTGCTGAGGGAGAATGATGAGCTCGTACTCGGATTCGAGGAAGTCTGGTTTGCGCAGTGCTTCGGGCAGGTCCGCGCCGGCCACGGTAAGCGCCTCATTCCAGGGATTGGACTGCCGACCGCGTAGCCCCGAGAACACGCGGGAACGCCGCCTACCGAGCACCGATGCAGTCACTCGCAATATGGAATCGCCTGCGTTTTGTAGGATCGTCATGGCAAGAGCGTCCAAACCACTGACCGTAATACCCGGCTCGGAGAAGTCATCGGGCAGCGCGAGTTCCGGTGCGAGTTGGGAAACCTGCCGGTGTAGGTCGTCGGCAAGATTACGGGTAAAAGTTGTCAGCAGGACATGTGCCGCCGGGTTACGACGGGACAGCCGTGTCGTCCGGTGAACGGCGACGACGGTCTTTCCGGTACCGGCACCGCCACTGATGCGGGAGGCACCGGCGGTATCTCGCTCGACGAGGACGCGTTGCTGCGGATGCAGGAAAAGCTGCCACTGCTGAAAGTCCAGGACTTCAATCGCCTTGCGGAGTTCGTCATCGTTCTCTGCCCAGGTGAAGGAGGAGCGGGCGGCGGGGGTGCGAAGGCCGTCAAGTAGATCCTTGTCCGAACCAGTAGCAGAAACGTCTTCCGGAAGGTGTAGACCGAATTCTTCCCGGACATCTTTGATCGTCGAGCCGGTGGCCAGCGAGAGTAGTGCTTCCGCCTGCCAAGGCACCTCCGCGGCCATGGCGATATCGAGGAGCTGTGATTCCCGTTCGGCCGCAAGCGCGGTAGTGACTAGCGCAAGGTCAAGGCCAAGTTGTTCGTGAAGCTCTGCTGCGGTGAATGGCCGCGCCCAGGCGGGAGGGTCATCGCGTATGGCCACGGAGACGCCTGATTCAACGCCTGATTCAACCTGCGCAGAGCCCGCGTCCACTTGCTGACGGGCGCGCTCATTGGCCGCTTCAACTTGGGCGGCCTGCCGCTCGAGGGCCCGTGTGGCGTTCTCTGCGGCCTGCAGTCGCTTCATTGCCTGATTCTGCCGTGCCGTGACGCCTTCCTGACTCTTCTGAACGGCTTCGGCGACTCGAATTACTTCTGTGGCTCCATTGCGCGGATTGACTTGCAGGCTCACCTCTTTCGCTTCGTTGATGGCATCGTCATGGGGCCAGACACCGTGGAATACGTAGACGGCGTCGTCGCCCTGCCCGATCTGAAAGACCACCGCGCGGTAAAAGCGGTCCACGCGGGCGGTACGTACACGCGGATCCGCGGAATGCCGAATTGGCTCCACATGCAGGCCGGACGTTCTATCCGTGCTGGCCAGCTTCATCAGAAAAGTGCCGACCTTGGACTTCAGTGACGGGTCTTTGGCCGTCGCATCCTTCGGATTCGCCTTCGGTACCACAATGGAGGGCATATCAGTCTCCTTCCAGGAACAAGGTTAGTCTCCCACACGCTTCCGACACGTTTTCAGTTTTGATTGCGGTACATGCCGTTACGTGCGATGCTTCGGCTAGGCCTCGTGCGTCAACAACTGGGCCACTTGTGCAGCTGTTTGTTGTGGATCGGGCCCGGTGCAGACAACGCGCCAGCCGGCAGCACGCATAGCGGCGGCATCGTCCTCCGCATCGTCGACGACGACGGCGACCCGCTGCTCGTGCCAGACGAGGTCGGCCATTATTCCGCCAGCGATCTCTTCGCCATCGGCGCTATGCCGGACGCCGCGAGCCGCCAGATGGGGCAAGAGGTCCAAGATGCGCGGGTCGGTGAGCTCGGGGTCAACACGATTCCATTCGAGTGCTTCAAGCGTTGATAGGCCAAGGGTCTGACCAGTAACGGTTGTGCCTTCGGGCCCATACTGCTCATCGATGGCAGACTGCGCCGGAGTCCCAGCCCGCTCCGGACCCCCAGCCCATTCCGGACCCCCAGCCCATTCGGGACCCCCGGTCCGCTCGGGAGCCGCGATGGGCTCCGAGGTCGCGGTTTCTTCCAGGGGCCCAGTGTGCTGCGGCACTCCGCTCTGCTGATCCGCAAAGACCCGACGCTGCGAAGCGAGGCTGTGGTCGCCCGCGAATAGATCTTGCGAAGCCAACTGGTGTTGGGGTGTGAAACGGCGCTTGTCGGCGAGCTTCTGCCGCGCACCGGACACCGTGGTCACGGTGACGGGTGCGTTTGCCAGCGGCAGGACATTGCCCAGTCGCAGCCAAGTCAGCCAGGCATCGCGGTGATCTGCGGAGGCGATTGCCTCGCGGGAATCATCAAGCACGAGCGCCATGGCCACGGTGGACTTGCCCCGCAGTTGCACGGCAAGCGCCAGATGTGGCCAGAGGAATACCGAGGCCGATGTGTGGTTGCTCGGGGAGGCCGCAGTATGCGTGCCTGCTGGCACCGACGTGCCGACGGCGGAGGTACGGGCGGGGGCAGGTGTGCGCCTAGTGGCAGGTGAGTGGCTAGTGGTTACAGCAGATGCGCCTGTTGAGGATACAGACCCGGTATCTGCACTTCCAGCATCGCCCGCCCTGCCCTGTGCATCGGGCGATGCGGGATACAGTGCATTCAGAGCCTGCTGCAGCACATCACTTGCCGCGTCCGCAGACTGCTCCCAACGCATGCCATCGCTCCCGCCCTGCGCATACGCCTGCTGAGCGTGTACAAGCAGCGGTACCCACACGGCGTCGGCCAGGGCACTGCGCGCATTATCTTCGTGGTCACGATCATGATCGGTGGCGTCCAACAACATCTCGGTGAGCAGGGCAACGGGACCGCCCTGCCACGTGTCAATGGCCTTATCCGTAACCGCGCCAGCGCGGGCCGCATATTTCGAGCCGTCTGTTCGCAGCAGTTTTGCGCCCTGAATAAGCCACTGGGGATCCCAGGCTCGGTCCAAATCTGCGGCAGCCACCGCCACAACCCGGTAGCCACGGGCGCGTAGGTGCTCGCGTTTGGCGGCGTCGTCGGCAAGCCGATTGTGCCGCGGGCTGGCATGATACTCCCACCCGTCGCAGAACACGGCAATCCGCGCGGCTTCAACTGAAGGCAAGCAGGTGAAATCGGGGCGAGAGCCACCGGTGTCCAGCTGGGGTTGAATTCTCCATCGCCCGCCATCAATATTGAGCGCAGGTGCTCCGGAGTGATGCGCAATTTGTTCGACGTCGGTCACCTGGGCCAGTCGGCGCCACAACTCATCGCGTAGGCGATCTTCCAACGGACTGGCACTGGCCGTCTGGCGGACCACGGCGCCCCGTGTGATTCCCCATTGAGGAATGCCGGGGTCAAGAGAAGAAATCGTTTCGTCTTTATCAAGGCCGAGAATGCGGCGGATTGCGTCTATTGCGGCGGCGCGCGAAACATCACCGCCGACTGCGAAGGGCAGCAGGCAGCGGTGGCACATGTGCTTATTCTCGTGGCGGCAATCGCAATTCTCCAGATGTGTACCTGCGCAGACGAGGAGATTCCAGAGCCTACTCGGACCCGTCAGATCCGTGAGATAACCGGTGCCTCCCGGTACGACGTCGTGCACCAGGACGGCCTGCCGTGTTTCTCCCGGTTCTCCATCGGCCACGGGGTGTGGAACGACGGTAACGTTGAGATGGGCGGGAACGCTGTTGGTGATGATCCGCAAGCCGAGGAATAGTGCGGCGCACAGTGAGGCCGTGCCGGTGCGGTTCGTTGCGAATGACGGCGGGAGGATAAGAGCCAGCGCTTCGGTTTCGAGGGAGCGCATGAGATCGACCTGTGCGATGTGTTCCGTGCGGGAGTTGCGATGTTCGCACCACGGCCGATGCTCCCGCGGGTTATTCGGCCCCGTTTC
Organism: Actinobaculum sp. 352; assembly: GCF_003957265.1. Lineage (NCBI taxonomy): Bacteria > Bacillati > Actinomycetota > Actinomycetes > Actinomycetales > Actinomycetaceae > Actinobaculum > Actinobaculum sp. 352. Next base: position 218,186 of record NZ_RQSN01000002.1, on the reverse strand, counting down.
CGTGTCCAGCTTTCCGCACGCCTCACACAGCCGGAAGCCGGTGGCGGCGATTTCGATGCCCGCCACCTGATCGTTGCCCTGCCCGCCGCCGAGGCGTCCGGTATTGAGCCAGCGCAGCATGAGATGCCGATAGCTGATCAGGCCAAAGCCGCTATCGGAGGCCCATTGCTCTTCCGCTCGCTGCGGGTCGAAGTCTGCCAACGGCAGGATTTCGAAGCGGGCCTGCAGGCGGTCTTCGCGGGTATCGCTGATACGGGCGTCGTCGCGCGAAATATCGGCAAAGACGCGGGTGAGGCGCAGAACGCGGCGGGCACGGCCGATATCCGCAATGCGGGTGTCGGCGCAACGTGGGCAGTGGGTGGGAGCCTGCGGCACGTGTTCCTGTGCGCGCTCAGTATGGACGTATCCGCAGCGCGAGCAGCAGAACCACCACTCGGCCTCACCGGAGATGCCGGAAAGGTCGACGCCGTCCACCTGCATCTCCATGCCGTGTGCGTAGAAGGTGGCGCCCGGTGCGAGCTCGGCCAGCGCCTTGGCGGAGGAGCGGTCCAGATCGTAGGGCTCTGTCCGCATCTCGTCACTATCCGGATCGCGCCACGATATCCGCGCCGCCAGGCGGACGGTATCGTCTAGCAGTGCATAATTGGGCAGAATCCCGTGGCGTTCGAGTGCCGATACCCAGTGTTCCTCATTCAGATCACTCAGCCGGGCACCTACGGCCTGATAAGCACCGCGTGCCGCACGCACGGCCCGCTGATCCTCCTCCGTAGCGTTGGGAAGATCGGCCGCTTCGATGAGTTCGGGTAAGGCGGACTTGATTTGGTCGAGTTGTTCGTAAAGCAGGCGTTCTTCGTTGGCATGCTCGGCGACGGCGCGCTCCAGCAGGCGCCGCGGCCCCGCCGCGTGGTCTTCGGTGGCCCAGGCAATGAGACGGCCGAGGCTACCGTTTTCCAGGGCAGGAGCGACTGCCCAGTCCGAAGCGGACGCCGTACCAGCGGCGATGCTAGAGGATTCGGAGAGATCCGACGTGAAGGTAGGGCTAGCGGACGAATCCGTGTTGCTGGCGGTGAGGGAGGCGCCGTTGCCGTTCCGCCCGCCCGTATCGGAGCCGCCGCCTTCGAAGGTGGCGGCAAAAGCGGATGCCAACGTGGCTCCGTCGTTCTCAATCCGATTGAGTATGGAGCCGACCAGCGACTCACGAGAGCTGGATTCAAGTGCGGCGCGGGCTGTCGGGCGGTGGCCTCCCCCTCCGGGGATCGCCGGATCACCGGAACGCGCCATTGAGTCGAGTACGGAGGCGATGAACTGGCGCCGAAGGATATCCTCTGCGCCCAGATAGGTGGATGGTGGCTCCACCGCGCCGTTCAACAATCGTGCCGGATCCTCCAACAGCGGCAGCTGGCTGCTCCGCCCCGGAACATATGCGAGGGCGAGTGCCGAGCCGTTCCGCCGCCCGGCTCTTCCCACCCGCTGAATATACGAGGCAACATTATCCGGCAGTGAGCCGAGCAATACCGTGGAGAGATCGCCAATGTCAATGCCCATTTCCAGGGTGGGTGTTGCCACGAGGACATTCGGATCGCCGGGATTCTGCTCGGCGCGTTTGAAGCCCTCTTCGATTCTGTTGCGTTCTTTCGGGGTAAGGAGCGAGGTGTGCTCGTGGGCGTCCACCCGCCGTACCCGGTTTCTGGCGTATTGCTGCCGGTAGAAGCTGGTGTGCGCGTGCTCGGTGCCTTCCAGATGCCCGGGGCAGGCTGCGGTCAGGCACGGTGCCCCCGTTAACTGTCTCGAGGAGGTGGACGATGAGGGCAGTTGGCTGCGGCAGGTGTCGCAGACCAGTAGTAGGCGTTCGGAAGACTCCTCCAGGGGAGAGGTAGTGGCGGGTTTCTTCTCCAGCGGAGAGGTAGTGGAAGGCTCCTCCTTCAGAGGAGACACAATGATGCGGGCAGTCGGAATGCCGTACACCGTGCCGCCACTCGCGGTTGCGGTGGTGGAAAGAACACCGGCCTGCGCCAGGCCTTTGAGTAGGTTGCCTGCGAGCCTGGCCGCATGCTGCGGGCTGACCTGCAGGCACTTACGAGTCCAGATGGCATGCCAGGACTTCGGCGAGGTCACGGGGGTGAAAGTGGAGCGCTTCGAGTTCGTTGTGCCTCCGACTTGCGGAAATGCGGGTGCACTGCGCCCGGCGGGAAAGGCGGGCTGGCCCTGCGCGCGTTTGCGTTTGTACCAGATCCATACTCGTGCGCCGTCGTCCTCCTTGTAACGTTGCAGCCATTCGTGGTCAATGGCTCCATCGCGCCGCATGTGCTCAAGCGTTCCACGCACCCAGGCGAGCAGCTTGCTTTCGGGTAGGTCGGTGAAGGCGGGTAGGAGGCCTCCGTCGTCGTCGCTGAGCGTTTCGCGGGCGATGGAGGCGATCTGGGCAGAGCTTCCGGCGTCAACGTGCGCGGCGATGGAACCGGTTGCCTCCATGGTCCGCCCGTAGGTAGATTGCAGACCGACTTCGAGCGATGCATCGAAGAGGAGGCGACGGCGCACGTATTCCTCGGCGGCGCGACGGCTCTTGCGTGAGGCGCCCGAATCCCAGAAGGGCTTGAAGTGTTTGTGCTCGGTGAGGTCGGCGGGAACCAGGCGGTAGCGGTCGAAGGGATCGGATGCGGTGATCGTCGTGGCCTCCACCCAGGAATCCAGTGGCATTGGGTTCTCGAGTGCGCCGCGTAGCGCGGAACGCAGGCTGATGGTGTGGGAGCGCTGGTCCACGAAACCGGCACGATGGGCGGCATCCTGCACGGAGTCGGTGAAGATGAGGGTGCGTTTCTCCGCGGAGTCCAGAGCGTCGTCCCCGAAAAGGGTGGTGAGGCTGACGGAGAGGAGCGTGGCGACGGCGGAGCCGAGGAAACGGATGGCGTCGTCGCTGCCACAGGAGGGGCAGACATCGCGGGTGGTGTCGCGGGAGATGTCGGATTCGGCCCCGGTGAGGATGAGCACGGGAACAACGCGGCCCTCGCGGGTCTCCGTATCCGATTCTGCGGGGCGGCGCGTGAGCAGTTCCCGGCGGGCGACCGAGTACCAGCGCAGGCCGGGAAAACGCTCGGCAGGATTGGGGTGGCCGTCCGCCAACGCGGTCAAGTAGGCGGCATCCTCGCCCGGGGCGTGCAAGAGAGCGCGGAAGCGAGAATCGTGCAGTAGGTGGTCCCGTCGGACATTCGACTGGTCAGGCTTTTCCGCCTGTCCGGTACGCGCAAGTGTGATCCCCCAACCGGAACGACCGCAGGAGCGGCAGTACAGGGCCGGACGCGCGGGAATATCCTCTTCGAGGTCGGCGTAGGTGGAGGCAACGTCATCTGACCAGCGGAAGGCGGGTTGGGTGGAGAGCATGCGGTCGATTCGGGTTACTTCGCGAACCCACAGGGTGATTTCGACGCTGACGGCGTTCCGGTTGGGAGTGCCGTTGAGCCCGGCACGCACGGTGGACAGTGCGGCGAAGACGGCTGCTAGCACGCGCCGAGCACGTACTGGATCCTCCAGAAAAGCCCCACCCAGCACGCGACGGGCGAGAGTGGACACCGGCACGGCCTGCTGGGCCGCCTCGATGAGGGTGAGAACGTCGGGATGGGCTTGGAGGGCCGCGGCACAGGTGGCGGGGTCGGTTCGACTGGTGGGGTCGGTTCGACTGGTGGGGTCGGTTCGACTGGTGGGGTCGGTTCGACCGGCGGGTGTGGCGCCCTCGTACAGTTTTCCGACGACGTCGCGCAGCAGGTCCAGGGCATCGGCGGCGGAGCCTTCTGCGAGGTCTGCTAGAGCATCGAGCTCGTTGGCCTGCAGTGTGTTCAGGCGGCGCGGTGTGAGGCCGAGCGGAGCGATTGTCCGCCTATGCTGTTCCGCCCACTGGCCGAGCGGAACCCGTGTTTCGGTGATAACCGCCTCGGGCGGCAGCGGGAAGCCGAAGACTTCGCGGGCGAAGGCGAGAATCTCGGAGGGATCGCTGCCGTCGCCGAGGGTGGCGGATGTGGCAACCGGGATGATCGGGCCAAGCGGGGAGGCGGTAAAGGCCTCCAACCTCGGATCGCCGGTGGATAGGTAGGAGCGAATGGCTAGGCCCAGGCGGCGCAGCAGCATGGCGACATCGGTGCCCTGTGCGCCGTCGTAGGTGTGGAACTCGTCGAGCACCAGGTAGGTGAGGGACTGTGCGGATGCCTCCCAGAGCTTCTGATCCTCCGGGCGGAGCAGCAGTTGGTCGAGCATCTTGTAGTTGGTGAGCAGGATGTCCGGCGGGTCGCGGCGGATGGAGTGGCGGTCGGTTTCCAGGGCGGTGCCGCGGTGCTGCAGGGCAGAATCGGTGCCGTCGGTGGTGTTCGCTGGCGCGGTGGTGGGGGTCGGTGTGGCGCCGGGGGAGGATGCGGTGCCGGGGGAGGTCGTTTCGGCGTCGCCGGTATAAAGACCCGCGCGGATGTGAGCGAGGGCCGGATCTGAGGTGATGAGTTGCGTGAGCCGGGCGGCTTGGTCGCTGGCCAGCGCGTTCATCGGGTACAGGATGAGTGCTTTGATGCCGGTGATTCCGGCTTTCTGTGCGCGTAGTACATGGTCGAGGATGGGGTGGAGGAAGGCCTCGGTTTTGCCCGAGCCGGTGCCGGTGGTGACGATTGTCGGTTCCGGGCTGGTGTGAGCGGACCCGAGCGGCTTGCTGGTCAGGCGCCTATAGGCCTGTTCCTGGTGGTGGTAGGGAGGGAAGGGCGGGGTCCAGTCCAAGGCGGTGGTGCCTTCGGAAGGTAGGTAGGGCAGACGCAGCCGTGCGAAGGGGCCGGTGAATACGCCGTGCTCGGGATGTTCGAGGAAGTCCGTCAGGGCGCGGCGGGGTTCGGCATCCGTCAGTGCGAAGGTGGTGGCCAGATAGTCGACGACGGCGCTGCGGATGCGTTCTGCCTGCACACTGGGAAGGAGGATGGCCATGGAATAAGCCTAGTAGATCCTGGGAAGAAGGGTTGGATTCGGGGAAAGTCGGATTCGGTGGGTGGGTGGGTGGAAGCGGTGCCTGCTCGGGGTGGGGCTCGCGGGGCCGTGACGCAGGCGATAGGGTCGAACGAGTAGGAGCACACGTTCGGGGTTTCGATTTTTTCGAATTGTCGTTATGCTTGAGAAATGACAACTGGAGCTGCGCAGATGCAGGTGACACTGCCACCCGGGGACCTCGAGCCGATGCTGGACCTGTCCCGCTTTTTGGAGCAGGTTACGGAACCGGTTGCGCTCGTTGGGTCGGATGGCCAGACCGTCAGTCTCCCCGCGGAGGTGTATCGGGTGCTCAGCAACGTCGTGGACGCCATGTCGCGAGGCAGGGCGATTGCGGTGGCACCGGTGGATCAGGTGCTGACGACGCAGGAGGCTGCGGACTTCCTCGGTATTAGCCGCCCTACCCTCGTCAAGCTTCTGGAGTCCGGCCGGATTCCTTTCGAGCGTCCAGCAGCGGGTAGGCACCGCCGGGTACGGCTCGCCGACATTGTCGCGTACCAGCAACAGTCTGCTCAAGAACGTAGCGACACTCTGGATGCCATGACGCGCGAGGCCGTCGACCTCGGCCTGTACCACGATACCGCCGCGGACTACAAGGACGCCCTGCGTCGCGCACGCGAGGGATGACGCGGCCGTGACTCTCGTGTGACTGGGGGAAAGCCTCGATGGCTGGCCCGGAAGGAGACGTGGTTCGCAGAGGTGTGGGTGTCGCAGGGGTGTGGATCATTGCCGCAACATGTACATTTCCGCCATTTTCGCGTATGTTGAGCAATGTGGTCGACATTAGTGTTTCCTGTGCGCGCAGCAGGCTTGCAGACGTGATTGATCACGCTCGTGTTCACCATGTGCCCGTGTTCCTTACCCGCCGTGGCCGTCGCGTTGCGGCGGTCATCGATGCGGAGGACCTTGAGCGCATAACCCAGGCTGCAGAGGACCTTGAGGATATTAAGGCGGTCGAAGTTGCTCGCGCGGAAGTTGCCGAACACGGCACGATTCACTGGGATGAGGTCAAGGCGGACCTCGGGCTGGCTTGACATACCGGATCGAGTTCAGCCCCCGCGGCGGCGCGCCGACTGCGCAAACTGGATAGCCAAGCACAGCTCCGGGTCCAGGCTGTGGTTGAACTGCTGGCGCAAGAGCCACGCCCCTCTGGCGCGAAGAAGCTCGTCGGAGGGCGGGGCGAGTGGCGCGTACGCACCGGCGATTACCGCATTGTTTACGAGGTCCACGACGGTGTGTTGCTAGTCCTGGTCCTCGCCGTTGGGCACCGCCGCGAAGTCTACCGGCGCAGGTAGCGGGGAGGGGCAGGTATGGGGAGTGCCTGTGTGGCTTGACTCGCCAGGCAGTGAGCAAACAGTTTTTCGCTGCATGACCTTGGACTCGGCAGCTAGCAACCGTTCGGCTGCTGCGCGGCATTTTGAGTGGTCACTACCGCACCTCTGGCGAGGATAAGGATTCAGCCTTCTGCGGCATTCCCGCGCATTTCAGCCTGTTAAGGAGGGCTAAGTCATGACGAGTGTTGAAGAGGTGCTACACGAGGTTGAGAACGCTTACAACTGCGAGGCGCCACATCCCGCAGTGACTGTCGAGGGTCCCGCTCTTGCGCGAAACGCTATTGAACAGATACGCGTTTAGGCCGGTGAGAGTGAGCATGATGAGGTTATGCTTGCGGCGCGGAAGGTTGGTTAGTCGTGATAGGCGATTGGCGAGGCAGAGGCGGAACCGGCTATCAGGGTCCGAGACGTTGACGAGCTGATGGGCCTCATCGACCGTGCATGACCGGGAGATCGCCTATCGCCCAGCTTTCCTGCGCGACGTGAAACGGCTTAAACGCAAGCACTACAGTATGGACGCGCTCAAGAGTGCGATCCAGGCAGTCGCCGAACGGCGCACCGACTGGCTCAAGCGGCACCGCGATCACCAGTTCACGGGCAACCTAGCAGCCTACCGCGAACTACACATCGCAGCCGACTGGCTGCTCCTGTACACCATCGCCGCCGGGACTCTCATCCTGGCGCGCACCGGCGGCCACGACGAACTTCTCTGATGTGATCAAAGGTTGTGGAAGATGCAGAAAATAGCGTCTGTCTGAAAGATTGTAAGCAGATCTGGTTCGGTACGCCGGGATGCTGGGTGATCCTTGCTGATGCCGTGAGGGGAGGCTGTGCTGGACCGAGTTAGTGGTTGGCAACCTCACGTGATCGCGATGCCTCGATGTTCCACGATATGTTCCGATCAGGCGGCCGTGTGCTGGGCTAGGTGGCCTATGCGGTCGCAAGGCTACGATTGGCCCGAATGTTCGGGTCGGCCCGAAGTTGTCAGACTGCACCGCGTTAGCACGGCTGACGACCGTGCCAACGCTCCTCGGTGGTGAGGTCGGCCGTGTCCACAGAAATGGGTGCTCTGGGCACAGTGAAATGTCGTGACTGCTGCCGAACTGGGGTGTCGTTTTGGGGTCAGGACGAGGCTGGTGATAATCTCGTTTCGCAACCCGGTTGCGGCCGTCCTGCCGGGGCGGTTGACATTGGAGTCGGTCGGAAGGACAGCATGTGGTTCAGTTAAATGCGGAGTCTGGGCGCGGAACAGCGTGGCGGATCTGGGACTTGCACGTCCATACGCCCGCCTCACTAGTCCAGCACTACGGTGCCGACAATGACGAGACCTGGGAACGGTTCATCAGTGAATTGGAAAAGCTCCCAGAAGAGATGAGCGTTATTGGGATCAACGACTACTGGTTCCTCGACGGTTATGAGCGCGTACTCAAGGAACGAAAGAAGGGAAGGCTTCAGAACCTTGAAGCAATCTTCCCGGTGATAGAGATGCGACTCGATCAATTCGGTGGAACAGACAGTAAGTTGTCCCGGGTGAATCTCCACGTCATATTCGATCCTAACCTCGAGGTGGAGGTAATTAGCGCGCAATTCATAAGTGCTTTGCAGCCAAAGATATCTCTGGCGCCAGGCTATGCCGAAGTCGATTGGCAGGGAGTCATTACAAAAAAATCATTGTGCAATCTTGGTCGGAAGATCAAAGACACTGTGCCACTTACCGAGCGCGAACGATATGGGAGTGACTTGATGGAAGGGTTCAATAACATCAATGTCAGGCTCGATGACGTCAAAGAGGTGCTTGATGGCCCGTACTTCCGAGGCAAAGCCCTTATCGGGATAGGTAAGACCGAGTGGAGTGACATCAAGTGGAACGAGCAGTCGATCGCCTCAAAAAAGAACGTAATTAACTCGTCGCGCCTCCTTTTCACTGCATATCCCGATGCATCACGCTGGTCGGATGACGTAGAAAAACTGCGCGCGAGTAATGTCACCTACAAGATCCTAGATTGCAGTGACGCCCACTACTTCTTGGATTCAGATCAACCTATGCGCCTTGGAATGTGTCAAACCTGGATGAACACGACGCCCTCCTTCGCAGGATTGACGTATGCGCTCGAAGAGTTTGAAAGACGTGTCTATGTTGGCCTTGAGCCTCCAGCGGTTGAGCGTATTCGGAAGAATCGAGAGCGTTTTATTAAGCGTGTTCGTGTGAGGTCTGAGAAGAAGGACTGTAACCTCTTCGATCATGACCTTCCACTCAACCCGGGGTTTGTGGCGGTCGTGGGTAACAAGGGACAGGGTAAATCGGCGTTACTCGACTGCATTGCGCTCGGTGGGAACTCGTCACGCAACAAGGAGTTTGCGTTCCTGAGTGCGTCCCGTTTTCTGAACAAGCGGAACGAGAAAGTGGCGCGAGACTACACCACCGAGCTAGTCTGGGCTACCAATACTACCCCTCGTAAGGTCCGACTCACAGACGGGCATGATGGGTCAGTGCCCGTCTCCGTCGAGTACTTGCCACAGATGTTTGTTGAGCGTGTATGCAGTATCGACCCCGGAACGGACGGTATAGATGAATTTGAACGTGAGTTGCGAACGATATTGTTTACGCATATCGATAAGTCCGAACGAGCGGGCGAGAAGACGTTTGAGGCGCTTCTAGCGCACAAGACCCAGTCGTCTGACGACGACGTCCTTAGGCTGAGGAAGGAACTCAGCGAAGCTGTTCGGCAATACGTCGCTGCGACGACCTTCCGCTTTGAGAACAAGGCTGAGGAGGTGCAAAACCGATTTAAGCTCAAGCAGGAGGAAGTAACTGAGGCCGAGAAAAAGGTTGGTGAAGCCGAGGAAGCGTTGGCTGAGATCGATTCAGGGAGTAAGGACGACGACGAGCTTGCGGATCGCAGGAAGCGCTCAGAAGAAATTGAGAAAGAACGGTCACGCCTGCTGGAGCAACGCCGTGTAAATGAGCATAAACGCGCACAGATGAGAAGACAACTAGCCGACATGGAGTCGTTGATTCATCGCGCGGAAGCTATCCGTGAGGATGTTGACGAAATCAATCGTGATGTGAAAGCGATTCTCGGAGACGAGGGTGAAACGCTCGTAAGCCTAACGATCAACGAAGCCAGATATATTTCATGGCGTTCGTCAACCAAAGAAACAGTTCAGAACCTCGAGGTTCGACACCAAGAACTCGGCGATACAATCGCCGAACGAGAAAAGGACCTACTTGGGATTACTGGTGAGCTCGCCGCTGCGGATAGCGCTCGCGAACGGGCGCGACAACGTGTACTTCAGTCGAAAGAACATGTTACCGCCCTTATGGGTGACGAGGATGAGCCCGAGTCGTATAAGGGCCTCAAGGCGTTGCTATGTCGCATCAATGATGCGCCGGCTAGAGTTGATCAGGCTCGTGAGCAGATACTTAGGTGTTCGGAGCGTATATACGAAGCGCTCAATGCGCGACTGCGGGCCGTTGAAAGTATGTACTCACCGGCGGCCGATTTCATCGCTCGGTCCGAGGTCGTTAAGAACGCTGGGCTCCAGTTCAGTGCAGAACTTCGCATGCTACCTAGCTGGAAGGACGTGTCCGCGGGTCTTGACGGTCGCAGAAACGGCGATTTCATTGAATGGCTTAGGGGGCTTCCGCAGCGAATCGAAGACACGAGCTGGGAACAACTTAAGAAGCAACTCGCTGAGGCACTCTGTCGGCTTGAGCACGAGAGGGGAGAACTCAGCGGAGAGTTACGCAACCCCGGGGCTGCGTTGCGCAGCTCAACTACTCTCGAAGAATTCCTGAATAGGATGTTCGATCTCGCTTGGCTGGAAGTCAGCTTCGGTCTGACTGGTGACGGGCGGCCTCTCTCGCAACTATCACCCGGGCAGCGGGGCCTCGTTCTCGCGCTTTTCTATCTTGTGGTCGATCAGCGTACTACGCCGCTTCTGTTGGACCAGCCTGAGGAAAACCTGGACAATGAGACTATCGCGTCCAAACTCGTTCCAGCGATCCATGAGGCAGCCGGTCGGCGCCAAACAATAGTGGTCACACACAACGCGAACCTGGCGGTCGTGGGAGATGCGGATCAGATTATTCACTGCCAGATACGCGACGGGCGTTTTACCGTGAGTAGCGGGAGTATAGCGGAACTCGACGTGGCTAGGTCGGCAGTCAATATCTTGGAGGGCACGAAGCCTGCGTTTGACAATCGCAGGCACAAGTATGAGGCCTTCCCGTCATTGACGTAGGTATCAACCCATCAACATGATTCGCAGCGGACAGAGGGCGTCCGTCTTCTTGGATGAAAGCAATGGTCATGCGGGTCGCGAGTGGCGCACTGCCAACAACAGGATGCTATAGATGGGCTCCTCCGGGTCTATTAAGGCGCGAGAGCGCTGCAGAGATGCGGCGGAAGTCGGATTCGCGGTCGCGGGTGCGGAAGGGGAGCTCATAGACGTAGGTTACGCCGGAGCCGGGGTGGGTGTGGGTGCGTTCGTCCAGCGGCATGTCGGCGTCCGACTCGGGGCGCTTGCGCTTGTCCCAGGCCTGACGCACCGGCGTGGGCACCTGCCGCCCATTGGCGTCATACACATAGGCGCCCGTGCCCCGGCCATGGTCGTAGTCGTAGAGCACCGCGAACTGCGTACGGTAGATCGTGCACAGATCCTCAATCGGTACCCCAAGCATCGTAGCCACCATCACGTCGACCTCCGCCTGCGCGTTACGCCGGTCCTCGGCACGCCGCAACGGCGTATCCGGAGTCCAGACCGGCCCGATCGGGCGCTCGTCGTAACGCTCCAAAATCGGCGAGTCGTCCAAGAAGGCGTCATCCCAACACTCGGCCCACAGGTCCGCGTAGGCGTCGGTGAGACAGTTCAGGCGGAGAGTTCGCAACAGGATGTGTTGCGCAATAGATGAGTGTGCATCCGGTTGTGGAAGTAGGTTGAAATCTGACCCATGGATATCGTTCCTGGCGCGCGCCCTAATTTGGAAGTCAGCCAGGAGGGAGGATGCGATGCTTCCGATGAGTACGAGGTCTGGAGAATCTAGGGACTGACTGCCAGCAGCGTATACCGGGTGCACGTGTGCGGTTCCCGGAGGAATGATTGCCGGGATCAGCGTCCGTTCACCGGTGTTAGCTGCCATGCGGCGCCAGGCGATGCGGTAGTGGTCGCGGGCGGAGGTGGTGCCCCAGTGGGTGTAGAGGCGATCGTAGGTGGCGCGGTCGCCGGCGGGCTTGTATTGGGTGACCGGCTGCGCGTCCGCAGGCAGGGCCTCGAAGTCGGTCGAGGTCCAGTCCTGGTTGTGCTTCATGGTCTCGTTTGGCTGCTTGTACAGCGGCGTGGACACATGCAGGTGCGGACCCTGCAGGATGGCGTCCTTCCAAGAGGCTAGGCCCCATTCTCTGATGAAGCGGCCTTTCTCAAAGTCCGCTGTCTCGTGCCAGCCGGCGGAGAACTCAAGACCGAGCGAGCCTACGCGCTGGTTATGGGACAGCGTTTCCAGGGTACGGGCGGCTGCCGAGTTGACGGTGGAGACCATGGGTGTGGAGCGCCAGTCGTCTGCCTCGGTCACGGCCTGCCAGGTGCGGAGCATGGACTCGTCGACCCGCTGGATGCGGGAGGCATGCGGGCGCAGGTCCCAGGTGCCCGTGTGAGGATCTTTGAAACCCGGTTCCTCGCCTGAGCCATCATGCTTGAGAGAACGAGCAACCGTATCGGGATGGTAGAGCGAGGCGGCGCTGAGGAAGTCGGGCGTGTGCTCAGCGCCGTAGACGTGGACGCCATAGGCATTGTGGTGATCGATGTCGAATAACTGAAGCTCATTGATGAACTGCCAGTGCCTCCGCAGGTGTCGATACGTAGCTGCGCGGAGGTTCGGGGTCTTGGCATCGGTGAAGTGAGTCTCCATATGGATGAGTCCCGAGGCGCCGCTGGGCCTCTGGTGCTCCCACACCTGGCACATGAAGGCGCGATACAAGTCGGGCTGGCCGCTCAGCAGCGGGTATACGGTCGAATCGCTGAGCAACTCGGACTGCACGATCTGCTCGGCGGTGCCGTCAATGACCAGGTTGCGCATGCCTGGGCGCGCGAGAGTGCCCGGGCGGCGGGCCTGCTTCGCCGCCTCCGAGGGCTTCTTCGTCAGCGTCCACCACGGGTCGCCCTCCGCCAGGAGCGCGTTCACGTCGGTGCGGGGCCGCACCCACGGCGGGTTACCCACCTGCAGATCGAAGCCGCCGCGCGCGAACACGGTGGCGAAGTCCAGCTCCCAGTGGAAGAAGCCCTGCTCGTCCGCGACCTGCTTGGCCACGCGCAGCCACGGCTGCTGCTCAAGTACTGCCTCCACCCTGCGGGCGCCGGCGAACTGAAGGTCCCAGGCCTCCGTCTCCTCCAGGCCCTCCCAGGTGATGGCCTCGGCCAGCGGCACCGCGTTGGCGGGGGCGGCGTCGCCCGCGTAGCCGAGCGTGTGCTCCAGCGTCTCCAGCCACTTCTCCAGGCTCGGCGGCTTTACGTCGGTCGTGAGCGGCCAGTACCACAGTGCGCACCACGCATCCATCACCAGCCGCAGGCGCCGGTAGGCGGAGTCCGGGCTTGCCAGGTAGGCCTCGATCTGCTCCCGCGTCACCGCAGAACCCGCGCCCGCCCGGGGCTCGCGGCCCCACAGGTCGATGCGGCGGGAGGCCTCCGCCTCCGCCACTCGCAGGCGCCGCAGCGTCAGCTCCCACAGCACCTCCACGCGCCGGGCCAGTGCCGTCAGCCGCCTGACTTGGTTGTTCGCCTTGTCCTTCGGCGCCTTGGTGATGTCCTTGCGCCACTCCTTCAGAGCCTTCAACCGTCCGGCGTCCACCAGGTCGCGCACCTGCTTGGGCACCTCCGTGGCCGAGCCCCAGCCCCGGGCGGGCAGCAGGAAGTGATGCACCCGGTCGGCCACGTCCAGGGCCTGCCCCAGGCGGTGCCCGGAGGCGGGCGAGGCAGGCTCGCTTACGCCGGTGGGCTGCGCTTCCGAGCCGCCCGGGCCTGCCAGGCCACCCGGGGCGACGCCGTCGTCCGCCGCACCATCGATGGCCTCGGCCACCTGCCGCAGCGGCTCGGCCACCGGCGTGGTGGTCAGCCACTCCCGCTTCTTTCTCAATGCGCTCTCCGGGTACAGTGCCCGCCTGGCCCCCACCAGTGAATTGCCGCGACGCAGCCGCAGGCCGAACCACGGCGCCGCCAGACCCTCCACCATCGTGTCCAGCCACAGGGAAATTTCCGCCAATTCCACCGCGGTGGCGTTCAAATCCACGCCATAGACCTGGTGCAGCGCCAGGTAGGCCTTCACCTTGGCCAGCTCGCGCGGACGCTCCTCCGGGTCCACGCGCCGCCCCAGCTCCCGCTCCCGGCGGGACAGGTACTGCTCGGCCAACTGGCGCACCGCCTCAATCGCGAAGGCGCCCGAACCCAGTGCCGGCTCGCACACCGTCAGGTGCAGCACCTCCTCCGCCGTCGTCGTGCGGCCATCCTGATCCAGCAGTTCGGCCAGGGCCTGCTGCACCGTGAAACGCGTCAGCACCTCCGGCGTGTAATAACTCGCCGACCGCTGCCGATCCCGGCCCGAGAGCCGGAACACGAACTCGCCGGGCTCGTAGGTGACATTGCGGCGTTCCCCGGTCACCTCATCCACCACGGTGACGAGGTCGTCCCGGTTCAACTTCTCCATCACATCACGGGGTACCACCCACGAGCCTTTGGATGCGTCACCGCCCGGCGCTACCTCCCACAGACGTTCGGTAGCGAAGGTGCCGGTGTAACTCATCAGTCCTTCGTACACCGCTCCCAACTGATTAATGCCGAGTTCCACATAACTGATGAATCCGCGCCCGGCGCCGGAACGTTCCTTGGTGAGCAGCAAGTGGCGCAGCACGCGCAACAGTGCCTCATTGCCCAGGCCTACCTCGTCGATTAACGCCGTTGCCTGCGGGAGGAACAGGTCGGCGCGCATGGGCTGAAATACGAGGCCGTCGAAATCCTCGGGCAGTTCCCCGGTGTGATTGAATCCCTTATCAACCAGGCGGAATAGTACGGCCAAAGACTCGTACACATGCGTGCCCGACTGCTCCGCCTCCTGATGAATCTCCTGCAGGGTCAACTCCCGTAGCCGATGCAAGCCGTATCCGGCGTCGTACTCGGCGGCTCCCACCGGCAGAATGCTCAACTCAGGGCTCGCCTCGGCATAAAGCAGGAAGATGATGCGATACAGGTAGCGCAAAGACTGCAGGGCGAGCGGTTGCGCCTGCTCTGGAGGCAGAGGCGGCAGACCTAGCGCAGCGCGGCGCCGGACCACCTCACCCGCGATGATCTCGATGGAGAGCCGCACGCCTTCACGTAGATCTTGCGAGACGCCCACGGTATGCGCGGCAGAATCCTCCAAAGTGGCCGTCCACCAGGTTTCGCCGTCGGCGGTGGGCAACAGGGAACGCGCTTCCAGGCAGGTGAGGGCGTGTTCCACCTCGCCGCCGCGCCTGGTATCGGCACGTTCGACGACGAGCTGCAGATCGACGGCGAGCCAGCGCCCCTCCGGCCAGCGTTCCTTCTCCGCAATCAAAGCGAAGCGCCCGGCCAACACGAGGGCGAAGGCGGGGCCGTGCGCGTCGGTGAGTAAGGTAGAGAGGGCACGCGCCACCGAGTCGATGGACTCGGCTCCCTCTATTTCAGGTGCGGACGGGTCCGCCAAATCAAGCGGGAACCAGGGCTCGATCAGCGTGCGGGTGGCTGTGCTCTTGTTGAGGAGTTCTTCGATGGTCGCGGCCGAGCGAGCACGCAGCAGCACCAGTGGCGCGGGCCCCTCCTCGCCGCGCGGGCGGACCAGCGTGACGGGCCCGCGGTCAAGCAGTTCGTATTCGCCCGTGGTATACCCAAGGACGTCTCGCAGCAATGCATCGATGTGTAGGGTCAGTTCGTCCGCCTGCGTGACTGCGGCGTTCACACGAACGGTGGAGCGGCGCGGCGAGGCCGGGTCGGCCGAGGAAGCGGAGGCAGCGCGGAAGGTAGAACTGGTCGAGTGGCCGGAGTCGGTCCGGGAAGAAGAATTGGCGGAATATGCGGGGGTGCTCCGCGGGCCGGAACCCGCCGGGAAGGCGCCCGCCGGCGCGTCGTCGTCGAAGAAATCGTCGCTGTCGGAGGGGAGAGCGGCGAATAACTGCTCTAGCTGCGCGCGCACGCCAGCCAGTCGTGACCGGGCAGTGGGCCGCCCCTCCTTCTCCTCCGCCTCCCATTCCTTGCGGCGCTCCAACACTCTGGCCAGGAAGGATTCCTTGGTGGCGTCGGTAGTGAAGTAATGCTCGCTGATCCAGTCCTCGCCCACTACCAGGGCATCAGATACCGTCATTAGCGTGCTCCTTCCGCCATTAGTGCGATGCTCATTGGTGGGGCCGTCGTTACGCGACGCTCGTAAGTGCGTCCGCCGTTAGTGCGCCCGTCATAAGTTCACCGCCCGTAAGTGCGCCTGCCATTCGTGTGCCCCTCATCAATCCGCCGCTCAGTATTCTCCCGCCGTGCCAAAGTCATGCGGGACGACGACGAGCAGCGGCCGCACCAGCGTGTGTGCGGGCTGATGTTGGTCCAATAACTGCTTTTCCAACGCCACCGTTGAACGTTGTTCACGCAGTTGCCGGTTCTGGACCAGGTGGCCGGCGTCGTCGTCCCACGCATCAACATGCCGTGCCCAACTTTCCACACGTTGGTTGGCGTCGCGGCGTGCGGCGTCAACCGTCAGTGCCATTTGGTTCTCTGCCGCATCCACCGCCGGGGCAATAAGAGCCTTAAGCAGATCGAGATGAGGAACCGGGCCGGGATTGGTTTGTGGTTCGGTCACGCGCACATCGGTGAACATGGCAGCGGGCGTCGGATGAATCGTCGTGAACGCCACTGCCTGCGGCGCCTCTCCACGAGCCAGTGAGTCGCGGGCGGAAGCAAGGTCGAGATAGCGGAACTGTGCGCTCAGGCTGACTAGGCTTACCGTTCGGCCAACGCGGTTTGTCAGTGTTCCCATGAGCAACACGGTAGGAGCATCCACCGCGCCACGCATCGCAAAAACGCTACCGCGATTAAGACCGGCGAGGATGCGGTCGCTTATCCAGTCGAGTATGGGATGCAGTGGACCGAGATAGTGAGCCTCCGGCCATGACGAGTCGCTGGAATCGCGTAAGGCATCGGCCATCAGGGCCTTGGCCTTGCTGCGCGAGGTGGCCAGGACCAGATGCTCCCGCACTCCGCGCTCAGCGAGATAACTCTGCGGAAGCACCTCCAAGCGGGAGCGCAGACCACTGGGCGGCACGAGCTCGGCGATATGCTCCTTGGCATCGTACCGCCAAGAAACACCGCCTCCGCCGGATGGAAGAGCCTTCTCGGCGGGCCGGTCGTAGATCTCGGCTAGACCTTCACGCAGGAAGTCCACTTGTGAGGGGTATAGCAGTGAGGCGTGCAGCGGAGCATCATGATGCAGGTCATTGCGCCCTTGCCCGGTTGCGGCGTTGTGCTCGGTTGCGGCGTTGTGCCTGGCTAAGATCGATTCACTTCCCGTCAGCGTGGCGAACAACGCGGCCATCGGGTCGAGTTCAAGTGCGCTCTCGGCGTCGTGGACGACGTCGTCGATATCCGTTCCCTGTTGCAACGCCTCGCGGATCGCCTTCTCCTCCTTCTCGCCGGAGTACAAACCCATAAGCGATGCGGCGCTGCCAAGAGCGCGATGCGCCTCATCCTCCTTGTGCATCAGGCGAGCCAACACGTGGATATCGCCGTTGAAACGCCGATCCGACGGGTCGAGTAGGAGCGTGGTGATCCGCGGCGAAATCTCCTGACCGTAGCGGTCAATGCGTCCGTTGCGTTGCTCAATGCGGATCAGGGACCACGGAATGTCGTAGTGGATGAGTTCGTGGCACTGGCTGTGCAAGTTCACGCCTTCGGAGGCGACGTCGCCGGTAATCAGCACCCGGATGGGCGTATGCGTTTGGCGGAACTCCTCCACAATCTCCTGCTGTTCAACGTCCGAGAGGCTGCCGTGCATCACCCGCACGGCACCGAGTGGCATTTTGAGGTCTTCCTCAATGTGCTCGCGCAGCCAGTTCAGTGTGGCGATCCGCTCCGCGAAAATCACCACTCGCTCGGAGGAGCGCGGCCCGACGCCAATGCGCGCTAGTTCTTCCAAGAGCGCCCGGTACTTGCCGGAGGCGCTCGTGTTTGCGTCGGTGGCAAGTCGCAGCAGGTGCTCCAGCGCCAGCGCCTGCTCGCTGGTCAGTGGGGCGTCGTCGGCGGATGAGGAGACTGCGGTGCCGTCGGGGGTGACGGCGGCGACGGAGGCGTGGGTATCGACGGGGGCTGCCGCCGGGGTTGTTGCTTGGCCGACAGAGGGCGCGTTGGCGGGCCGCTGCTGGGGCGGCACAGGAGGTGCAGCAGTGCTTTGGACGGTTGTTGTTGGCGCGGTGCCGAGGCTCGTCGTCACCTCACGACGGCGGTTCAGGCGCCCATCAATCGTTTCGATTAGCGCGGCGGGCGAACTGAGGAAGGCCTTCGCCAGTGTCCATGAAAATAGGGCCTGACTCCCGCGCGTCCCACTCGGCACACCTGGCGCCAGAGCGCCGTCGGAGCGATGCAGCCAGGTCTGGGAAAGCTCGCCCGCTACGACGTCTTCCTCCGGAGAAGGCGTTACCAGGCGATTCACCGGCTCCTGACGCTCCTTCCACTTGTCGCCGACCACGCTGCTGACCTCGGGCGAATGGCGGTGGCGGCGGATGACGAGGCGGCGCACGGCGTCGTCGTCACGCGTACCATCCGGGCGCACGGCAGTCGGTTCCAGGAGGCGGACCAGTTCGTTGAAAGACTTCGGATCGCCGTTATGCGGGGTGGCGGAGGCAAGAATCAGCGCGTCGGTTTGCCGAGCCAGAATATCGGCCAGCCGATTGTTCTGGGTGGCGCGGTTAGTGATGTTGTGTGATTCGTCGATGACGACGGCATCCCAGCGCTGTTTGCGCAGGTGGGCCAAATAGCGGTCATTCTTGAGGGTGTCGATGGAGATAATCGCCCGGTGATACACGGAGAACGGGTTACGGGTGGCCGGCACGCGCTGGCGCACGCGCTGAATGCCAAGCGAATCCAGCCGCACGAAAGGCAGGGCGAAGCGGGACCACATTTCATGCTGCATCTGCTCCAGCACGTGGCGGGGCGAGACAATCAGAATCCTGTCTCCCCAGCCGCGGCGCACCAACTCCGCCAGGATCATACCGATTTCCAGGGTTTTGCCGAGTCCAACGGCATCCGCCAGCAGAATGCGCGGGCGTAGGCTGGCTGGGTCGAGGGCCTGACGTACAGCGGTGAGTTGGTATTGCAGAGGGTCGGCCAGCATGTCGCCCACAACGGAGAGGGATGTATCCGAGGTGGGAAGCGCGGTTTTTCGCCATGTCGCCTCCAGCCACAAGCGCGAGAGCCTGTGGCCGGTGGAGGTATCTGCGACGACGTCGGTATCGCGCGGGTCAATCGGCTCGATGCGGTCGATTCCAGCGCTGAACTGAGCCGAGGTATCGCGGACCAGTTCGGAAAGACCTTGCACGGTGATGAGAGTGCCGTCGCTGGTGGCGGTGACGCGGGTGACAAGCCAGTCTTCATCCCGCACGCGCACGACCGAACCGGGAGCGAGGTCGATGGTCGTATTTGGTGGTGGGGTGTTAGTGGGCGGGGCAGGGGTTTGCCCTGGGGTGACGGTTGGTGCGGGTGAGGTGGTGGGTCTTGGGGTGGTGGTTGGTGTTGGGGTGGCGGGTCTTGGGGCGGCGGCCGATGTGGCAGTGGACTGGGTGCCGATGCGGGGGTTACTGGTTCGCTGAGAGTTCGTCGCTAGGGCGGTGGTAAGGGAGGGCGATGTCGGGGATGAGGAAGAACTTGTGGGCGTGGTCGAGCCTACGTCCGTGTAGTTGGAAGAGTTTGAGCCTCGGCCAGGGCGCGGCGAACCGGAGGCGTCGGAATCGCGCGGGATTGACGGCGTCGGAAAGGCAGCATCGCGTGGCACAACCGTGATTTTATGCCGCGAACGGAAAGATGGCCAGCAAATCGCCAGGAAAGCGTGAGGTAGTTGGGGTGAGGATGCCGGGGTGTGTAGGGAACTGCGTTGCACGGGACGTGGGCGGGCATCTCAGTATAGGGAGATAGGAGGAGTGGAGGGGTCGTTGGTGTGGGGAGGAGTGAACACATGGACGTGCTCTCTGTGCGGGGAGGGGAGTGAAAGGAGTGGCAGTTCGGGAGTTGAGCTGCGAGAAGGTACCCGTCGAGGTCGGCTAAGACGGGGTGTGGCAGTTCGGGGAGTTGGAAAGATAGGGGCACAGTACCTGGGAAGGCGACATCGAGGTTTCTGATGCTCCTGTGCTGTTGTGATGGTGTAGTGCGGTTGGGTGTTGTGATGGTGTCGTGCGGTTGGGTGTCTGCCGGGGTTTCGTTACTTTTGAGGCTATTGTGACAGTAGGGTGAAGGCTCCCGCAGGCAAGGTGTCCAAATCCCGTCCAAAGGAAGAAAACCTGGAGTGATTCCACTTTAAGAATGGCGGAATCATGCGGATTTCGGCGTCGGTGAAAACCGGGCGGCCTTCGTTTGGACGGGATTTGGACAATGCGGCTCGTGGATGGTGCGGTCTGTGCCTGGCTGATAGTGTCAGAGGTGGCCGTTGGGGAGATTGGAGGAGGATTTTTGGGAGAGTAGCATGCGTGTGACCGTTCAGGACTTCGCCATCAATGCGCGCGAGATCAATTCGGAGGTGGCTCTTCGTCACTTTCTATCGCGGCGCTTCGATGACGCAGGTATCTTGCGCAGCGCTCGCGGCTCAAACCGTTTCATCCTCTGGTTCGGGGACGATGAAAAGCCGAGTCTCAGGGTCTACGTGCGTGATGGCGTGAGTGCCGCATACTTCACCTCTGCGAGTGGCGTCATGTATGCGAGTGTCGGTGATTCGCGGCGCACCGATTGGCAGGAATTTCGCGATGACGCTTCGCCAGATGTCGCTGAAACAATTCTCCTGGCGGGCGGCTCTTTGATCCCGTGGCCGCAAGGCCTAGAATCGGCGCTGGAGTTCGCCTGTAATCGGCATCGGTCGGATGTAATCAGTTGGGAAGGACTGTAAATCATATGGCAGAGCCTGTAATACGTGAGGGTGAGCTGTTCCCGCGTCCAAGCCTCGCGGGTATGGCGTAGACCTGCGGCTTCGTCGTCAACGGCAGCGAATTGGCCAGCCTCACGAGTATTGCGGAACCATAGACTTCAGCAAAGTGTAAACCTGTACCATCCATCTCGATGATGTTGCCTCGCACGTAACGCCTCCCCGGCCGAGTGGGGCTCGAGCCAGCTGTTTGAAATGGGTGCGCGGATAGGAGAGCCCATCCCCACCCGGGAACTCGAACGTCGCGCGGCCCGGAGGTAAGGTCGTCGGCGGGCCACTCCCCGCCCGGGCCGGGCTCGAACCATTGTGGCTGCTTGCGCACGGCGCCGTGCGATCCCCCGCCCGAACCCGGCTCGAAACGTGTCGGAGGCATTCCGTAAGCTAATCCCATGGCGCGCGAGATTGCACATGACGACTGGCCGAGGCAGCTGACCGACGCAGCGATTGCGGCGGTCGCCGGTGGTGTGACTTTCGCGCGTGGGCGCGCCTACTACGAGGACGGCATGGTCTCTCATCTCTCGATTGACGACGACGGCGAAAACATCACCGCCGAGGTGGATGGCTCACAAATCGACTCCTACCAGACCATGGTGTTTCCGGCATTGCATGGCAAGAGCGTTTCCTGGGAGGGGATATGCTCCTGCCCGGTTGCCAGCAATTGCAAGCACACGGTTGCCGTGCTCCTTACTGCGCGGCACGTGGCAGCAACGAGGGCTACTTCGGCAGCGAAAACCGGATGGGAACGTCAACTGGACGATCTGCTGCATAATGTGCCAGAACGCAGCCAGGTCGGGGGATATCGGCGTGTTGCCGTGGAAGTATCAACTGCGGAAAGCGCCGGGGATGTGGCACGGCGCAGGGCTGGCAGGCTCGGCCTATTGCCACTCATTGAGGGGCAGCGCGGGTGGCTGAAACAGGGGATTTCATGGCGAGCCATTCGCGACGGAGCACTTTCCGGCCAGGTCGCTCCGGCCGCGTTGTCGTGTCTGGCGGAGCTGGAGGCCATGGACCTCGGGCGCAATACGAACCGGAAAACTGATCGGATCGATCTGGAAGCACTTCCAATAGAAGTATGGGACGTCCTTCGGCGATGCCTGGATGCAGGAGTGACGCTGACGACGGCGCAGCGCAACGGGCAGCCGGTAGCGATTCGCGAGGGTCTGCAGGCCGGGGCCACGGTGTCGCGCCGGAAGGATGGCTCCGCCCTGATCTCCGCAAGGATGGACTGTTCAGCGATAAGCACGTTGACGGAGGATGAGCGCACGAATCCGGAATTGCATCCCATCGGGCTGCCGCCTCACGGGTATGCGCTTGTCGGTAGGGACGGGGCGATCAGCCTGTTGCCGCTAGATCCGCTGCAGAGCGAGGTACTTGGGCCGCTACTGCGCCAGGGTGGCGACATCGTGGTCCCACCCGACGGTGTGAAGCACTTTGAGGAGCAGTATCTGCCTCAACTGGCCGTCATCGTTCCGGTGGTTGGCCTGGATCCTGGGCTGAAAATACCGGAGCGTTCGGAGCCCATCGCGGTTCTGCAGGTGGCGATGGATGCTGCCAAACACCGTGCCGAGACATGCTGGGCCATTCGCTATATGACGGCCGGTGGCGAGGTGAAGGGGACGGTTGCTGTTCCGAGCCTGGCGGATGTGGTGGATGGCCCACTGCCTCATAAAGAGAAGCGTCGCGCGCTGCGCGGTGATGTTGACGCCGTGCTTGCAGAGTCCCTGGTGAGCCCGAACGGCCTCGTAGCTGGGAGTGTGGAGCCTGCCGCGCATAATACGGAGCCTGCCTCACGGAATGCCGCGCCTTCCCCGCGTGACGCCGAGCCAGCAGTACGGGACCGGCAGGCCGAGGATGAACTCGCACGCCGCGTTATTGCCGCCTGTCTGCCAGTGGTCGAAGAACACGGACGGCTGTGGGAACAGCGTGTTTTCGCGGGAATGAACACCGCGCGGTTCTTCACGCATGCCTTGCCGATCATGCGGGAGATTGCGGGTGTAGTCGTCGAAGTGCACGGCGACGTTCCCGAATATCGAGAAACTGAGGCCACGCCGCGTATCACGACGGCGATTTCGGACGACGAGGAGGACCTCGACTGGTTCTCGCTGCGGGTGCGAATACGTGTGGGCGACGAAGAGATTCCGATAGACGAGCTTATGACTGCGGTTGCCGAAGGCGCCGAAGCGATTCTCCTCGAATCGGGGCACTGGGTGGTGCTCGCGGATCACCCCGAGATCATCCGATTGGCCAAGTTGATGGAGGAAGGGCGGGAGTTACGGGATCCGGCATCAGCGGATGGAGGCGATCTGACGATCAGCCGCTTCCAGACCGGAATGTATTCCGAACTGCTCGACTTGGGAGCCGATAGCGAGGCGACGCCAAGGTGGCGGGAAGGCATGGAGCGTCTGCTGGCCGTTATTGCGGCGGCGGAGGCTGCCGGTGATGGCCGGGAGGCGGCTGCCGGTGATGGCAGCGCGGCCGCGGAGAAGAGCCAAACAGTAGAGCGCGAAGGTTTGACACAGCCCGAGAGTCACATAGTGGAGGGCGAGGGGGTTGTCGGTTCACCTGAGAACGAGTCAGGGGCGGGAGAGGGTGCTGTTGGCGTGACCGATAACGGGCCAGGGGCAGGCGGCGCTTTTGTTGAGGCAGGCGAAGATTCGCCACTGAACGTTGCGCCTCCCGCTGGTCTGCAGGCGACGCTCCGGCCCTACCAGCTCGACGGTTATCGCTGGTTGGCGTTACTGCAGTCCACCGGCCTGGGCGGAGTCCTAGCTGACGACATGGGCCTGGGGAAGACAATTCAGGTACTGGCGGCTGTTCAGCGGATGTTGGAACAACGCTCCGCCCCGGGGCCAGCAGCATCGAAACCAACCGCTCCGGGACCAACCGCCCCAAAACTCACGGCGCAGAGACCGACCACATCGAAAGTGGCAGCTCCGAAAGCGGCAGCCCTGAAGGTCGATGCGCAGGAACTAACCGCCCCGAGCCCGAGCACTCTGAAACTCGCTGTGCAAGAACCAACCGCTCCGAGTTCGGCCGCGCAGGGCCCTGCCGCCCCGGGCCCGACCATGCAGAGTTCCGCTCAGCGTGACTCCTGCACATCCGGCGATGGTCCGGTTCTGGTGATTGCCCCGACCAGTGTGATCGGCTCTTGGATGGAACAAGCGGCTCGATTCTGCCCTGCCATGCGGGTGCACACCGTCACACGTACCCGTGCCAAGCGTGATAGGAGCCTGAATGAAGTCGTCGCGGAGGCGGACCTCGTCGTCACCAGCTACACGATCATGCGCCTGGAGCAGGAAGATTTTGCCGCTGTCGACTGGGCCTGGGTCGTGTTGGATGAAGGGCAAACCGTCAAGAACCCTCACTCGATGACGTACAAGGCGGTGCGGCGTCTGCGCACGCCGTCCACTATCGCCATCACGGGCACTCCTTTGGAGAACACGCTGATAGACCTTTGGAGCCTGCTGTCGATTACGGCACCGGGGTTGCTTCCCGGTGTGGAGCGTTTCGCTGAGGTGTATCGGCGTCCCATTGAGCGCGGCGACGACGGCGTCCTGGCGGCACTCCGGGCTCGGGTCCGTCCTTTCCTGCTTCGCCGCACGAAAGAGCAGGTTGCTTCCGACCTGCCGCCGAAGATCGAACAGGTGCTATTCGTCGAATTGGATGCTGAGCATCGGCATGCCTATGAGCGTCGATTGGCACGGGAGAGGCAAAAGGTGTTGGGCCTGCTGGAAGAAGACACGGCGCAATCACGGTTCACGGCGCTCCGTTCGCTGACCATCCTGCGGCAAATGGCGCTCGACCCGGCGCTGGTTGAAGAGGTCGATCACGAAGATGGCGATACGGCCGCGGCAGTTGAGCAACCGAAGTACACGGCAAAGATCGAGATGTTGCTGGAGATACTGCGACCGGTGGTCGCAGAGGGGCATAAAGCTCTCGTCTTCAGCCAATTCACTCGGTACTTGAGCGGCGTGCGTTCTGCACTTGACACCGAGGCAATGCGTACCGCTTATTTGGACGGTTCGACGTCGGACCGGCAGGAAGTGATTGACGCGTTCCGCAACGGTGACGCCGATGTCTTCCTGATATCCCTGAAGGCGGGCGGAGTTGGCTTGACTCTCACCGAGGCGGACTACGTGTTCCTGCTTGACCCGTGGTGGAACCCGCAGGCCGAAGAACAAGCAGTTGATCGCACCCACCGGATCGGGCAGGCTAGGCCGGTGATGGTCTACCGCTTGGTATCCGCCGGAACGGTGGAGGAGAAGGTCATGGCGCTGAAGGAGAAGAAGGCGGAGCTCTTCGATCGAGTTGTGGAGGGCGCCAAGGATGCGATTGGTGCCGGGGCCGAGGCTGGAGTTACTGGGGCCGCCAGGGCTCGCGGCGTTGGTGGCGGAGGTGTTGCCGATGGTGGTGTTACCGACGGAGAAGCCATGGACCATGCTGACTACACTGACGATGCTGGTGTCGCTGCCGATAGCGGTGCCAACGGCGGCGCTGACAGCGGACCGTTG
The DNA here is from genome assembly GCF_003957265.1 of Actinobaculum sp. 352. Taxonomy (NCBI): domain Bacteria; kingdom Bacillati; phylum Actinomycetota; class Actinomycetes; order Actinomycetales; family Actinomycetaceae; genus Actinobaculum; species Actinobaculum sp. 352. The sequence goes on along the minus strand of NZ_RQSN01000002.1, from coordinate 193,164 downwards.
GCCGGGGAAGGCAGCTCGATCGGCGTGGGCGGTGTTCGACTCACCGCTCAAGAGATTCGAGACCTCCTCGACGGGTGAGAACGCGTACCGTCGTCGCTATCGAGGCCGTCTTGCTCGGCGCACGGATGCGCGGAATCTGCTGCGCCGCAGCCGCCTGCTGCACGCGGGAGCTCTACCCGTGGCGGCTAGGCATCGCGCCGGGCCGAGGTGTCGCAGCCGTGTTCCTTGGTCGGATGTAATTCTGTGGTGGCTGGGTGTAGCGCTAAACCGATGCTGGGCGAGATCACAAGACGGCATTTAGCCGTATTAGTGTGAAAATCGCAGAAGTAGTCCCCAAGACGATACCGATGATTGCAAGAGATTGCCCACGCTGTCTCTCGCGATTAGCGGCACCGATCCCGACGCCTCCGGTGATAATCGCTATTGCACAGGTGACAAAGAAGAGTGGCAGTAGCAACGAGACAACGCCCATGACGGCGCTGACCGCGCATGTTTCGTTCAGGCTTTGCAGCTCGCGGCGACTGGAGCCTCCGTAGGAGCGTTGGGACGCGGTGGCTGGAGGCTGTCGGCGGTTGGCGCCCGATGCGGTCGAGCTTCGTTGCCTGTAGCGCTCGGCGTCGTCAATGGGAGAGGCGTAATGAGATGAGCGCGTGGTTGTAACGCTGCTGGTTGGCGAGCTAGTTCCCTGTGTCGCTGCCGCAGTACTGCCGGAACCCGGTTCGCGATCGGCGCTGGGATTTGGCTTGCTACCGCCGTCTGGTGTGGTAGTTGCACTAGAGTTAATGATCGTTGCTGTGCCGCAGCGTGGGCAATAATTGTAGTCTTCGGTTAGCTGTGTGCCGCAGTGAGTGCAAAACATGTGGTCCTCTCTGGTGTTGAAGAGCGGTGTTATGGCAGATTCCTGCGGAATTGCCGTAACAAGTTGAGGATCTCCGACAAGCGCCGGTGAGTGCCAATTCGATAGTACCCGTATTGCGGCGTGACTAACCACCGGAGTCTGCTGTGGCAGGCGGGCGGCAGGGGTATAGGGCCTATGGTGTGACGGGCTCTTGACCCTTGCGAGTATGTCGCGTTTAGCGTGTACGATACACCGCTGCCACATCGCTCGGGCCAGACCTCCTCCACGGCCTTGCGCAGAGCCCAAGTGGGCATTGGAGGTACCTATGCGTGTGTGCCTCACACTGCGTCCTTCGAGGGCCTGCAAGAACCCCTGCCACGACGCGTTGCACTCGGCGTTGGTACACGTGAAGCTCAGGACGTGGCGTCGGCCCTCGTCGCCCACGCCGATAGCGGTCACGAACGTCTCGGACCGGACCCGACCATTCAGGCAACACTTCAGGTAGGTCGCATCAAGGACGAGATAACACAAGCGCATGCCCGACCAGTCCTTGGCGAGGAACGCGTTAACCTCACCATCAATGATGGCGAACAGCCAACTCAGCTGGTCCTTGGACAACGACTCCACGCCGAACTTTGTTGCTACCTGCTCCACCTTGCGCGTCGAGGTGCCAGCGACGTGCATCTCGGCGTCCGCAGCAGCCAACGCCCGGTCGGTCCGGCTTCACCGCTCGGGTACATCCTGCGTCATCGTGTTCAAGCTGACCATCGTTACTCCTTCCCTGTCCGTTTTGGCGAACCGACATTCTAGAACAAGCGATGGTCTCCCCTCATATGTCACAATCCGCGACACGATCACTGCTGCATGCGGGCAGCTCTGACCCGTGGCGGCTAGTCATGTTAAGGCGATGCTGGGCGAGATCACGATACCGCACAGCCGCATGAGCGTGAGAATCGCAGAAGTAGTCCCCAAGACGATACCGATGATCGCAAGAGATCGCCCACGCTGTCTCTCGATATTAGCGACACTGATTCCACTATTTCCGGTGAAAATCGCTATTGCACAGGTGACAAAGAAAAGTGGAAGTACCAACGAAACTGCGCCCATGACGGCACTAACCACGCATGTTTCGTTCAGGCTTTGCAGCTCGCGGCGACGGGGGCGCCCGGTGGAGCGTCGGGCCGCAGTGGCTGAAGGCTGCTGCCGGTTGGCGCCCGATGCGGTCGAGTTTCGTTGCCTGTAGCGCTCGGCGTCGTCAATCGGGGTGGCGTGATGCGCTGAGTGCGTGGTTGTAACGCTGCTGGTTGGCGAGCTAGTTCCCTGTGACGCTGCCGCAGTACTGCCGGAACCCAGTTCGCGATCGGCGCTGGCACTTGGGGTGCCACCGGTGTCTGGTGTGGTAGTTGCATCAGAGTTCATCGTCGTTGCCTTGCCGCACTGTGGGCAATAAAAGGACTGTTCGGCGAGCTGCGTGCCGCAATGAGTGCAAAACATGTGGTCCTCTCTGTTCTGGCCGTTGAAGAGCGGAGTTACGGCAGAGTCCTGCGGAATCGCCGTAACAAGCTGAGGATCGCCGACAAGCGCCGGTGAGTGCCAATTCGATAGTACCCGTATTGCGGCGTGACTAACCACCGGAGTCTGCTGTGGCAGGCGGGCGGCAGGTTCGGGGCTTGTGGTGGCGCGGCCTTTCCGGAAGCCAATTCGATCCGCCACTAGGTGGCGGCAGCGCGTCTAGTGCCGGGCTACGGCAAAACGTGGCCGGCCGCGCGGTACAGGCCGTACCATTCTGCCCGCGTGAGCGGGATGTCGGAACCGGCGGCCGCAGCGGCGGCGTGCTGCGGCGTCGTCGTTCCAAGAACCACTTGAATTCCGGCGGGGTGCCGAGTGATCCACGCGACCGCAATTGCTTCCGGAGCCACGGCATACTTATCAGCCAGGTGCCCCAACTCAGCATTGAGCTCGGGATAGTGCGGCGAGCCGAGGAACGTGCCGCCGTGGGCCGGCGCCTGCAGCGGGCTCCAGGCTTGCAACCTGATTCCGTTCAGACGTGCATAGTCGACGACGCCGCCACCGTCGCGCGTGATTGCGTCGTCGTGCCCGAGCATGTTGGACGCGAGGCCCTGCGCAATGATCGAGGCGTGAGGTAGGGACAATTGCACTTGATTGACGATGATTGGCTGGGCAAGCGTGTAGCGGAGCAGATCGATCTGCCTGGGCGTGTGGTTGGAGACGCCGAAATGTCTGACCTTGCCAGAGGAATGCAGATCGTCGAAGGCGCGGGCGACCTCTTCCGGCTCGACAAGGGCGTCGGGGCGGTGGAGCAAGAGGATGTCGAGGTAGTCGGTGCGCAATGCGCGCAGCGACTCGTCGACCGAGGAAATGATGTGCGTGTAGGAGTGATCGTAGCCGGGCGGGTCGGTAATGATTCCGGTCTTGGTCTGCAGGATGATCTGCTCGCGCTCGGAAGGCGCGAGGCGCAGGGCGTCGGCGAAGCGGCGCTCGCAATAGTGCAGGCCGCCACCCGGGTGATTGAACCCATAGATGTCGGCGTGGTCGAAGAAGTTGATTCCTACTTCGCGTTCGGCGGCATAGAGCGCGCGGATCTCGTCGTCAGTTTTGCTGGCGATGCGCATCATGCCGCCAATGATGTTCGAGGCGGGGAGGTTCAAAACCTCGACGCCGTGTGATGCGGGTCGGCGCGAGGGTTTCGTGTGGGAGGAGTTTGCAAAAGTAACGGTTTTCATCGCTTGGACTCCTGAACAAATGGCTTCCGGAATAAAACGTGACGTGTTATGCCTGATCGTATCTGCTCGGCACTTGCTCGTGTAGCTTCGGCATCCGTTCCGGCGTTTAAGTCGCTATGGGTCAGGGAAGAAGACATCCTCGATGCGTAGGTCGAACGTAGCTGCGATGAGGAAAGCAAGCGGAAGCGAGGGGGAGAATTTTCCCTTTTCGATGGAAATGACGGTCTGCCGACTCACGCCGAGCACCTCCGCCAGGTGCTCCTGCGACCATCCGCAGCTTTTTCGCAACTCTGCCAAGCGATTACGCATCTACCTCACCTTGTGAAGCAGATAGCTCACAAGGAAGGCGATAGCTGAGAAGGCAGCTATTGCGGCCAGTGTCCAGGACACTGTCGCATTCCATTTGCTCGCCACACCGGACCCAACACCGCATACAGCAAAGGTTAGGTGAAAGGCGTCGAAGGCTGCCTTCGAATACCAAGTGCTCTCCACGCTGTTTTCGGTATCGCGCACCGCACCCGGTAGCGTGCTGCGGTCAACGCACGCAACCCATACCAGCCCTGTGACAGACGGGGCTAAGAATGCCGCGAGGATGATTGCGGCTACCCACTTATTCGGTCCGTCGGGATTGTTGAGAAGTTGCACTGCGGCAAGTGCCAGGGCCACAGAAAGGCCGATGGGTATTGCGAGGCGCAGAGCGGGCGTGCCGTTTGGCCTTATGCGCCCGAATCGATAAGTCTTTTCGGCTGTTCGGCGTGCGGCGGTGTCATTTGGGCCTACCGTGCTTCGCGTAGCCGACGGTACAGCATCCATCGGTACTCTTTCATTGGTGGATGTTTCTGTTGGCGTGTGCCTATCCATTGTTCCTCCTTGCATCATGTGATGTTCCGTAAGATCTACTGCGCCCAAGATCCTTGTGGCGCGCACTCCACTTTTCTGCGATCTCCTCTGAGCAGGGCTCTGCGGAAAGCGCCCAATCTCTGCTTCTGAGCCCTTCGGACACGTGTCAGTCGGACCGCCTATCGATTGCACGTGCGGCACTCATATCGACTCGATACGCCGTGCGCCTATATTGCCCGGGTGTGGTCGGTGTTTAACAGCCAGGTGGGTCGAAGGCCTTCCATCTGGCGGTGTCGACCTGTAACTCGTAGGTTCACAGCACGAGAATTGTAAAGGTAACTTTACGTGAAGCTCACTTTACATGCAAGTGGTCCATGACGGCGTTTGAGCATGGTGGTCATGGGTGGCCGGGGCAATGGGGTGACTGTGGTGACGAGGCGAGAACAAGTGGTAGTCGAAAGGACTAGACGTGCTGAAGACATATCCAAACGGCAACTATCGTGACCAGGTCAATTGAAGGAATGGTGGGGTCACGCGGATTTTATAGGTTGCCGGAATCGTGAGTCTCGCATGCAGACGGGATCTTGAGGCTCTTGCTCGCGCCAATGCTGTGCTGTTTTCTTCTCAAAAGACGTCGCGGGAACGAGGTGCTGGCCGGTTGCGGTGCACGGACAACGTCTTCCATATCGGTACTGTAGGTGAGCATGTCGTCAATCAATGGCAACGGGTCCATGTGTCACCTTATTTCTGTAAGTCCGGGACAACTTCGAATGTGTTCAGATTACCTCGTCCACGTCTCAAAGTGAAGGCATCGGGACCCGTCTCCTCGCTGCGGCCCGCTACCGTACAGGGACCCGCCGCCTCGCCGGGGTCTATCCGCCTCGCCGTCGCCCGTTGCCCGACCGTGGCCTGTTACCGTACCGAGGTCCGTTACGTTGTCGGCGACCCGTCACCTCACCGTGGCCTTGCCGCCTCGCCGTCGCACGTTCCTCACCGGGATTGGTCACTTCGCGTGGCCCAGCCGACCCGCCAGGATCCGGCCACGTCGCTCGTATACGCGCCACCGAAAAGGCAAAACGAGTGGCAGTACATGCGCATAACGTGCAAGAATCCAAATTGGAGAGAACAGAGGAGCCCTGTAGTGGCCGGATGTGACGACCACGCCCCGCTCAGTGAGGAGAAAACGATGCTCGAAACAGACTTCATTGCACTTAACCCAAACCCGCTGGTACGTACCCTAGGCAAGTCGCCGGAGAATTTCACCCGCGCCGATATCGCCCGCTTCGTCGCTGAGAATGACATCTCAATGCTCACCCTGCGCTACGTCGGGGGTGACGGCCGCCTCAAAGCTCTCAACTTCGCCATCCAATCCGCTGCTCACCTCGACCGCGTGCTGACCATGGGGGAGCGGGTCGACGGCTCATCGCTCTTCGACTTCGTCGACGCCGCCAGTTCAGACCTCTACGTCATCCCGCAGTTGCGCACGGCCTACGTCAATCCCTTCGCCGAGATCCCAACCCTGGAAATCCTGTGCGGCTTTTACGACGTCGGCGGTCACCCCCTCGCATCGGCACCCCAGCAGGTGCTCCGCAAAGCGCAGCAGGCGCTCGAAGACCAGACCGGTTGCCGCCTGGAGGCACTCGGCGAACTGGAATACTACCTCTTCTCCCGTGAAGAAGAGCTCTATCCCGTGGAGCCACAGCGTGGTTATCACGAGGCCGGTCCCTTCTCGAAGTGGCAGGAGATTCGCACCGAGGCGATCCACCACTTGGCGCGCATGGGTTGCACCGTCAAGTATGCGCACGCCGAGGTGGGGAACTTCGTCGACGACGGACAGCAGATGATCCAGCAGGAGATCGAATTCCTGCCTACCGATGTCATGCGGGCGGCCGATCAGATGGTGCTCGCCAAGTGGGTGGTCCGCGAGGTCGCCAGCTCCTACGGTATTGAAGTGTCCTTCTCGCCGAAAATTGCCGTCGGGCAGGCCGGATCCGGCATGCATTTCCATACCCGTCTGATGAAAGATGGCATCAACCAGTTCTCGCAAGGCGCCGGTCTGACCGGCCAGGCACGGCGGGTAATTGGCGGGTACCTTTCTCATGCGGCCTCACTGACCGCCTTCGGCAACACCGTGCCAACGTCATTCCTGCGCCTCGTCCCGCACCAGGAGGCGCCTACCGCAATTTGTTGGGGCGACCGCAATCGGTCCGTTCTGGTACGCGTGCCGCTTGGCTGGCAGAACATCGACGACAGCATGTTCCGCGATGCGAACCCGCAAGAAGGGTCAATTGGGGCTCTGCCCAATGATTCACAGACCGTTGAGTTGCGTTCCCCGGACGGCTCGGCGAACGTGCATCTTCTGCTGGCGGGGATCACAGTGGCGGCTCGAATCGGCCTGACCGATCCCGCGATGCTCGACTACGCCAACCAGCGCTACGTCAGCGGCGACGCCTCGAAGATCGAAGGTTTGGATCAGCTGCCCACCTCCTGCGCGGAGGCTGCTCGCAGGCTGTTGGATCAGCGTGGGAGCTACGAGGCCTTCGACGTGTTTCCCGCCGGCCTTATAGACTCCTGGGCGAATCGGCTTATCGCCCTGGGCGACGACAACCTGCGTGAAGACATCGCCGAGGCGCGCGTTGAGGTGGAGGACCTGGTAGACAGGTACTTCCACGTCGGTTGAGCTCCGTAGATATCGGGTTCCTTCCGGAGACTAAGGCGTCGGCCTCGGGTGCGGATGGGATGCGGAGCATGCCAGCAATCACCGCAGATTGCATGCCCGCTGGCTTCATGCGTGGACGGACTGCGGTGCCATGACGGCGAACGTCTGCGGACGCTGGCCTCACGTGCGGACGGGCGTCGGGGTGGTTGTGCGCACGTTAGGATGCGGGATTGGGTCCTGCATAGGTACGGGCGTCGGCCGTTGTGGGCCTGGGGTGGTGCAGGCCTCGAGAAGTGTAGGCGTCAGTTGGTGCAGGCCTCGAGAAGTGTAGGGATTGTCGAGAAGTGTAGGGAAAAACCCGACACTTCTTGAAAGACCCGACATTTCTCACGGGCCGGGTCCCTGGATGCTCGTCACGATACGGTAGCCTTGGCGTTTCTTCCGCCCGCCTTGGCATTTCCTGGGATGTGCTGGGCTCCGAATCTGCAATCCGTGACCCCGGCGTCCACAATCCGACCGCCCAACTTGTCCAGCACCCTGATCTTGTCCAGCACCCTGATCTTGTCCAGCACCCCCATCCAACCCGGCGTCCACAATCCACGCCCCTGTGGCCTGGCGCACATCACCACACCCGACAATAATGCCCTGTTGCCACTATCCACGCACCCCGTGGCCTGGCGTCCTGCCGCCTGTGGCCTGGCGCACATCACCACACCCGACAACAATGCCCTGTTGCCACTATCCACGCACCCCGTGGCCTGGCGTCCTGCCGCGCTATCCGTATCCTTGCCCCGCGATCACCCTGTGCGAACGAGGGAAATAAGAGTCCTGTTACTGCCTATAGTGTCTGCATGACAAGTGGATACGATGACGCTTCCCAGACCCTGCAGGCCGACCTTCTCGTCCTTGGCTGGGGCAAAGCCGGAAAGACCCTTGCATGCGACCTCGGTTCGCGTGGGCAGCGCGTGGTGCTGATTGAACGCGACGACGCCATGATTGGCGGCACTTGCATCAACGTAGCCTGTGTTCCAACCAAGGACCTGATCGATTCGGCTGAGCACCGCGGCGACGCGGAGCCATCCTCCTACCTGCAGCGGGCGATCGCCTCACGTGATTCGCTGATCGACAAGCTACGTGCAGCCAACCGCAAGATGCTGGAAACGGTTGATACCGTAACCCTGGTAAGCGGCGAGGCGCGTTTTGTTTCACCACACCGCGTGCGCATGCGCGCGGGAAACGACGTTCTCGACGTCGTCGCCGACTCTATCGTCATCAATACCGGAACATCACCCGCACTGCTGGACGTCCCCGGCGCCAGTCTGGGGCATGTCCATACCTCGCAATCGATTCAGCATATTGAACATTTGCCGGAGAATCTGGCGATTATTGGCGGCGGTTTCATCGCCTTGGAGTTCGCGAGCATGTTCGCCGCCTTCGGATCAGCAGTCCGCATCCTTGAGCGCTCGGACACTTTTGGAGCGCGCCTAGATGACGACGTGCGCGACGCCGTCGTCGGTACACTTGCGGATCGTGGGGTGCAGATCGTAACCGGCGCGCAGGTGCAGGCCATCGAGGTGGATTCTGTGATGACCTCCGCAGGCCGGATTCCTGCCGATGCTGTGCTGGTTGCTATTGGCAGAGTGCCGGAAACACAGGCTCTTCACCTCGAAGCAGCGGGCATCACCACTGATCAGCGCGGTTATATCCCGGTTGATGACCACCTTCGCACCAATGTGCCCAATGTTTGGGCCGTGGGCGACGTCAATGGAGGCCCGCAGTTCACCTACATCTCTCTGGACGACTACCGAATTGTGCGCGACCAACTCGTTGGCGACGGGGAGCGTTCGGTTGCGGATCGCGTAGCGGTTCCGACGACGACGTTTATCACCCCGCCGCTGGCACAGGTGGGTTTGACGGAACGCGAGGCGCGTGAGCGCGGCATCGAATATCTGGTGGCAGCTAAGGATATTGCTGCGATTGCAGCGATGCCCCGGCCGAAGATCGTTGGCGAAACGCATGGGTTAATCAAGGTGCTTGTGGATCCGGAAACTGATCTGCTGCTGGGGGCGACGGTGTTCAGTGTGGATTCGCAGGAGTTGATAAACCTGCTGGCGCTCGCGATGCGGGCAGGGGTAACGGCCAGCGCGTTGCGCGATGGTATATGGACACATCCCTCTAGCACCGAGGCTCTGAATGAGGTGCTCGGAGGTCTGCATCCCGTGGGCTAGAAGGTCTCTAGGTGCGTGTGGCCGTGGGTGACAGCGGTGCTGACCAATGGGCACAGGCTGTACGCGGGTTTCTAGGCGCCTGTGACTGGGGCTGCCAATATGCCACCACCGGCAACGTGCAGGCTACGTGGAATTGCAGGTGCGTGTGGTTGGGGACGGCAGCGGCTATCCCGTTAGCCGGGTAGGCTTCCGCTGTGCCTCTGTTTCCGCTGGCAATGGCGGTCGTTATCCTGCAACTCAGAGGGTTTTCGTGCCATCGCTTTGGTTGTGGCAATAGTGCATTCGATGTGCAGGCGCGCTGCACCGATCTTGCTCTTGGTTAAGCTGTCGCGATTCGGGGAGCAGGCGCAGGGGAGCGTCTTGTCGATTTCCTATGGCCCGCTTTGTTTTGGGTCCTCGCGTGTCACGCTGCAAGGGACTGCGCCAAGAATAGCCCAGAGAACTTTGTTCTGGACTGGAGTCACCCTTTGTTCCGCAGGAGCGGATGCAGAAAGGAGAATGCCGTGGCACAGGCGATAAGTACGATGATCGCAATGAAAGGTGCAGCCGTGTTCCAGCCGTACACGCTGGTGGAAAGAATCGGCGCTATCGCGTAGGTGACGCCGTTATTGGCATTGATAAGGCCGGCCATGGATCCCTGCTCGTCAGCAGACAGTGCCATGGTCGGCCCCGTGTTATAGCCAGGGATGGCCATGCCGATACCCAGACCGCCCGCAATCGACCCCGCGAACAGCAGGATGTACGACGACGATGGCAGTAGGCATGCCATCCCAATGGTTGTCAGGAGGAGGCCATTGCGTAGAAGGCGCTGCGAATTCCAGTGCAGACGCGGGACGATTCCTCCCTGCATTGCCACCATTGAGACTGAAAGGACCACCATGACCGCGGAGGTGATTCCCGCAGTGGAGGAGGAGTTCAGGCCGAATCGATCCTGAATGGCAAACCCCAGTAGGGTCTGCATCGAGGAGAATGCCAGGAATAGGATGAAGTCGGCGACGAGGAAGGGAAACGCGCGCGGATCGCGATAAACGATCTTCTTCGGGTGGTCCAAGCGGCTCTGTGCGCTCTCTGGTTTAAAGAAGAAAGCGACGACGAGCACGCCGATAATCATCAGCGATGGCATGACGGAGACCGGAAGGAGTAGGCCGCCGGTGGCGGCCAGCGCCCCGCCGACAACGCCGCCGACGATGGTTGCTAGGCCCTGCGCCGCGCCCGAAGCGCCGAGGAGTTTCACCCTTTGTGCTTCGCTGTTGGCATGAGTGACGAAGTATGTTTGCGTGGTTGGGAAGATGGCTGAGATGCCGGAGCCGTAAAGGAGGCCACGCGTCAGAATCACTCCGGTGACGAGTCCGGGGCCGACCCAGATGCCGCGGATCCCTAACCACGCCAGGGCAGCAAAAGACGCCAATGCGAGCGAACCAACACACATCGAGATGATGAAGATCCGTTTCGGTCCGACGATTTGTGACCGCCGCCCCCAAAATTGGCTGAGACAGGCGAGCGTAATGGCTGCGAGCGATATTGCGGCGCCGATATGCCATTCTTCTAGGCCCATCTCACGTGAGAGCGGGGCGATGATGGGGTTGAGGATCATCTGGCCCATGTAGGCCAGAAATACCGTCATCAAGACGATTCGCACCTGAGCGCCTTCCTTCTTCGTTTCTGATGGCATGTGAATCCCTTTCTGGCCAATACGGATTATGTGGCGACTCGTGGTGCCGCCACACATGACGACTCCGCACAAAGCGGGCAGTGTGTCGACCAATGCTGGGGTGCTTGACGGGATGAAGTGGCCGCGTCATCCGATCCAGTAACCCGTACTAGATCGCCGTTCTACCATCAAAAGTAGAACGGCGATCTAGTGTTGTCAAGGCGATAGACTTGGACTATGGGATCGGAAAATGAGGTTGCAGGGGGAGGAAAGGGGCGGACGGCTCGACGCGTCGGTCTGAGCTCGGAACTAATAGTAGAAAGAGCGCTGCGCCTCACCGAAGAGCGCGGTTTGGCCGGGTGGTCGATACGTGACCTAGCCGCTGCGCTTGATGTCGTCCCATCCGTCGTTTACCACTATTTCCCAAAGAAAGACGATGTAGTGGACGCCGTCGTCGGGCAAATATGCGAACGCGTAGAAATGCCTGATCCACACCTCGGATGGAAGGAGTGGTTCACGGAGCTATGCCTTGCCATGCGACCACTTCTTCTGGAATACCACGGTGTTGCCGAGCATCTCACCACGGGACGGCTCACGGAGAGCGTGGTCCCTATCATCGATTTGGCTGCCGCCAAACTGCAGGAGGCAGGTTTTGGTGATTCGACGCCGCTAGTCTATTCGATGGTATTTGATGTGGCCGTCGGTGCCATTGCTGCACGGGATCGGCGCTCACCCAAGGCAAGGACCCCGGAGGACATGAAGGGTTTGATCGCGCGCTTGGAACCTCTTATGGAACATTCACCGGGGGTGAGTCTTATGGTGCATTCCTTTTTTGAGCCACTCACCGATGTGAACCAGGCGGATGCCATGTCGGATAAGTACTTTCGCCTCATTATCGAGTCGATCATCGACGGGATCGAACACGTGGTTCTGCCACGAGTAGGAAAGAAATAGTCCCAGGCCTTGAAGTCACGGATACCGCTAATGGTCCTGTTGCGAGTGAGAGAAATAAGCCGTGTGCCATGCCTTCCGCCGCGCCCGCTCCGTCGAGACGGGCACATGATTGCAACATGGTGGGAGCTGCTCCGAGGACTGCAGGGCGATAGGCTTGGGTCAGGTGTGTAACCAGCGATCTCCTGTGCCGTGACAAGCGATCTCAGTTCGGCGAAGTCCGGGCTTGCGGTGTTTGTGTGCAAGGTGCTTAGGTTGAGCAGGGACACGGCTACGTCGTCGGCAAAACAACAGAGAAGGACTGAGATGAGTATCGGCTCAATGACTCCCGTGGGGTGGGACGAGTTCTATCGCATTGCGAAAGACGCCGGCGTGACGCTCCCGCCTGAACAGTCGATCGCCTGGGATGCCTTTGACGAGGCGACGCCCGGGCGCAGCCCGTGGGGGCGTGTCGTCTATCGTGGCGGCGACGGTGCACCGCGCGCGCTTCTCGCACTCACGCGTATGGAGGTACGTGGTTTCCCGTACCTGTGGGCGAAACACGGTCCGGTTTGGTTGGGCGATGATCCTAGCCCCGAAGAAGAGGCTGACTTGCGGGAGTTGTTGATCAAGGGTGTGCGACACCGCGACCGCAGCATCGTTTTCGTCCGTCTGCACGCTATGCATGCTGCCCCCGACTGTCATGAGCTACTGCAAACGAAAACCTTCGATCGCACCATCATTCTCAATCTGGATCGCGACGACGACGAAGCCATTCTCGCCTCATTCAAGTCACGCGGCCGCCGTGACGTGCGCAAGGCCCTACGCAATGAATCATTGACCTTCGCTGACGAGACTGATCGCGCGGAAGAGGTCTTCGATGAGTTGTATGCCATCCTGACCGAAACGGGTGAGCGTGATGGATTCCGAGCGGCACCGAAGGAGACCTATCTGACGATGCTGCGTGCCCTCGGCCCGGAGCATGCCCGGCTTTATGTGGCACGTGAGAATGGTGGCCCGGCGCTGGCATGGGGGCTGCCGGTCCTATGGGAGGATCGCGCGATCTACTACTATGCCGCATCCTCGCATCAAGCTCGGCGGATGCTTGCCGCCGACGCCCTGCTATACAAAGAGGCATGCTGGTTGCACGAGCTCGGTGTGCGCACTTTTGACCTCATGGGCATCGACTCCGAGCGGGCGCCTGAGCTGGCGGGTGTGCGCATGTTTAAGTCCAAGTTTACGCAGGGCGAGCCGGTGGAGGTTGCCGGCGCGTGGGACGTGCCCGTGCGGCCGCGCCTCTATGCCGCATTAGTGCACGCGCTGAACGCCAAGCACACGTTAAGCGCCTTGCCTGAGAAGGCTCAAGGCCTCGCGGGGAAAGCGCGCGGGGGTATGCAAGCTCTGGTGGCTAAGGTCCGCGCGGAAGGGGGCGCGGTACGGGAAGAACACGCCGCCGGTGCTGCTGGCTCCGACGGCGCGGCGAAGGCCGTGGCAGATGTGCAGCCGGTAGCTACGCCGGGCGCGAAGACCGCCGACGCTGCTGGCGCGACCAACATTGCTGGCGTCAGCGATACTGCTGGTACGGCGGGTTCCAGTGCGACAGCGGACGATAACGAGCGGTGAGGCCTTCTCCTTCAAAATTGGGCGGCCTCCCGCGTGGGCTTCTTATAAGCGGCCTACTAGCCACCGCTCTGACACTGTTCTCGATGTTCTTTGGTGCCGGGAATCTGATTTTCCCGCCCATGCTTGGCGCGCAGGCGGGGGCGAACTTCCCGGCGGCCATTGCGGGATTCCTCATCGGTGCCGTGCTGCTACCGGTTGCCTCGGTAATCGCCGTCGCCGTTTCGGGTACCGATGCGCGCGACGTCGCCAGCCGTGCCGGGACGAAGTTTGGTGCGGCATTCGCGGTTCTGTGCTATCTCTCCATCGGAGCTTTCTATGGATTGCCTCGTACGGGAGCGGTTAGCTTCTCCACCGCCATTCAGCCGCTGACAGGTTGGAGTTCTGGTGGCGCCGCCGTCGGCTTCAACGCCGCGTTCTTCGCCGTCGCCGTCGTACTGGCATATAACCCGCGCCAGGTCGTTAATAGGTTGGGCAAAGCGCTGACTCCCGTTCTGCTCGTGCTTCTGGTACTGCTGGTATGGCGTTCCGTCAGTGGCAACGCCACAGATCGCGAGGCGGAGCAGGCGGCCGCCGACGTCGTCACCGGTGCGTACGCTTCGCATCCGCTGTCGGCCGGGCTGCTGGAAGGCTACATGACCATGGATTCGGTGGCAGCGCTGGCCTTCGGCATTATCGTCGTGTCCTCTCTGAAGTACCGGGGTGTGCGTGAGGGGCGGCCGGTTGTTTATGGCGCGGCGATTGCTGCGACCATTGCCGGAGCTTTACTTGCATTCATCTATCTGGGGCTCGGCTTGATCGGCCGGACAATACCGAACTCCGGCACGTATAACAATGGTGCTGCCTTGCTTTCCGACGCCGCGGGCTACGCTCTCGGTCGCCCGGGCCGGGTTGTCTTAGGCCTCATTGTGGTCCTCGCTTGCCTCACGACGGCTGTGGGCCTACTTGCAGCGTCTGGGCAGTTCTTTCACCGCCTTGTTCCGCAGGTCTCGTATCACGTATGGGTGCTTATCTTTGGTGCCACTTCCTTCGGGGTGGCGAGCCTCGGTTTGCGCACCGTTTTACGCGTGGCGGCGCCCTTGATCGCCTTCCTTTACCCGGTGGCGATCACGGTGGTTGTTGTGACGTTGCTGGATGCGCTGCTGCGCGCCGTCCTGCCCGGATACCGTCGGCTGCAGTGGGGATTCACCCTACCGGTGTGGGCGGCGGCCATCTGGTCCGCCCTCGTGCTACTGGAGGGCTTTAGCTGGGGGAATCCGCTAGTGGCGCCGCTGGTAAATTGGGTGCCGCTGGCAAGTGCGGGCCTCGGTTGGATTCTGCCGGTATGCCTGGCTTTGCTTGGCGGAATGATCGCCGATGCTGTTGTCGGTCGCAGTGTGATCCGGGGCGATAATCGGCAGGGCAAGCTACTGCGTCCGTCACAGGGCTAAGTGAAATGTGAGTCGCCCAGGCCAAGTGAAATGTGAATTGCGGGGTCAAGTGAAACGTGCGTTGCGAGGCTTGGTGATACGCGCGTTGCTAGGCTGATCAAAACGTGAAATGCAGGCCTAGATGAAGTGTGAATTTGTACGGTCAGGCGAAATGTGCGTTGCGGGGCCAGGCGATACGTGAATGGTCCAGGTACAGGCTGCGTGACACGCTTTAGTGCAGCGTGACTCACGCGGGTAAGCGCAGCACCGGTCGCGAGGCTAAGCGCAGTACCGACCACAAGGCCAAGCGCCGAAGCGGTGTGCCGACAGAGCCACGATGACCATTCCCAGCTGACTTTCGGTCAAGTGCTTGGTGTTGCACAGTTTACTAGCGGAGAGTGACGGTGCCTCTGAACTGAGGCCATTACGTCCGGCACAAGAGCGGAGGGCAGGTCAAAAGCGATGGTCGCGCAGACTGGTGGGATCGGCTTCGGGCACAGACGCGGATAGTGCGGGAAGTACCCCCGATAGTGGCGGCTGCCAGACGGGAGGAGCGTGAGGTATAAGGTGCTGGCAGGCGCAGCATTCTGCGCCTGCACGGCGGATTGCGCAGTTGCAGTGCACTTGGGTGGGCGCCGCGTGGGCAGACCGGCCTCATCGTGGCTACTTGTTCGTATTGCGACCTAATTGCCTGCTTGGCCGTATCGCTGGCTGTGAAATCAGACTGTTGTTGTTCTGCGGCAGGCAGCCGTCGATAGGGTTTTAACCCCGGTGCGGATGATCAAGGAGAGGGATGGTGAACAAGTGAAACGGAAAAGACTGCCCGTGCGTCTCACGGCGCTTGTGATGGCGGGAAGCACAGCTTTCGCATTATCCGGGTGTACCGGATCCAGCGATACGGACTCCACCACTACGGCCACGGCGTCGTCGTCGATGGACTATTCGGCGCTCGGCATTGATGAAACTGCCTGGCAGTATGACGAAGCCAATGATGTCTACTACCAGATCGGTGTCAGCTACGTGCTGACGCCGCAGGCCGCTGACTATGAGACGCTCGGCATTTACGTGCCCGGTGCCTATATGGACGCCACGGATAACGGAGACGGCACCTATACTGCGAGCATTAGATCAGACGGTGCAGTCGGCGATTTCACGGCGACGACGGCGCCGATCATTTTCCCGGTGAATACACCGGGCTATGCAGCGCAGAGTGCGCCACTAGAGTACAACTACGACAGCATCTCCGAGTATATGGAGGCTGGGTTCATCTACGTATGGCCCGGCCTGCGAGGCCGGGACTCCAACACCGATGACTACACTGGCAATGCTCCGTGGGGTGTCACCGACCTGAAGGCAGCTGTGCGCTACGTGCGCTACAACAGCGATAGTCTGCCCGGTAACTCGGAAGCTGTGTACGTCTTCGGGCATAGTGGTGGTGCGCAAAGTGCCGTCATGGGAGCATCCGGCGATTCCGAGCTGTACACTCCCTACCTCAACGAGCTTGGCGCCGCCATGAACGATGCTGATGGAAACGCGATCTCCGACGCCGTCGCCGGTGTTATGGCCTGGTGTCCGATCACCAACCTTGATGCAGCGGACGCCGCCTACGAGTGGAACATGGGGCAATTCTCGAATTCAGGTACGCGGGCCGAAGGTACCTGGACCGCAGCCTATTCCAGCGACTTAGCCGAGGCTTACGCGCAATACATCAACGGACTCGGTCTGACCGACGAAGACGGTAATGTGCTCATGCTGGACGAGTCCAACGAAGGCATCTACCTTTCCGGCACGTATTATGACTACCTGGTCTCGACGATTGAGGGATCGCTGAACGACTTCTTGGCCGAGACCGAGTTCCCGTACACGCCGTCTAGTAGCGAGATGGCGGGTATGGATGCGGGTGGTCCGCCCTCCGATGGCGAGGATTCGGGGAGTATACCCTCTGGCGGCGCCTCTTCTGATGGCGCTTCCTCCGATAGTCCACCTTCCGAAGATCTTCCCGACGACGCCAGCGGCGCCCCGGACGGTTCGAGCAGTGGGCCGAGCGGCGATGGGGGAGCTCCTAGTGGTGGCGCACCCGGCGGTGGCAACTCAACGGAGGATGCCACCACCTATGAGACGGTGCAAGACTATATTGATGCGCTGAACGCGGACGGTGAATGGGTGAGTCATGACGCCGATACCAATACCGCGACGGTGACAAGCCTGGAAGGCTTTATCACCAGCCAGAAGAATGCATCGAAGGATGTCGGCGCTTTTGACGGTGTTGACGCTTCCGCCACCGAGAATGTGGTGATGGGCTCCGGTGCAGATGGTCTGCACTTCGATACCATCGCCCGTGATCTGATTACTGAAAATGAAGAAGAGTATTCCTCGTACTCCGACTGGAGCGTGGATTACGCGGGGATCAGTATGACTCGGACTTTGAGACAACCGACTCGCTCGGCATTGATGTTGCGACACGCATGAATATGTACAACCCGATGTACTACCTGAATAGTAGTTACGACGGGTACCAGAGTTCCGAAGTTGCGCAGAACTGGCGTATCCGCACCGGCATTGCGCAGGGAGATACCGCAAATGCCACCGAGGTGAATCTGGCGCTCGCGCTGGAGAACTATGGGGTGGAGAACCTGGACTTCGCGACCATCTGGGGGCAGGGCCACACCATGGCGGAGCTGAATGGAAATGGCACCACGAACTTCATCCAGTGGGTGACTGAGAATGAGACAGGCGCCTAAGAGGTAGGTGCTAGAACTCGTTCATGGCACAATGCGCTGCCCGAGGTGACATGCCCCGGGCAGCGCATTGCATCAGCAGCTGTATTGCGGTGGTAACGAGCGTAGGGTAGGGAGGGGGAACGGGATACATGCAGCTCCGCGTGGAAACTGGTTTTTGCCGTTCGCGGCGAAGAACCGGGGAGCACGCAAAAGCTCGGCGGCTTTCGGCGTAGTTACCTCCGTCACTCCTACGGCAAGCGATCTCATTTGTTCCAAGCTCACTCCCGTGGCAAGCGGTCGCGCTGCGCGTAGGCCATGAAGCCGGTAACAACGACGACGACGATTGCGCCTAGCGCTATCGCAAACACCGTGCCGAAGCCTCCCCAGTGCTCAGCGACATATGGCCAGACAACATTTCCAGCGGCCCCGCCCAATGTTACTGCGACGGAAATCCGGGCGTAGAACACCGGATAGTTCTTTCCGGCACCGAATATGCGACGAGCAACCATCGGGCAAAGCACGAGCACTCCGGCAATGAAGAAACCAAAGATAAGGCTGCCGATCGGAAGCAAGATCGTCGAGGGGAACTGCCACACGAAGATGATTCCGAGTGCCCCGGCACCAGAAAGAACGGCAATGGCACGGCTGACGGATAGGTCGGAGAAGAATCCGAGGCCTATCTTGCCGATGGCGTTGCCTGCCTGCGCCACGGCAGCAAGCGTCGCGCCTGCGATGAACGCCTTTGTCGCAAGTCCCGAATCAGCCTGTTCATTGATCCAGCTGACATACCTCGGGAAATAGCCGGGGATCTGGCAGACGAGGTTGACGAAGAAGCCGAACACGATAACGATCCAGAACACGCTCGAGCGCATGCCGACCGATGGTCTGACGGAGGTGGGTTCTGCGACATTGCCATCGCTTGAATTGCGCGCCGCCTCGGCAGTGCCATAAGGCAGAAGGCCGCGTTCGGACGGATTGGAACGCACGCAGATAAGAATCACCGGAATCGTGACAACGAAAGTGATGATGGCAAAGACAAGGTAGGCGGTCCGCCATCCGTGCGTGGCAATGATCTTCTGAGCTAATGGCAGGAACAGTACTCCGCCAAGGCCCGTGAAGGCCGTACAGAAGCCAATAATGACGCCCACATGGGTCTTGAACCAGCGATTGACCAAGGTGGCGGTTGCCATGCCGAGCAGAACGATGTTCGAGAGTCCTGCGAGGAAACCGCCGACCCAGAACATCCAGGGACCTTGGGAGATGGAGAACAAGGCAAAGATGGTAGCTTCGAGAGTGGCTCCTGCGAGCAGGAGAGGACGGATGTCATATCGCGCGATTAGGCTACCCATCAGGGGAGAGAAAATCGCACACGAGATCAGCATGAATGACATCCACACGCTAATACTTGCTATCTCGACATTGAACTCGTTGGCAATTGGCTCGTAGAACACAGACGCGGAACTGATGAGAATCGCCGAAGGCACGCCGCACATCGTGCAGCAGGCGATGATGATGGGGAGATAGCTGGCGAAGCCCTTCTCCGTCAGCTGTTGGTCAGTTGTGGCTTGAGACATGATTACTTCCTTGGATCACGTGGAATGTGGAGGGACATGGGGATATGTAGTGTGGGGTGTGCGCCGTATGTCGTGCGTGGTCATAGCAGGCTCAGTCCTCGATCAAACGTGGGTCGGGTGGTAGAGGAGTGCGGGTGCGCGGTCCGTCCCATAGAACTGTGTCGATGAAGTCGATGATCCGATCCACGACCTTGTCGGTCTTCATTGAGGGATGTCCGTGCCCAGCGCCGCTGAACGATTCCAGCTTTGCACGTTTTTCGTGGCAGGTTTCGTTGACCTTGTTGGTCATAGCGGCCGATTGCGAAAACGGTACGACGACGTCCTCGGTTCCGTGCATGAAATATGCCGGTGGGAAGCTCTCTGTTACGAAGTGAATGGGGCTGCCATATGCTGCGGCTTCGGGGTTTCGCGAGCATTTGAATCCCATGACGAGGTTATGTGGGAAAGCCATGCCTTCGGCGGCGATATCGACTGCGCTGAGTGCTGATCCGGGAGTCACATCGGCGACGGCGGATTCCGGCAGTACGTTGCACAGGTCCACCTGGTACATGTCACTGGGCGCATAGAGGTTAATGAGACCTTGGACTGCGTCGGATTGTTCTGCGTTTCCAAGGTGCTCGCCGCGCTGGATATTGCGCCCGCCCAGTGCAGCTACCATGTTGAGGATATGACCACCAGCGGAGTTCCCCCAGGCGACGATTTTGTCGGTCTTGAGCTGGTACTCGGGCCCGTGCGCACGTAACCAACGGATGGCGGCGCGCACGTCGAACAGTGGCGCGGGCCAGGTGACCTGCGGCGCCAGCCGATACTCGATGCAGGCGACGGCGTAGCCCTGGGAAGGGAGCTTGAACACGCCGGGCATTGTGTTCTCGCGTTTATCGCCGCTGACCCAGCCACCGCCGTGCACGAAGATGACGAGAGGGAAGGGGCCCTCGCCGTCGTCGGGGAGCCAGATGTCGAGTACTTGGCGTGGGTCCTCACTGGCATATGGCACGTCGAGCCAGTGTCGGGAGAATTGCGCGGGATCAATCTGACGGAATGGCCCTGCCATTGTTGTCCTTTCATTCGGCGTCATTGTCGGTTGCTCCAACCATACGTGCTAGTAAAGGGTAATTCTAGGCTTAACGAACTAGATACTACAGTGCTGGAAGTGAGGTATGTCACTGCGCAAGAGGTAGGACATGCCGTTCGTAGCCGGAGGGTTATGCGCGGGCGGAGAGTAGTGCGGGCTGGCAGGGCGTTGCGAGTTGGGCGCCTGGTTGCAAGTGGAAGCATGGGTGCGAAAACGGGAGTGTTACACGAGGGAGACTAGTTCAGGACTGGGAGGGCGTTGTGAGTGTCGAGAATGGTTATGAGCTGGCGGGGCGTGGTGGAGGTGGGGACGTGGCGTGAATGTGGAGAGTGGTTATGGGCTGGCAGTGATCGGTCAGTGCGTGGTGGAATTAGAAGGGTGGCGCGGAGTTTGGGGTGTGTTGGGGCTGGGAGAGTGGTGCGGACCTGTGAGGCTACTGCGTGTTGGGAGTGTGGTTGAAGGCGGGAGCGAGTGGCGAGTTGGCGGAGCGACGTCGTCGGGACGGACGACCGGTTCGAGTTAGAGGCACAATCTGTGGCACAGCGGGGTAATTGCGGTCGATAACGGGTGTATGAAAATGCTCGGAATACCAAGGGAAAGGCATTACGGTAAGGCTCGGAATACTAAGGGGTGCTCGATGACTGATAGGCTCAGGCCATGACGGGAACAGATCGGACGTTCCCTGCTGACAATGCCCAGTACTTCGCCGACAATCGGGCCAACTGGGATGATCGCGCTGCCCTGCACTAATCTAGCGGCTACGGGATTGATGCCCTGTTAGCATCCCCGACGGCGATCTCTGTTGACATTGCCCCGGATCGGGAACGTCTTGGCGACTTGAGCGGACTGGATGTGGCTCACCTGCAGTGCCATCTCGGCGCAGACACCGTGAGCTTGGCGCGTATGGGTGCTCGCCGCGTTGTTGGGCTGGATTTGTCGGGCGAATCCTTGCGCCGCGCCCGTTCCATTGCCGAGCGTGCCGGTGTCGATATCGAATTCATTCAGGCCAACGTCTATGACTCAAGGCAAGTGATCACAGGGGACTTTGACCTCGTCTACACATCCCTTGGCGTTCTGTGTTGGCTTCCGGACATTATGGCTTGGGCGAAGGTCGTCGCCTCATTGCTGAGGCACGGCGGCCGACTAGTGTTGCGCGATGACCACCCGGTTTTCCAGGCTGTGGGTGATGATACCGCTCGTGGCCTTACTCTCCATGCGCCATACTTTCAACGCCGCTTCCCCATTACTTGGGAGGACAGTGGGTCGTATGTTCAGGCCGATTCCGGCTTACCCGCTATCTCCCATACTGTGAGTCACCAGTGGAATCACGGGGTTGGTGAGATCCTCACCGCGCTGCTCGAAGCTGGCATGCTCATCGATGAGGTTACGGAGACGCGCTACTCCGCGTGGTGCCGCTGGCCCGAGATGATGGAGCCCTGTGCAGAAGGCTACCGTTTTATTGATGCGGAGCTACGTGATCGTCTTCCGCTGCAGCTTGCCGTCGTCGCCCATAGAGCGCGTTGATCCGGTGAGCCCAGCGGGACGGTTCTGCGCGGCGGATATCACTCTTGCTCACCGGAAGGCAGCTTGCGCCGAACGGGCACTGCTTTTCGCTCGGGCCGTGGCTTGTGGCGAGCAGGCCGTGACCTGCCTTCGCCCAAAGACCGCCCTACACTTCAGTATCAAACGCTTCAATCAGGTCGTAGCCTGACGCTACTAACGCCACATGCTCGGCTAAATCGGGCGGCAAATGTTTCCGCTGACTCTCGCGCGTAATGCAGGTGGGAGAGCCGGGCGCGATTATCACCCAGTTGGCAGCTCGTGCCGCTTCGACCAGCAGGTCGCAGACCCGATCACCGCCGAAACGCTCTGCAGTCATGGAATCTTCGAAAAGGCCAATGGTTGCTTTTATTTCCGGACCCTTCAAATGCAGGTGGAGGTGGTTCGTGGCGTTTACGAGTTCTTCTTCCACGTTGTAGGGGTCTTCTGGTGAGGGCAGTCTAGGAGTGCGGGGCTGTGGGTCCTCTTCCACGATGTAGGGGCGTAGGACTTCGTAAGCATCGGCTTTGCCATCCCCACGCACCTCGCCGTTGTGGAAGCCACCGGCAACAATCATGAAGGACACAAGTTGCATCATATCGCTCTGTGCTGCATGCCGCGGCGTGGGGAGACGCCCACCTGGCCCCCGAAGCAGAAGGAGAAGCCGGTGCGTTCCGCCGCGGCGTGGGGAGACGGGTGGTAGGAGGGGGTGGGATGGGAGAAGATGGAATGGGGGAGTCAGGCGCGGCCTTGAGGGTGGAGAAGTGGAGGTTTTTTCAAGAAGTGTCGCGAAAAGACCTCCACTTCTTGCTGGGCCCTCCATTTCTTGGCGCCCAGCGCACCCAAGCGCACCGTGCGCGCTGGTAGCGCGGAACCTTCTCATCATGTTCGACGACGACTACGCTATCGCCCACGCGCGCGCTGGTAGCGCGTTTTGACTTCGTAACTGAGGAAGAGCGCCAACAGCCAGACAGGCCCAACCACCACGGCCACCTGATGGTCGGGAAGCACCGCCATAAGCACGGCGACCGCGCCCAACATGGTCAACGCGAAGGCGGTTGCCAACCGCCCTCCGGGCAGCTTGAAGCGCAACTGAGCCACCTCTTTCGGGGTGAGCGACTGCCGGAACTTGAGCTGGGTGATGAGGATCATGGCCCAGTTGATAAGCGCGGAGGCAAGCGCAGTGGACATGAGAACAGGGAACGCGGTGTCCGGTTGTGCGAAGGCAAGGATCACCGCGCCCACGGTTACCACGGAGGAAACGAGAACGCCGAGAAGCGGGACGCCTCGTCCCGATAGTTGGCGGAAAGAACGTGGTGCATTACCCTGCCAGGACAGCGAGTACAACATGCGGCCATTGGAGTACAGCGCCGAGTTGTACACGGAAAGCGCGGCCGTTAGCACTACCAGATTGAGAATATGCGCGGCTACGCCAATCCCCACGGAATCGAAGATCTGCACGAAAGGACTCAGTTTCCCGTCGATGCGATTCCAGGGGACGACCGCCATGATAACGAGGAGCGCACCGATATAGAAAATGAGGATTCGATAGACAACCTGGTTGATAGCACGGGGAATGGAACGTTGTGGATCGTCCGCCTCGCCAGCGGTAATGCCAATGAGCTCAATGCCACCGAAGGAGAACATCACCACCGCCAGAGATTTCGCCATGCCGCTCACGCCATGAGGGAAGAAACCGCCTTCGTTCCACAGGTGGGAGAAACTGGGGGCCGGCAGGCCTGCGCCGGGATTCGTCCCCATGATGATGACGACGATACCCAGCACGATCATGCCGATAATCGCAATGACCTTGATAAGGGCGAACCAGAACTCGAACTCCCCGAAGGCTCGCACGCCGACAATGTTGACAAAGGTAATGATGAGGAGAACAAGCGCAGCCGTCAACCAGCGCGGGACGGTGGGGAACCAGTAGTTGATATAGACGCCAACAACAGACAACTCAACCATCGAGACGGCGACGTAGTTGAACCAGTAGTTCCAACCGGAGATGAATCCGGCGCGCGGACTCCAATACCGATAGGCATAGGCGCTGAACGCGCCAGAGGTGGGGGACTGCACGGACATTTCGCCCATCGCCCGCACGACGAAGAAAATCGTTACCCCGCCCAGCAAGTAGGCAAGCAGAATCGAAGGACCCGCGAGAGTAATCGCATCAGCTGAACCATAGAACAGCCCGGTGCCAATGGCTCCTCCCAGAGCAATCATCTGGATGTGACGGTTGCTCAGCGCGCGGCGCAAGGCGGGCTCGGCAGAGCTTCCGACTTCGCGAGCATCTACTGCGCGCGTGGATGCCGCAGAGTCGCCTCCCGCAGCTTTCGGAGTAGTCATGGCAGTTTCTCCTCCCGGTCTGGACTACCAGTCTGCCAGTTCCGTACGTCGCGATAACAACATGCCCGGCTTGCGGCGGGAACCCCTTCGGGTGTCCGTAGAGCAGTACGCGTCCCGCCCGCGTGCACTGGGTAGAACCGACGGCGCCTATAGCTGTGACCTTCGCCAATGAACCCCACCCGCCTGCATAGGTATCGCACCACGACGGCGTCGCCCGCTGGAACTTCAGTCGTGCTCTTTCTCGTCCGAGTCAAGGCATCCCGCACTCGCCCTAAACCAAGCAGTACGGCAAGTCAGATCACCAGTTGCGGTAGATCCTCGGTGATGACCTGTTCGTAGTAGTCGTCCGGGTCGAGCCGCCGTAGTTCTTCCATCAGGCAGTCCTGCACGGAGCGTGTCGGTAGGTTGACATCTGCGGTCTCCAAGCCGGGCCGGTCGAGTTGTGCAACGGCAGAATCAGCCCGGCGGCTCAGAGTGACCCGGGTTCCGTCGTCGAACTCAAAACTCACTGCGGTGATGGTTTCCGCCTCAGTGTGGGTCTCCCGGACTGTCTCCACTCCGAGTTGTCTGCCCAGCCACGCAGCCATCAGGAAGGAAGAAGGATGGGTGGCGTGCCCCCGCACAACGACTCGTACCGGCATGTGATCGAGTTGCTCGACGACGGCAGCTAGCAATGCACGCCATAGCGTTACACCCGCCCAGCTCAAATCGGTGTCTCCCGCCGTGTACACCTCGGCAAGGTGGAGCAGCGCCTGGACGGCATCATCCGTGGTGCGCGAGTCGGTAATACGCCGAGTGGCGATCTTCCCCAACGGGTGCTCGCCCGGGTTATCCGGCGGGGTATCCGGCCAGTAGGTTACCACCGGAGTATCCGATAGGAGCAGTGGCATGACTAAAGAGTCCAGGTCGCTGGCTGCCTCTCCGCGCGGTTCGAGTACCACGACATCAGACGGTCCGGCAGACTCTCCAATACGTACCTGCGCGTTAAGACGTGCCGGGGTGTCACGCTGCTCGGTATCGACGACGACGATCACGCGGCACGGGTGCTCCCGTGAGACGGCGTCGGAAATCTCAATGGCACGATCAACATCGATTAAATCCGGCACCACGATGATCAGGGTCAAAACCCTGCCAAGGGCGGCGGAGCCGCGGTCGGAACGCATCTCGACGATACGTTGGGCTACCTCCGACGTCGTCGTGTTTTTCAAAGTGATAATCACGGTATCCTCCACGTACGTCCATCGCGGGCCAGCATGTCATGCGCCGAATCGGGCCCCCAGGAGCCTGGCTTATACGGCTCGGGAGCACTGCGCTCGGCCCAATACCGCAGCACCGGGTCCAGAATCTGCCAAGAAAGCTCCACCTCCCGCTGATGCGGGAAAAGCGGCGCAGAACCCACGAGGGCATCAAGAATCAGCCGCTCGTATGCCTCCGGGGAATCCTCAGTGAAGGCGTGCCCGTAGTTGAAGTCCATGGTGACATCCCGCACTTGCATTTCTGTGCCGGGAACCTTTGCACCAAACTTAATCGTCATGCCCTCGTCTGGTTGGACGCGGATCACCAGAACGTTCTGCCCGGACTCGGCAACGTCGGAGTTCTCAGAAGGCACATGGGCCGCGCGTTTGAAAACGACGGCGATCTCCGTAACACGCTTGCCGAGCCTTTTCCCGGTTCGCAGGTAGAAGGGGACGCCCGCCCAGCGTCGCGTGTCAACGAATAGTTTCAGTGCCGCATAGGTCTCCGTATGCGACTCGGCGGGGATACCATCCTCGTCCAGAAAACCTTTTACCTCGGCGCCTCCCTGCCAGCCGGCGGCATACTGACCATGGGCGGTGGTGGAGGCCAGATCTTCGGGCAGGCGAAGTGCGGAGAGGATCTTCTCTTTCTCCGCTCGAAGCGATTCGGGGGTAAATCGCACCGGCTCTTCCATGGCAGTCAGTGCCAGGAGCTGCAAAAGATGATTCTGGATGACGTCGCGCGCCGCTCCGATGCCGTCGTAATATCCGGCGCGGGTGCCAATGCCGATCTCTTCCGCCATGGTGATCTGGACGTGGTCAACATAGTTGGCCTTCCAGAGGGGTTCGAACATGGTGTTAGCGAAGCGGATCGCGAGGATATTCTGGACGGTTTCTTTGCCGAGATAGTGATCGATACGGAATACATCTGATTCGTCGAAGGCTTTTCCGACGACGTCGGAGAGTTCGCGGGCCGAGGCAAGATCCTGGCCGAAGGGCTTTTCGATGATGACACGGCGCCACGCATTTCCCTCGCGCTGGTTGAGCCCGTTATCAGCGAGATTCTGGCAGACCACGGGGAACCATCGCGGCGGGATGGACAGATAAAAGGCATGGTTGCCACCTGTACCGCGGGACTGATCAAGTTCGGCAACCGTCTCGGCCAGGCGTTTGTAGGCGTCTGGATCGTCAAAGGAACCGGAGACGAAGCGCAGGCCGGATGCCAACTGCTGCCAGGTGCGCTCGTTGAAGTCGGTACGTGAGTAGTTCTCAATCGAGCTGCGGACGAACTCCTCGAAATCCTCTCGGTCCCAGTCGCGCCGTGCAAAGCCGGTCAGGGCAAAGGCAGGGCTGAGAAGCCCGCGGTTCGTGAGGTCGTAGATGGCAGGGAGGAGTTTCTTACGTGCTAGGTCGCCTGTGATGCCGAAAAGAACGAGTCCACACGGTGGGGCCATATGAGGAAGCCGCCTGTCGCGTGGGTCGTGTAAGTCAGGGGTGGGAGATTCTGATTCCACCAAGTTCCTTCCGTGGGTCTACATTCCGTTGGTTTACACGCCAGGTGCTAAACCGTATCGACGCGCCCGGTAAACACATGGTTATGGCCGCCACGTGTTTTATGACGGGCACATACGCATTTGGTCACGTATGAGTATAGACATCACCCACGACCGGTCTAGTCGTGGCGGCACCTGCCGATAATCAAAGGGTTTGCGCGGTTGCGTGAAGCACGCGCCAGCGGCGATGACAATACGTGGACGCCAATGAATGCGGATGCTGCCGAGGCGGCTAGTGCAGTCAACCGGGGGCGGTGCGGAAGTAGCAGGGCCTAATTCACGGCGTGCCGCGTTCTCCAGTTTCCGTCGTATGTTCCCGCCCCGATAACGTGCACCGGTTGTCCCGATGGTGGGCCACGCGGTCCAGCACCTACCGCGTATCGGGTCGCCCCGATAACGTGCACCGGTTGTCCCGATGGTGGGCCGCGTTCCCTGGTCCCGGTGGCGTGCTCTAGGTCTGGTTGTGTGGCCCGGCAGGGTGGATGCAGGTGTCAGTCGTCGAGAAGTTCGCGCAGTACTTCCTCGGTGGCGGCAGTTTGTGCCTCCCGTGCCTCGCGGTGCCCTCGCTGAACGAGCGCCGTCACCGAACCGATTAGCCCACCCCAGATGATGAGAATTGATACCAGCATGCAGACGATTGCTTCGGGAGCCATGTCATTTCACCTCCGGGTCGTGCGTGTTTGAGGTGTCGGATAGTGCTTGCGCGGTGTTGGAGTCAAAGGATGGTGCGACGTCGGGAACATGTGTTGCCGGATCAGTTCGTACTGCCGGAGCGGTAGCCGCGGTTGCAAGCTCTCCTGGTGCGGCGTCGTCGTGAGATCCGGTACGAGTAGCGGTGCCGGATGAGGTCTGCGTGGCGATGCGTGCCTCTTCGCCCGAGCCTGCGCGCCGGGTCCTCTTCCTATCGCTGAGCTCTAAAGGCACGAAGTCGTCGACGGGTGTGCGCCAGGGAAGTAGTGTTAACACCGCCACCAACACTGCGCCCACGAAAAGCGTGCCCCAGCCAAGTACAAGCTCGAAACTGGGCGAATAAGCGTAACCGTCATGCACATAGGACCAGGCAGTCTGAACAAACATGTATCCGAGCAATATCGGTACGACGACGGAGACCAGAACCCTCCACCAAGCGCCAATCAGATTCGTCTCCGAGACGTGATCGAGATGCCGTTGCAGGGTACGGGTGCGCCGCAACACGACGCCGACGCCAACACACATGATGATGGCCGAGCCAACCACGCCAATGTTGTTGATGAAGGCGTCAACGATATCGAGATTGTATTCTCCCGATGCGGTGCCAAAGAGGAGAAACGACAGCGCGGCCGCCGGAAGGCTCACGACAACCGTTGCCACCGGTGTGGTCAGATTGAATTTCTCCGCGATGGCGGGAGAAACGACCTGGATAATTGAGATAAAGGAGGTCATGCCCGCCATTGAGAAGGAGGCGAAGAAGAGCACGCCGAAGACGGCTCCGCCTGGCATCTGCGAGATCACGGTTGGGAAAGTGATGAAGGATAGAGAGATGCCGCTAATGCCGGCGTCGGCCAGGTTGGTGCCCTGTGCCTGCATCATGAAGCCGAGGGTTGCGAACACGCCGATGCCGGCCAGAATCTCGAAGGAGGAATTGGCGAAGGCAGCAACCAAACCAGTACCTACCAGGTTGGAGCGTTTGCGCAGGTAGCTGGCGTAGGTCAGCATGATGCCGAAGCCGACTGACAAGGAGAAGAATATCTGCCCGAAGGCGGCCATCCACACTCGGTAATCCGTCAGCGAGGACCAGCGCGGGGTGAATAGGGCATTGAGTCCGTCCATGGCACCCGGCAGGAAGAGGGCTCGGATCACCAGAGCGACGAACATGACGACCAGGATGGGCATGAAGAAACGGTTGGCGCGTTCCACGCCGCGGGTCACGCCCAGTCCGATAACGACGATGCCGAAGATCCAGACGATTGCCAGCGGAATCGCAACCCCGGCAACCGGAGTGGCGGAGAACACAGGGGTTCCCGACTCCGTCAGCTCGCCAACGCTGATAAAGCGGGTGAAGAATCCTTCGGCGTCGTTCCCCCAAGCCTCGTTGATGGCGAACAGTGTGTAACGTAGCGCCCACGCGACGATAACTGCGTAATAGCTCATAATGATGAAGCAGATGAAGACCTGCCACCATCCCAACCACTCGAAGCGGCGCGCCAGCCGCCGGAAAACTGTGGGCGCGGAGCCGCGGTAGCGGTGCCCCAAGGAATAATCCAGGAAGAGGATGGGAATGCCTACGAAGAGTAGAGCCACAATGTAGGGAATGATGAAGGCGCCGCCACCATTCGTGTAGGCGACGCCCGGAAAACGCCATATATTTCCGAGGCCGACCGCAGAGCCGATGGCAGCCATGAGGAAGCCGAGCTGACTGCTCCATTGTTCGCGGCCGACATCCGCCGCGGCGGACCGTGAAGTGCGTGTAGACATGAGCTCTTTTCGGTAACGCGGCGTGCTTGGGGCACGCGCATACGGGCGTGGATGCGGGCGAAGCCACTGTGGCAACCGTAGCCGGGTGTTGAGCCGACGGTGGTGTGTAGCGGTATTCTGCCCCTACGCTTCGAGCGTGACCCGCGGGATTACCGGGTGCGCGCTCCGTGCCATCCTGCCTGTAGTTCGGAGGGCACATTTGGTCTCGCGCCATATTACGCGTTTTGTAGCCGTGTTGCTGTGAGCTGCATTGCGCTTCTACGGTGCTACCCGAGATTGGCAAACCTGCGGCCCCGGGATCGCAACT
Source organism: Actinobaculum sp. 352 (assembly GCF_003957265.1). Classification (NCBI taxonomy): domain Bacteria; kingdom Bacillati; phylum Actinomycetota; class Actinomycetes; order Actinomycetales; family Actinomycetaceae; genus Actinobaculum; species Actinobaculum sp. 352. The sequence goes on along the minus strand of NZ_RQSN01000002.1, from coordinate 163,442 downwards.
GCCCGGATGCCAGGGGCGCGATGCCAGATGTTCCACGCGTGAGGTTCGCGAATCAATGCTCGCGGGCGCGGTCGGATTCCTCACGCAGGATGACGGAGAAATCGTGTTCTCCGAGTCCCGCACGCTGCGCGCGTACCAGCGATTCGAGCGCAGCCGTTGTGGCGGGTAGTGGTTCGTTGGCCGAGTGAAGCATTAGTCGGGCGTCCTTAGCTATGGCATTGGCGCTGAACTGCGCATCGGCCGTATCGCGCTCCAGGGCGAAGTCACGTTTGAATCTTGCCATCCAGCTCAGTGATGTTCCGGCCAGCAGATCCAGCACGCGGTCGGGGGAGAAGCCCTGCGATGCACCTAGACGTATCGCCTCGGCAACTCCCTGCGCGGTCACAGCGAGAGCGAGATTTGCCAGTAGCTTCGCTGTGGCTGCTTCAGCGGCGGTTTCCAGAGGCCTGAGACGCGACGGGTCGGCGTACGCGCTGACGGCGCTGGTAACGAGCTTGCGTGCCTGTGGGTCGGTACCACCCACGTAAACGCCGAGCGTTCCGGCTCGCGCCGGTCCGAGCGTACCGACGACGGGAGTATGTACGTACTTGATGTGGCGATCCTCGGCCCAGTTGGCCGCGGCTGCAGCATCCGCCGGGGAAATGGTGGTGATATCGGCCCAAGTCACACCGGCGGGCAACAGATCTGTTCCGAGAACGACATCCCGAACGGTATCTGGACCGAAGAGGCAGGTCATCACCAGGTCAGCGTTGACGACGGCATCGGCGGGACTGGCGAAGGTGGCGCCGGCGTCCACGACCGGCTCTGCCTTGGCAGCGGTCCGGTTCCATACCCGTAGTTCGTGACCGGCGGCGAGAAGACGCAGTGCCAGTTCGGTTCCCATTCGGCCTGTGCCAAGAAAAGCGATTCGCATATTAGCAGCCTAGGCAATGATCTTGCAGTGAGATAAGCATTTCACGATGCGGAAAGTAGTGTGGTGAAAGATGTAATAAGGGTTTCCATGGCGGGTGTGGCGTGCGCAGGGTGTGGGGCAATTTAGCGGGTGAGCAGCGATGTCTGCGACTCGGTTTTGACGGGCGCGGTGCCGTCTATATGCGTAGTTGATGTGATATAGAGGTGCACGACATGGCCTGAATGTGACTAAGCAGACGTCAGGTTGGCGAGGCCGGATGCAGCGGGTGGCGATATCGACATTGCCTCCTTCGCCCTGGATTTCACTCGCGCACGCCCGGCAGCACGAAGTGTGATCCTGGTACAGATGGTGCCCGTGAGCGGCCAAATCTATCCCGGCAAAGGGAAGGTCGTTGGCCGGTGTGGAGCGGCTGTTGCTGTGATGGCCCAATAGGGTCGGACTACGAGTGGTGGTGCCGAGTTGTAGGTGTGCAGCTGCTACCGAGTTCATAGGTGCGCCGTCGTGTCGAGTCATAAGCGCGCATATAGTACCGAGTCATAGGTGCAGGTAGACCAGGTGATCGGTACGAGGCGCTGGCACCACCGATACGCCGGTGTGCGAGTGGGGATCTACTTGAGGCGAGACGCCGGGCCCGCAATCCGCATACCGGTGGCGAAATGTTAGCTGGGCAGCAAGCTATCGCCCCTTGTGGAAGGGCGACTGTGGCCGCTGCCAGTTCTGTCGCTGCTGGGGTGTGCCGGGCTGGCCCCATGCGTTGGAACCGGGTTGCGCTTGCGTTGGAAAGCTCTGCGCGGCACCGGGCTTCCCCTGCAGGGAAGCCGCATTGGCCGCTCCCGGCACGGTGCTAGCCGACTCCGCTTGCTGCGCAGGTGCAACATAGGGTTGTTGTGCCGTGTACCTCTGTGGAGCCTGCCCGGCAGATGCGGCCCCGAAGCCCTGCGTAGGAGGCACTTGCGGCTGAACGTGTGGGTTCTGATAGCTTCCGTGCGGTCCAGCGGGCGAGACGTGCCCCTGCAGACCCGCACGATGAACCAGAAAGTTCTGCAGCTCTGCAGGATTGGGCCAGTGCCCGTACTGCTGCGCGAACTCATGCCGGATTTCCAGGGCCGAGACATCGAAGCTTCGTTTGTTAAGCGATAGCGTTGTGCCATCGCTGGACACCACGGTGAGTTGTGGGTTTCCGTACTGGGAGATAACCCTGTAGGTGGTGATATCCGCGTAGCGGATGCGCTTGCGCCGTCCGAATGCAGTCGAGAAGTCGATTGCGTCGTCGCCAACGCTTATCCACCAGTTGCGGTACAGAATGGCAAAGAACAAACCGGTCAGCATCATTGCCAGGCCCGCAATAAACATGCCGATCCAGGCATCGTCACCGTCATTCGCTGCGGTGAGAGCCACCGCTACGAATAGGAGGCCTATCAGCAGGAAGAGGATCCCAATGACAATTATCAGGCGGGGCTGCCGGATACGGCTTGGATCCTTCGCTGAGCGGTTCGGACGGCGACGCGTGAGCATACTGACCATATAGGTGATGCCGACGACGAGTAGGATGATGAGTATTCTGAAGAGGATCTTATCCATCCCCCCACCATACAGGGAATGAAAGATTCGCAACAGTACGGGATGTCTGCAGTGCCGACTGCAAACTCGGCAAGACAACAGTAGTGCGCCTGGTAGAGGGGAAAAAGTATGTCGCGACTACGTACCACCGAACCCGCCCGACGGAATTTCCGCGTCGCTTTCCTTATTGGCCTAATGGCCGGGGTGTTCTCCGCCATTGTGAAGTTTGGCTGGGAAGTTCCCTTTCCGCCGCGCACTCCGGAGCGTAAACGTGCTGGCACTGCCGGGGTATGCCTGGCCTGCTCGGCAGAGGCATGGAATGGAAGGAAGAGATGAATAAATCGACCACGTTACCAAGCGCGACGCGTGAACAACTCTGGGCAATATGGTTCTGGCGGCTACTGATCATGGCTGCTTCTGGCGTGGCGCTGTATTTGATGTACAGCGACGACTTCACACCGGAGGGCATACTCGACCAGACTCTCTACTTCACGACGCTGTCCACACTGATGGTGTTTCTTGTCAGTGCGGGATACGTTCTACGCCCGCTTTTTCTGCATGGCACTGCGCGCAGCAGAATCGAAGGCAATGTTCCTTGGTTGCGCGGAATTGCCACCTGTATGACCGCCTTCACCGGCATTATCTTCTTCTTCCTGCTGGGAGGAGAGTATCCGGACCTGTCCGGCAAGCTTGCGCATGTGGCCTGCCCGCTTATGATGAGCGTCGATTGGCTGTTCGTCGGACGAAATCAAGGGAAACTGCGCATCTGGGTACCCCTGACGTGGATGGCGGTGCTCGTGCCATATTTGTGGGCGTATTCCTGGGATGCGCATCGCGACGGCGAACCCATGTATCACTTTCTGAACCCGCTAGAGCCGGGTTTCTTCAAGTGGTGCGCAATCATGGTTGTTGCCTTTGCTGCGCTCTCCTACGCGGTGTGGGGTATCGGACGACTACGAGGAAGGATTCTGGCCAAGTAGGCGGGTGTGCGGTCCTCGCAGCATCGGTCGGTAACGCGTCGCACGCGGAAGGATACTCAGCGCGGCGCAGAAAAGGCGACTGCCCGCACAGGGAGATAGCATTCCCTGGAACGTGCGACCTATATCGCCATGTGTAACAACTACTGTCCTCGATCATCGCAACAAGTTTTCGGTGCGGCGGTAGGCTTTGTTAGGAACGGGTTGAGGTAGGAGGATCATGCGTATCGCACTGGTGCTTGGTTCGGGCGGCGCTCGCGGTTATGCGCATATCGGCGTGATCGATGAGTTGAAGGACCGAGGACATGAGATCGTCACAATTGCCGGGACTTCCATGGGGGCCGTCATTGGCGGGCTGGAAGCTGCGGGCGGCTTGCCCGGTTTTTCGCAGTGGGCGCAGAGTTTGACCTACTTTTCGATGCTGCGGCAGATGGACGTGACGCTCACTGGCGCCGGCATGGTGAAGGCGGCACGGATCATAGAGAAGATTGACGAGTTCTGCGGGAAAGCTTGTATTGAAGATCTTCCGATCCCCTTCACCGCTGTAGCCACAGACATTACGGCGCGTCGCGAGGTGTGGTTCCAACGCGGCCCACTGTCTTCCGCGATTCGCGCCTCGATGGCACTGCCCGGATTCATCACGCCGGTTATTATGAACGACCACATCCTCGTGGATGGCGGGGTGTATAACCCGGTTCCCGTGGCTCCGACGTTCGCGGTGCCCTCTGACCTCACCGTCGCCGTATCACTGGGTGGGCGGCAGGGGCTACCGGAGCCATCGATGTCCAATGCCGATGCTGCGGATGTGCGTACCGATGCCGAGGTCGAAACTGGTCATTACGACATGGCGGATAAGCATGGCGACGCCGAGCACAGTGGGCAGACTCTCGAAGAGGTGAGTAACCGACTTTCCGAGGTGGAGGGAACTGATGAAGTGGAAGGCCGGATCCCGGAAGATCTCAACGCTGAAATCTCCGGCCCCGAAGGCGTTGTAGATGCGAGGCGGGCGAACGGCTTCAGATACCTGCAAGAGCTGGAACGCATTGCCGAAAGCGGACGCTGGCAGTTACCACGGGAGGTGCTTCGTGAGTTCTCGTCACGTTTCACGGTCCCGCGTGCAGGCGAGAGTGCGGAAGCGACGGCGGAAACCGTAGCAGAGGCACTGGTGGCGCCGTCCACCAGTGAAGTTCTGCACATGTCACTGACCGCCATGCAAGAAATGATTGAGCGCTTCCGCGTGGCTGTGACTCCGGTCAATGTACAGATCACGGTTCCGCGTAGTGCGGCAAGTACTTATGACTTTCACCGTGCGCAAGAGATTATACCGGTCGGTCGCCAGCTCGCTCGGGAGGCCTTTGACGCGGCGGGAATTTAGGCATTACCAGGTGCACCTAAACGCATTGAAGTTCCGGTAGAGCCTGCGTTCGCGTTGGTGTAGTTGCTTGGCCGACGTCTCTAAATCCACGCAGTTCCGGTAAGGCTGCATTGCCTGCAGTGTCTAAGGAAAGACTCTGGGCCCACGTATCAATACGCAGGCCCAGAGTCACATCACGTGGGGTCGATTCGTCCGCAGGGGATCCTGCGAACGGTCTTACGTCACCTCAACCGTTGGTCGCTCAGCAGCAACCGGTTTGAATGTTCTCCTCGTCCTGGCGGGCACGTGCTCGCCAGAATTCGCGTTCCGTCATCGGGGCATGATCGGGATGTTCACGCCGGTGGCGCTGCACGTACCGATCATATGCCGACTCGCCCGTGAAGTCGCGCCACAGAGCGCGCCCATGCCGCAGCGCGCGCTGAAGCTGCCCGGTCTGCATACTCATATCAACCTTCCGATGCAGGAGTAGTGTCGGATCCGGTGCGCGCACCGCCAGGGGCAGAGCCCGCTGCGGCATGGGCGCCGGACGACGAAGCCGTGGTGCCGACGGGCTGTTGGCGCTCGTCGGATTTCAGGCCAGGAATGAGATTCGGGTCTCCTACCACGGCATATTCCGCGACAAGCTTCTTATCCAGCGGCGAGGCGAACAGCGTGGTGGGGGCGAAGAAATTCGACTCCTGGTAGGCGTCCTCCGACGTCGTCGTATCACCACTGCGCAGTGCTTTCACCACACGCAGACACGCACAGACCATCACAAAGGCCACTGCTACCACGAAGACGATTGACAGTGTTCCTTGAATGAAAGTGTTGCGGACAATTGCATGTTGGATATTGATGGCTTCTGGATCCTCCAGTGTTGGTAGCAACTCTCGGGCATCGCGCCACTGCTGCCAATATCCAACCTTGGCGTCGGTGGAGAATATCTTCTGCCAGGAGGCGGTGAAGGTCACCGCCGTGTCGAAAGTCAGCGGGATCAGTGGTATCCATGCCCACTTGGCGTATCCCTTACGTACAACCATCACGGTGACTACGAGCAGGGCAACTGCGGCAATCAGCTGGTTCGCGATACCAAAGAGTGGGTACAGAGTCTGGATGCCGCCGCGCGGATCGGTTACGCCCATCAGGAGCAGCGATCCCCATGCGGCAACCACCACGGCGGTGGATACCCAGGCGCCGATTCGCCAGGAAGGATCGCGGAACTTCGGCATGAGATTACCGAGGGCGTCCGATAGCTGGAAGCGGGCCACACGGGTGACGGCGTCGACCGCGGAGAGAATGAAGAGGGCCTCAAACATAATGGCGAAGTGGTACCAGAAGCCCATCATGCCGCGGCCGCCGCCCACCTGGTGCAAGATATTCGCCATACCCACGGCCAGGGTGGGAGCGCCACCGGTACGGGAGACGATAGAGGGCTCGCCGACGTCGGCAGCCACGGCCTTCAGCGCATCAGCCCCGGTGACCTCCACTTCCTCGCCGTCGACATCGGTTGCCCAGCGCGGAACAATCTGATTGCCGTGCACATCTGTGACTCCCAGATTCTCCATGGCGGCGGCGGTGATTTCCTCACGGTCATCGGTTGTTTGCGTAATAGCCGTGCCAGCAAGCTTATCCACGGTGGCCTCGGAGGTGTTCATGCTGAAGTAGATTCCCTGGTTGAGGGAAACGGCAGCCGCCATGGCCATGATGGCGACGAAGGACTCCATAAGCATGCCGCCGTAGCCGATCATGCGGGCCTGGCTCTCCTTCTGGATCATCTTCGGGCTGGTTCCTGAGGAGACCATGGCGTGCATTCCTGACAGAGCGCCGCAGGCGATGGTTATGAACAAGAACGGGAACAGGGTGCCCGCAAACACCGGGCCATCCGTATTCGAGGCAAACTCGGTCACAGCAGGCATCTGCACCAGCGGGCGCACAATAACGATGCCAAGTGCCAGAATCACAATGGTCCCGACCTTCATAAAGGTCGAGAGGTAGTCGCGTGGGGTGAGGAGGACCCAAACGGGGAGGACGGCGGCGAAGAAACCGTAAATGATCATGGCCCAGACCAGTGCGGTCGGAGACAGATGCAAGTACTTCTGGCCGAAGTCGGATTCTGCAACCCAACGCCCGGCGATAATCACGATAATCAGAAGCGTGCAGCCGGCGATGGAAACCTGGGTGATCTTGCCGGGGGAGATGTAACGTAGCCACAGGCCCATGCCGACGGCAATTGGGATGGTGCAGCCGACGGAGAATACGCCCCAGGGGGAGGCTGCCAGTGCGTTAACACAGACCATGGCTAGTACGGCCAGCACGATCATAAGCATGACAAAAACGATGATGGTAGCGACGGCGCCGCCCACCTTGCCGATTTCGTCCGTTGCCATCTGCCCGAGAGACCGGCCACCGCGGCGCATGGAGAAGAACAGGACGAGCATATCCTGCACTGCTCCCGCGACGCAGACACCGAAGATGATCCACAGCGTGCCGGGCAGGTAGCCCATTTGGGCGGCCAGGACCGGGCCTACAAGCGGGCCGGCTCCCGCGATTGCCGCGAAGTGGTGGCCGTATAGGACGACGCGGTTGGTGGGGTCGAAGTCCTTGCCGTTATTGATGCGCTCGGCCGGAGTGGCGTTGGAATCGTCGGGACGCATGATTCGGCGCTGCACGTACAACGCATAGAAACGGTAGGCGATGGCGTAGGTGCAGATGGCGGTGATAACGAACCAGACGGTGTTCACGCTCTCGCCGCGCACGATGGCCAGCATGGTCCAGCCGAGTACTCCCAGCGCAGTGATTGCGACCCAGAGAATAATCTTCTTGACGGTCCATTTGTTGTGGGGGCGTACGCCAACGGGCACGCCCTCTTTGTTCCTGATAATGAGCTTTTCTTCCTCTTCTGCGTAGGAAGGAAGCTCCTGTGCGGTTGATTCAGACATTGCTCGCTCACCTATTCGGTTAGTCGATATGAACCCGCTGTACCCCTTCTGTGTTGTGTACAGCTGGGTTTAAGTATAAGGAAATCCGTGATTAAGAGCGGGGACCTTGGTGCTCGGACAGGGCTACTGGGCCTTTCAGTGAGCTGTTTGCGGGGCGTTGCGGCAAGGTCGACGGAACTCAGTGAGGCGGCTGCACAGGAGCGCGCGGTGGCCCGCGCGGTGGCCGGAGTGAGGAACGCTTGGTCGCGGCCACCGTGCGGGGAGTTGTCTCAGTGTGTTTGAACGGCGTCGACGGGAGTGGTCGAGTCGACGCCGTCCGTGGTTTCCTCCGAAGCGTCGTCCGCAAACAGGTCCTCGGCGGTTGCGGAGCGGTACTTCTCCTCGTCGAGGATGTGTTCGCGCTTCGCGACGATAACCGGAACCAAGGCCTGACCGGCCACGTTCACCGCGGTGCGGCCCATGTCGAGGATCGGGTCGATCGCCAGCAACAGGCCCACGCCCTCCAGGGGTAGTCCGAGGGTAGACAGCGTTAGTGTCAGCATGACTGTCGCTCCGGTGACACCCGCGGTGGCGGCTGAACCCACCACGGAAACGAAGGCGATTAGCAGGTAGTCGGTGATCGAGAGTTGCACTCCGAAGAACTGCGCGACGAAAATCGCAGCGATAGCCGGGTAAATCGACGCGCAGCCGTCCATCTTCGTCGTCGAACCAAGCGGAACCGCGAAGGAGGCGTAGGCGCGGGGAACGCCCAGATTGCGATGGGTGACTCGCTCGGTGACGGGCATGGTGCCAATGGAGGAACGGGAAACGAAACCGAGCTGGATGGCCGGCCAGGCTCCGCGGAAGTAGCTGGCGACATTCAGGCCGTGCAGACGCAAGAGCGCCGGATAGACAACGAACAGTACCAGGGCCAGTCCGAGGTACACCGCAATCGCGAAGGTGCCAAGGCTGGCCAGGGATCCCCAGCCGTAGCTCGCTACGGCGTTACCGAGCAGTCCGATGGTGCCCAGTGGTGCGAGCCGGATAATCCACCACAACACCGTCTGCACGATCCGCAGTAGCGACTCGTTGAAGCTGAGGAAGGGCTCTGCCTTCTTTCCCACCTTGAGCGCGGCGACTCCGATAGCTATGGAGATGACGATGAGCTGCAGGGCATTGAAGCTAATGCTTGAGGCGATCCCGGAGATGGCACCTGAAGCGTCGGTCTCGATGCTTGAGCTGGCAGAGATTCCAAGGAAGTTGCTTGGAATGATGCCGTCCAGGAAATCGAGCCAGCTTCCGGTGCGTGCCGGGTTCGCGGCGGAGGAGATACTGACACTGGTATGAGTACCGGGCTTGAGTACGAGTCCGAGGATAATGCCGATCATTACAGCAATAAGTGCGGTGATGGCGAACCAGAGGATTGTTTTGGCCGCGAGTTTCGCTCCGTTCGCCACGCCGCGCAGGTTGGCGATAGAGGCGACGATGGCGGTGAAGATCAACGGCGGAACCACCGCGCGCAGCAGGGTAACGAATGAGGAACCGATGGTACTGAGCGTGACAAGAAGCCAGTTGTCGGTGCCGGAACTGGTAGGCCCGATCTCCAATGCCGCCCAGCCGAGTAGAACGGCCAGTACCAACGAGATGAGGATCTGTGTGGAGAATGACGGAATGAAACGGCGCCATGTGCGCGCTTTAGCGTCGGCTTCTGCAACCGGGCTTGCCGGTTGAGCTGACTGTGACGAGGTGGACATAGTCCCTTCCTTTGGGGTTGTTGGTGTGTATCCGCATCCGTATGCCCTTGGCGTTTCATAACCGCATGTGTCCCCACTCGTGGCGGCCTTACTTGTGTGGTTCACCTGTGGCGGCCGTACCTGTAGCACCCACTTGTGGCGGCTCGTTGCGTTTAACGGGATATCCGCCTGGGAGTGCTCATCTTGGGGCACTGTGCCGGTCAGAGGGGCACAGTGCCGGTTGGAATTGAGACGTTTGTGGCAGGGCGCGAGAGTTGATCGCTGTGCACCAATTCGATTTTCTGGGAGCAGACCGCAGCCTCTCCCTTCGTTGGGCAGGCAAACGACTTCGGCTATTGAGTGAAATGGAACTGAGATTTGCCGGTGACCGGGTTCTGCCTCACAGACCGCGCACTCATGTGGAGTGCGGTTCGTTGCAGATCCAGCGGCTATTCCATCCGCCTATGCGAAAGCCGACGCCTTCCGCATACAACAACAGATGGCCTGCGAGCGGTGCGCTGTGGCCAACATGTTACGGCGGAAAGCGATCACGAGTTCTCCCGGTCTATAGGATCAACTGGCACGGGGTCTTTGAGCATTAGTGCCCGTGCGTGTGCACCCGGCGGATGCGCGTCTAATCTAGACGCTCCACCCGAGGGAATACAAGTAAGCGCGTTCTATCTCACGTTCCGGGGTGTTGTGGCGTTGTGGCGGGTTGAGCGGAGTACGAAGAGCTCTCGCTGTTGTGTGAATGTCGTGCGGGAACAACGAAGAGGTGCCTCAGTGAGACTTGAGCCCCGGACCGGCGTGCGAATTTTCTTAAGGGGAGTGCACGTGCAGCGCACTGATCCGCGCCGCGGATAGATGCGCCTCATGCGTGAGCACATATTGGGCGGCAGTACTGTTGAGGCGCCTGAGCGGCGTAGAGTAGCCGAGTATATGCATCCGGTCATGACCGTACAAACCGCTGGAGTCTCTGCTTGAAAACAGGCGAGGTACATGAGGAAATACGTCAAGCTTGGACCGGTGGCACGAGAAGAAAGGCACCTATGAGCCAGCGTGACATTAACAACGCGGACCTCAACGTGGTCGAGAAGGCGGAGGCCGCGCAGAACAGCGAGCATTTGCGGCGCAGCCTTTCCAATCGGCATATTCAACTCATTGCCATCGGCGGTGCGATTGGCACCGGTTTGTTCATGGGTTCCGGCAAGTCGATTCACACGGCGGGTCCGTCGATTCTGTTGGTCTACACCATCATTGGCTTCATGCTCTACTTCGTAATGCGAGCGATGGGGGAACTGCTGCTATTCAAGTTGGAATACAAGTCGTTCCAGGATTTTGCGGCCGACCTGCTCGGACCGTGGGCGGGTTTCGTGGTGGGGTGGACCTACTGGGCGACGTGGACGGTGATCGGCATGGCCGACATCATCGCGATTACGGGGTACTGGAATCATTGGGTGAAGAACCAGACGATCTCGATGATCCTCGCTGTGACACTCATGCTGGTGCTGTTGGGGATCAATATGCTCACGGTCAAGCTTTTCGGCGAGATGGAGTTCTGGCTTTCCATTATCAAGTTGGTTGCTATCGGAGCGTTGGTCGTTGTGGCAGCGGGCATGGTTATCACAGGCTTCACCTCGCCCGATGGCACCAAGGCCTCCGTGACGCATATTTGGAGTCATGGCGGTCTGTTCCCAACCGGGTTCTGGGGCTTCCTGGGTGGTTTCCAGTTGGCCATCTTCGCTTTTGTCGGCATTGAGCTCGTGGGTACCACGGCAGCTGAGACGAAGGACCCGACGGTCACGTTGCCGCGGGCAATCAACTCCATCCCGGTGCGTGTTCTGCTCTTTTACGTGGTGGCGCTGGCCGCCATCATGTGCGTTATCCCATGGGACGAGGTCAATCCGAACAAGTCGCCATTTGTCAACCTATTCACGCTGATGGGCCTCGCCGCGGCTGCCTCGCTCATGAACTTCGTGGTGCTCTCCAGTGCGTCGTCGTCGTGCAATTCCGGCATCTATTCCACCTCGCGCATGTTGTACGGGCTGGCGCATAAGAAGATGGCACCGCAAGCATTCGGCAGACTCACCCGGCATGGTGTGCCGTGGATCGGCCTGATTACGACGGTCGCCTTGATCTGTGCGTCACTGGCATTAACGGCAAGTAGTGGAATTATGCGTGCGTTCACCATTGTGACGACGATCTCCTCGGTGCTATTCATCGTCGTGTGGTCGATTATCCTGGCCTGTTATCTCGTATATCTGCGGCGGTATCCGCAGGCGCATGAAGACTCCGTATACAAAATGCCAGGCGCACGGGTCATGCCGTGGGTGGTGCTCACCTTCTTCGTGCTCGCCCTCGTTGCACTGGGGTTCGACCACGACACGCTTGTCGCCATGGCGGTGACTCCCATATGGTTCGTCGTTCTGGGGATCGCCTGGCTCCGAGTTCGTGGCAGGGTTTCTGCCGACGACGCCGCTGCTGACGCCGTCGTCTCGCACTAGGAGAGGCGTACGTCCTGCTCATCGGCGTACATCTTGTCGATCAGACTCTGGTAATGCTCGATGGCATGGGAGCGGCGTACCTTCAATGTCGGGGTTGCGGTGCCGTCGTCGACGGTCATCTCAGCGTCAAGAATCTCAAAACGCTTGACTGTTTCCCAACTGCCCAGCTTCGAGTTTGCCCGGTCAATGTCTCGCTGTAGCTGGCGGCGTACTTCCTGCAGCCGCACCGCCTCGGAGTACGGCATTCCGGCGCGCTCATGGGCAGAGCACCACTCGGAGATCCACTGCGGATCCAATGAGACAAGGGCGACGCAGTACTTGTGGCCTTCACCGACTACCACGGCCTGTGAGATCGCCTCCGAATTACCGGTCAGCATCGCCTCGACTTCGGAAGGCGAAACAAACTTTCCGTTGGAGGTTTTGATGACGTCCTTGATCCGGTCGGTGATGTAGAGGAAGCCATCGTTGTCGACTCGCCCAATGTCCCCGGTGTGGAACCAGCCGTCCCTGATGACCTGCGCGGTTAACTCGGGGTCGTTGTGATAGCCGCGCATCACGCACGGACCCTTAATGAGGATTTCACCGGTGCCTTCGTCCACGCGTACAGCCGATCCGGGAATAATCCTTCCCACCGAGCCGAAGGTGAGATCCTGCGGGCGGTTGTAGAAGGTGACTGCGGCAGTCTCCGTTACCCCGTATCCCTCCAGAAGCGGAATGCCCAGGTTGAAGAACCACCGTTGTAACTCCGGGTTGAGCTTGGCGGAGCCGGAGATGACGTACTGCAGCTTTCCGCCAAGCTGTCGGCGGATGGTGGAGAACACGAGGCGATCAGCCAGGCGGTATTGGGCCGCGAGCCGGGCAGGCATTTTCAAGTGTTGGGAGCGGTAGGGGAAGGACTGTTCGCCTACCCGCATCGCCCACTTCACAATCTTGCCTTTGCTAGAGTCCGGCGGTGCTGCGTTCAGAACTCCGGAACGTACCTTTTCGAAGATGCGCGGGACCCCGCACATAAGTGTGGGATGGACTTTCGCCATGTTGGGCACGATCTGGTCGATACGTCCGTCCAGGGCATTGATTGTGCCGGTATACAGCGAAATGAGGATCATACACTTGCCGAAACCGTGTGATAGGGGCAGCCAAATGAAGTGAATATCGCGGTCTTGGATGGTGTTGTTAGCACCCCAACCGATGGCTTCATAAATCCATGTCCCCTGTGTGATCTCCACGCCCTTGGGTCGCCCGGTGGTACCCGAGGTGTAGATGATGGTTGCAAGGGTGTCATGTGAGGTCGTGTCCATGGCGTTACGTACGCATACGGGAGATTCCTTCAAATGGCGCCGTCCGTGAGCCTCAAGTTCCTCCCAGGTCAGGACGCGTGGATCCGCTGAGCGGTTCTCACCTTCCATCACGATAATGCGGCTGATCTGCTCGTTCAGAGCCTGATGCATGGTGACTTTCTCAAGGATCTGCTCGTTCTGCACGAAAATAGCGGCGGCGCCGGAATCACGCAGAATGAAATTGATATCGTCGGCGCGAGTGTTGGGATAGAGCGAGTTCGTTGTCGCGCCGATAACAGACAGCGCCATATCTGCAGCGATCCAGCGTATTGAAGTCCCGGCACAGATTCCGACGACATCGCCCGTCCTATAACCGAGAGCCAGCAGACCTGCACCAAGAACATGGGTCCAGTCACGGAATGCACTCCAGCTCATCTCGCGCCATATGCCCTTCGCATCCGGATACATCCAGCCGGTCTGGTCGGGGTTGGTGCTCGCTTTGTCATCTAGCGCCGCTCCGATATTGGGCCAGGAGTTGTCGAAAGCATCTTGGATATCAGCTGCGAGATCGTGCGTGCCATAATCCATGCTCTAACAATACGCTCGTTCAGAGTTCATAAGGCGAACTTGCCGGGTGAGTGCGGTGCGTGGCCGCTGGAGCGCGAAGGGGCCGAGTGACACCGCAAATCGTGGACGTGCGTGGTGTGCGGCGGATGGAGCGCGAAGGGACTGCGCGGAGGGCCGCCGTTTCACCCTATCTCCGGTGGATTGGGCGAAGTCGTCATAAGGGGCGCACGTGGAAGATCGTTTCGCCTTGTCGCTTCTGGTTCCGGCGTGCGGAATGCGCGCATGCCTAACCGGGGGAAGGCGCACCGTATGTTTGGCGGAGTGGGTGTTCACGCCCCTAGCGGTGTCTTCCTCTCAAGCAGCGTGCACGAACTGCGGTCCCTTCCCGCCCAATTCAAGGGGCACCTTTGTTTTGGGTGCTGTGTGTGATCGTAGCCTGGGTGCCGACGCTCAACCCCAGCAGAGTCTGCATTTCGGCTTTTGCGGCTGGCCTGAACGTCCACTCCCGTGCTCCCTCGAGCAGAGCGTGTTCACACTAGATCCAGTTGATTGTGTTGTAAAACTCGGCCAGTTCCGCGTCGGTGATTTCGGGCGGAGCGCCGGAATCGCTGTAGGAAAGCATGGCGGCAAGGACGTTGACATCGTTGCGGGTGACCATGATCCCGCGAATACACATATTGCTGCTGTTCTCTTCCACCGAGCAGAAGCTAAACGTCGTTCCGGGAACCCCCTGCAGGTCGCCGCTTCCCAATTCGATAAGCGAGCTGGCATCACGCGAAAAACTCGCAATGTAGCTCCGGGCAATTTCCTCGGGAGTCGATCCGAGAAGGTCGACGTCGGTAGTGACGGTAGCTGCCAGACTTCCGCCTTTCATATATGCCCGTGTAGCCTCGTCCGAGCCGGCGTCCTCGTAGCCTTCCGGGGTGTTGATAGTCAGCAGTGTGTCGAGCGGCACGTCCGATGCGGCCGCTGAGGCTTGGGCAGAGGTCGGGTCCAGCGTCGTTGCTTGCGGTGATGTCGTTGCGTCGGGTGGCATCACCGTGGCAGCGGGCGACAGGTGCGTTGCCGTGGAAGACGTGCCCGGTTGGCTGGCGCAGGAGGTGGCGGATACGACCAGAGCGGCGGCACCAAGCAGCCCCAACGGGTATGCGAACTTCGGACGGGCAGCCTTCATACTCGTCTTTATAGCCCATCTGGCCCCCGCAGTGCCAGCGCCGGTGTTGCTAGCCGTCGTCGTGCTGCTACTGCCGCTGGCGCCGATCAGACCTGCGGGGAAGCAGTGTTGTACAGCTGAACAAGGCCTTGTAGAGAAACATCGCTGATCGGTTCTGGGGCGAGACGGTGTTTTACTTCCACCTAATGTTGTCGGTGATCTCCGCGAGCATTGACGGTGTCACTTCCGGAGCGTTGCCTGAGTCACTGTGAGTGAGAACAACGGCAATGGTGTTCTGGCCATTATGCCCGACGACGATGCCGCGCGCGCATATGTGGTCTGCGTTCGGCGTTCCATTGCCACGCATGACGAAGCCACAAGCGGTGAAAGTGACCCCTTCTTCTCCTGCCATTTCACTTGTTCCGAGTTCCGCGATCAAGGAGTCGTTGTCGGTGATGTAGGGCATGAAGGTGCGGGCGATCTCCTCTGGAGTAGTTCCGAGGGTGAGTGTATCGGCAGTGATCAGAGCTGCTTGGTCCGCGCCCTTCGAAAAACTGAGAGCATTTTCGTCGGAGTGGTAGTCCTCATAGCCGTTCGGAGCGGTGAAATCGATAATCGAGGTGATGGGAGCAGACTCACCGGTACCCGTTGTCGCAGAGCCGCTCGGCGCGGAGCTGGAGTTTGGTGAAGCAGAGTCCTGTGGTGCGCCTGAGTTCTGGGCGGTCGGATCGGGCGAGGTCGCGGAGGATGTTGCCGTCGGCGTCGTCGAGTTTGACGCGGAGGAATCACTAGCCGGGTCAGAACTCGAGCAAGCCGAGATCGTCAGGGCAAGCGCAGCCATAGCAGTGAGAAGCGTGACGCGACGAGACTTCATAGGACCTACTTTCGGAGGTGACATGTACACGGGATGTGTGCTGAGACTAGCACGGGTACGGCGCTAAAGGCACCGCGGTTGAAACGGTCGTGCAGAGAGCCTCTGTTTGTGCGTGATGTTGCCGTGCGGGCGGTGGTGTATCGTTCGCGCGTGACGCTGCCATGCGTGACGGCAACACTATTGGCTTCCAGGCACCGCCGTGGAGATGACCTGAGCGGCAGCGCTTGCCACACGTCGTAAGCCGGAGGTGTCCAGTAAGTAGCTGGTCAACGGGAAGAGCCATCACTTCCGGCCACACGTGCGGGAAACTGCTGGGGCATGGCCAATACATCGGAGTGTATATATGTTCCTGTGCGAGGCGCTGTGCCGCTTGTTCGGCGTGCGGCATCTGAAGGGCAACGGTGTAGGCGCTGGCCGCGATGATGGCTTGGGCGGGGATGCTTGCGGCGCGCAGGTAATGAACAAGCATTGCGGCATGCCGGCGGCGTCGACTCATAATCTTGGCGATGTCCAGCGCGGCAAGTAGGTGCCGGGCCGCAGTGCTCATGGAGGTTGGGTCCCGGGCCGCGTCAACGGCTTCTTCGGCTTGCGGAGTGGGGGTACCGCGTAGTCCGGCGAGCTTCAGCGTGGTGACGCGATCATCTGGTGCAGGCGGAGTCGGCGCGGGCAGGGCAGTGGCGCCCCGGGCGGCATGGGCCCAGGCGCCGTCGGGAATCGGCAACCATTTGCGGAGGGAGAGAACACTGTAGGTGGCATAGTCTGGCGGCGGGGTGTCCGGCCCGGCATGAGTGATATCGGCGACGATGGCGCGGCCTCGTTCGGCCTGCGCGTTCAGGAGTGTTGCGAGTGCGGGGACGGGGTATCACCGCAGGTTGTGCCGAATAGAATCGCAGCGCCCGGGGTGCGTTCGGTTGCTCTATCGAGTGCGGCTGGATCCGGTAGTAGATCGGTGCCGACGGGCACGTGCTGGATGCTGATGCCTTCGAGTTGGAAGGGCTCGATCATGGTGAGGCAGTAGTACGCGGGTACCAAGATGCGGTTGATTCCACGGTCTCGCAGCGCTCTGGCGACGAGACTGAGCGCTTGTCGGCCGGAGGCGACGGCGCGTGTCGGCCACACGGGTGGTTGAGCGATGCCTGCTTCATTGGAAGAGGGGGTACGCGGCGGAGGTGCGGCGCCTGGTGAGGTGCGAACGTTGGGGCGGACTGCGGTGTGACTGTGAAATGTTCCAGGTGCGGGTGGGTTGATGGCGGGTGGGGTGGTGTGTGAGGGAGGTGCTGCGGGTGGGGTAGCGGCAACACCGAAGGGATTTGGGTCCTTGCGCGCTGGGGTAGGGCCTACGTCGGTTAAAGGTGTGGCGGGGGTTGATGCCGCGATAGTAGCGCTGCACAGGGAAGCGGTTGGTGGTATGTAGTGCCCGGGGAGGAAGTCCTCGCGGGGTGCCCAGGTAAAATCGCCGCCAATTTCCGCATTTGCCATTATGGCCAACTTACGAGTATCTGCACCTGATAGCGGTCGGGGTGGAACCTAGTGGCACGTCAGGCGGAGGTGTCGATGTGTATGGGGAGTTGGTGCGGGCTGGTGTGAACCCAGCAACCAACAGGGGAGGTGTTGATGCGTACGGGGAGCTGGAAAAGCCGCTCGGTGAGGGACGTAAACTTGTCGGCGCGAGTGAAAATCTGTTGGTGAGGAGGCGAGGTGCGGCGCGCTTTGCGAATACGCACTTATCGGGTGTGGGCGGACCTCTGTTGGCGATTTGGATGTGTCGTGTGTAGTGGCCAAAGACACCATAATGCGGAGCTTGGTGTGCCTCCGCAAAGGGGCGTGTCCAAATCCCGTCCAAACGATCAGAGTGGACTTCGTTCGGGCCACGAAAACCGCACCATTCCACCATTCCTAAAACTGAATCAATCCAGTTTTGCTCCGTTTGGACGGGATTTGGACATGCTCGCCCGAGAACAGGCAGCCAAACGCCACTCGGCGTGGTCTGGCTCACGGGATAAGGAGGGGTCCTGCAGCAACCAGAGCACTTGTGTGCACAGCAGTATGGTTCTGCATGGCGCGCGGTGTCCGCTGGGTGTGCCTGGGCTGGAGGTAGTATGGTTCTGCGCGGCGCGCCGACGCGCTCTGCGCCACCTGCGCTCCTGGGACTGTTGCAGCGGGCGCCTGGCCGAGCGAAGGCGTAGGCATCGCCGGTGGTATGGGTGGACGAGGCAAAGAGAGCGGTAAGAAGTATCGGGTTTGGCGAGAAGTGTCGGTTTTTTCGCGAAGTTTCTTGAAAAACCCGACACTTCTCGAGGCTCTGCGCGGTCTCGATAGTCGACGGAGCCTCGCAGGTTCGCGGGGCCCTGAAGGTCGACGGAGCCTCGCAGGTTCGCGGGGCCTCGCAGGTTCGCGGGGCCCAGCAGCTTCACCTGGTCGCGAAGACCTCGGCTTGGAGTTTACAACTCTCGCCGAGCGAAGGCATGTGCACCGATGGTAAGTGCGCAGCAAGCAACAAGTAACCCGGTTAGTGCGGGCACCGCCAACGCCGCAGTCCCGCCGCCGACGAGCGTATTCGGCGCTCCGATAAGCCCGAGCGGAGTGTACTTCGCCAGGGGTGCGAATCCACTCAACGCTGCGCAGAGCACGTAGCAGCCCAGGGCGCATCCGGTTGCGGCGCCGGGTGAGGACACCGCTGCGGACAGGCCACAGGTCAGTGCCAGGAATACAAGTGCAGTTACTACCCAGGCCGCGCTCGCCAAGAGGAGTTGGCGCAATGGAGCATCGGCAAAAGCAAGGCGAGTCAGGCTGTACAACAGTGCCACGCCACACATGCATCCGACGACGAGTACCACCGCCCGTGCGGCAAAGGCCGCTATCGGCTGGGCCGAACGGTCGGCTGGGCGCACGGCGAGTAGGCGAGCGCGGCCGGACGAGACGAGGCTCGCCGTCGACCCACCCGCCGAAACGATGACGGCGATCATAGCTAGCTGTGCCAGGTTCTTCGTCCACTGCGCGTAGGTCTCAGCCCAACTCGCAGCGGGAACGATTCCCGCGTAGGCGTCGCCCATAACGGCTTCGGTAAACTCGGGGCCGAAACGCCCAATGAGGATGGACATGACGGCTAGGGCGAGGAAAACGCCGAGCATGACGCGCCCGAGCCAGGTACGCCGTACAGCATTCAGCTCGGTGTGAAACAGGGCGGGGAATCCAATCATGGCTGCTCCGTCAGGTGAAGGAAGACGTCCTCGAGGGTGGGGGCCTCGGAACTGAGTGAATAAAGGGCGAGGTTTGCGGCCGTGATAAGCGCCGGTATGCGCTGCGCCGCTTCGCGCCAACACGAGTCACCGGTGCGCGAAGAGTACGGCCGCGACGAGCATGATGGTGACGAGTACGGCCGCGACGAGCATGATGGTGACGAGTCCGGCCGCGACGAGCATGATGGTGAAGAGCTCGGTTCCCGGTCGTACGGAGATGAGTCCTGTTGCCTTGCCTTGCGCGGGCCGACGTTCCCTGACCGCATACCGTATCCTGGCGAGTCACCTGATCGGGAATCGCGTGGCTCCAATGCGCTGGTCCGCCGATCGCCCGGATCCGAACCACTCGGTTCGGTGCCCTCGCGGCAAAGTGTGGCAGCGGAGTCGGCGTCGGCAATTCGGACGAGGACAGCCGTACCCTGCCGAATTGCGGACCGGCACCACGGTTCGGCGCGCAGCAGCGGCAGCAGTGCTTCCGGATCCGAGCACTCGATGCGCAGGCTGTGCCCGCCCACAGACGTCCGTAGTTCGGCCACGGACCCGGAGAACAATGCGCGTCCGGAACGAAGGACCAGCGCATGCGAGGCGACCTGGGCGACGTCGGACAAATCGTGAGAGGAGAGGATGATTGTCGCGTGCTCGCTCAGTCTCGCAATGAGCTCCAGGACGGCATGGCGGCCGGCCGGGTCGAGCGCGGAGGTAGGCTCGTCAAGTACCAGCAACTCGGGTGCTCCGATCAGTGCCTGCGCCAGGCCGAGCCGTTGACGCATGCCACGTGAGTAGCCGCGAATCGGGCGAGTCATGGCCTTCTCCAGGTCTGTCATTTCCAACAACGCCGGGATTCGCTTTGCTGCAGCGGCGGGGCGGACGCCGACCAGCCGCGCCACGGACTCCAGGTACTCGTATGCCGTCATCCACTCGGGGAATGCCGGGACATCCGGGAGATACCCAAGGGCGCTCCGGGCGGAGCGCGATCCGGGAGGGGAGCCTAGAATCTTCACGGTTCCCGCGTCGGCACGCGCCAGGCCGAGCAGAATTCGCAAAGCCGTCGTCTTACCCGCGCCGTTGGGGCCGAGCAGTGCAAACACTGAGCCCTTGGGTACCTGGAAGCTGACGCCGTCAAGCGCCTGCACGCGTCCGAAGGAGCGGGCAACATTGGAAAACTCTACATCTGTCACGGGTGCTCCTTCTCGCTGCCGCAGTGCGGAGATTCTGGTGTGTGCTCATCCTTGTATGGAGTGTTCATCGGGATCATTCATAGGTGTTGTTGAAGGGTGCGGTGACCACAGTGTTTTCGTGCTCTCAACGAGTAGAACTTGCCGCTTACGAGTAAAACTTGCCGCGAGTGGCATCGCTGGGCATGCGGCCATGGCCATTTCATGTTGCCTCGTCGAGGCGACGCCGGGCCGCGTGTCTCCTTGCGGCATGCAACCACGGCCTTGTCATAATGTTTCGTTGACATGGCGCTGGGACGTATGTGTCGCCGTGGAACCGTCGTCGTACTGTGTTGGACCGTCGTCGTACAGCGCGGAAACACCCGCCTCGACTTTTGTGGTTCTAGGGGTGTCGTGGCGGGAGGAGGCGCCCAGGCCTTTTTTGGCCGTGGCATCGTTCGCCAACTCCGCCGCCAGACGGGCGTGGCGTGAACGCATGATGAAGAAGATAATCGGCCCGACGAGTTCACCGAGGATAATAATGACCGCCCAGAGCAGACGTGTTCGGCGCGAAGGGTTGTCCTGCGATGCCGTATCTGGAGGAGTTTCGGCAGCATCCACGCGCGCATCCGCCTCACCGTTCCTGCGGCTTTGACCCCTGGGCATGCCGGTGTCCAACGACCGCGTGCGTCCGATTGGCGGTACTAGATAATCGGGCATGCGTACCAAGGTCACAAGGGCCACTACGGCCAGTGTCAGTTGCACCAAGGCCAAGCAGGCAATGAAGACCTTCACCGCGGTTGGCAGGGCGAAAAAGGCGTCCAGTCCGTTCATCGCACCTCTCCAGGAACTTGTGCCGAGTTGGCGTCCGTGACGTGCCGCAGTCCAGAGCGTGTGGCCAGAATGAGGAGAACCGGCTCGATGGCCAGGGAGGCGGCACTGGCGCCAAGGACCCAAAGTGGATGGATGCGTCCATCACGTGACTTCAGCGCAAATAGCGCCGAGCTGAGCAGTGAGGCGTTCAGCAGACTCCCCATAGATCCGCGGATTAGTGCATCGCGGATATCATCCCCCTCGCGGGCCGCCCAGATGGCGGTGCCGAAATTCGCTGCGCCGAGAAGGGCCGTGCCGAGTGTTGGATCAATGGTGCCACGAACCTTCCCCGTCAGAGAGATGTTCAGCGGGAGCCGCTTGCCTCGTCGTCGTGCGGTCAGTGTTGCGGCAACGGTTCCGGCTGCCAGCACGCTCGGGAAGAAGCGCACGATGCGGCGCATGTACTCGGGGATGGCTGCTAGGACCTCGTCGTCGACGTCGTCGGGGCGGAGCAGGCCAAGTTTCACGGCGACCGCGCCCATGTTCAGGTCAGCTCCGGCGCCGAACACTCGCTTGACGAACAGTCGTGGGGAGCTGGGATCCCACAGCCGGGCGCGCGCGTCGGCGTCGAACAGGCCGGAGAAGTTTAAATCGAGGTTCGGGTTTGCGCCGCTGCCTTCGTCGTCGGGATCAGCCTCTGCCCCGGGAGCGGCGACGGCGGCAAGTTGTTCGGCGAGCCGTGCGGGGGCACCTAGTGATTCAGGGGTGGTGCCGTCGCTCAGGAGCGATTCGATCTCGCGCAGGATGTCGGTGCGGCGCGGTTCCTCGATGCGCCGTTGTGTCAGCTCGTGATCGAGCTCTTGTAGGTACAACTGTCCGTTGAGGTTGTCAGGCATCGATACCTCCGAGTAAAGCGTTTAAGGCGGATGACATCGCCGTCCAAGCGGTGTGTTGGGCGGCGAGAGCATCGCGGCCGGTGGCGGTTAGTTGGTAGTACTTGCGCGGTGGTCCGACGGGGGACTCCTGCCATTTCGTGGCGAGAAGTCCGGCTTTGGCCAGCCGGGTCAGGATGGGGTAGACGGTTCCGGCCCCCGAGTCGAGCCCGGGGTGGGCCGCCAATGCGGCGACGATTTGCCCGCCATAGGTGGGTTCTTTGTCCAGCAGGGCAAGGATTGCAAGTTCAAGCACGCCTTTGCGTAGCTGTGTGGCTTGCGTTGTTTGGCCTGCCATCGTTCCTCCTCTCTTGCACGTGGTCAGTGTTCGTGGAGAGTCCGCCTGTTTCTTCTCTGGCGGACTCTCTTTTGTTGATCAACCCGTCAACGTTGTTGATCGACCCGTCGATGTTCGTGATCAACATGTCAATGTCGTTGTTCGACCTGATCGAGCTGATCGGCCTGCCGGTGTTCGTGATCGACATATCGACGTTGTGTGGCTCATTGAATGCCTCCATCATAGATGTATAACCTAGTAGCGTGCAATACCAACTAGTAGGTATTGCAAGCTTTGCCACACGAGGAGCGGTTGGGACGTGGGTGGGGAGCGGTGGGCCGGAGCAGTCGGGCGTGTCTACGACCTGGCCGCCCGCGATGGCTGCGGGATGGCCGTGGCTGCAAGGGCGGGCCTCGGCTGGGGCACGGCAGTCTCTGATGCGTTGCCACGCGGCGATGAGAGCATCCGGGCCGGTCCAGGCAGGACAGCGCGCTGCAACACAGCCGCTGAGATCGGCAGGGTTCCGGGCGGGCGTACGCTGGGACTATGGCAGTCTTTCGCGTTCAACGTGTTTACGAGGACGTCGACCAGGCAGACGGCTATCGAGTGTTGGTTGACCGGATGTGGTCGCAGAAGCTCACTAAAGAAGCGGCACACATCGACGAGGGAGACCGCGATGTCGCCCCAGCAACGAACTTGGGTGTTGCCAGCACCGAACTACGGCGTTTGTTTGGCCACGATCCGGCGAGGATGCAAGAGTTCTCTGCGCGATATCGTCAAGAGTTGGAGGCAAGCGGTGCGGCTGCGGCGATCAGACTCTGTGTCTAAAACACCATATGAGTACCGAATTCGCGGTGTTGAGTGGGGCATGTGATAGGACTCTACGAACAGATGGCTTCCTAGACAATGCAACGAGGCCGACAGTCCAAATCGGAATCACGCACCCCACACCGAGCAGACACTTACATTCTCAAGCTCCCGACTAACTACGTGCCTGCCCGAAAAGCCGCGGACGAGGGGAAATGTTCAACGCTATTCAAGACTCAGTCAATTTTCGTTACATGGCTGGTTCGCGCACAGGGGAGGCGCTTAGACTTGTCCCTATGCGTAACCGAAAACAGCGCCTCGCGGCTGGTCCGCAGCTAGACCGCGACGCTTCAACCGCGAGCACGGATGCGCACAGCTCCGGCGTAGGTGGCTCCAAACAGGGCAGCTCGGCTCGACCTCGCGGTAACCCGGCGGATGGCCGCTCAGTTTCCGGCGGTTCTCGGCTAGGGAATCATTTTTTCCCGCAGGAGGCTCTGGGCTTCTTCGATGGCCACGTGGCAGGTCTCAATACGGACATCAACGACGCGGCGTACCGCGATGCGGACCGCAACGATGCGACAGTCATCGATAACGGCGGTATGGCAGATCGCAACAACACCCGCCCGGCAGGCCCTGGCGCCGTTCAGATGGAGAGCTTTGGCGACGACCAAGGTGTAAACGGCGACGCACGACTGGCACACGCACGCGACCTCGCCGAATTCATCTTGGCATCCCCGGTTTCGTATCACGCGGCGGAAGAGGGAGCCCGCCGCCTTGCAGCGGTCGGGTTCACACGCCAGGAGGAAACCGAGCCGTGGGATGCCACGCCCGGTGGGCATTATCTGGTTCGTGGCGGAGCCTTGTGTGCGTGGTGGGTGCCGGAGCAAGTGGGGCCCGGCAGTGCTTTCCGCATCGTCGGAGCCCATACGGATTCACCCGGTTTCAAACTTAAGCCTAACCCGAATTCTACTGCATACGGTTTCGCGCAGGTCGATGTTGAGACCTACGGCGGGCTGTTGCGCAACTCGTGGCTGAACCGTGAGTTGGGCATAGCCGGGCGAGTCACGACGTTGGACGGCGAGGTTCACCTTCTGCGCACCGATGCGTTGATGGTGATCCCGCAGCTGGCAATCCACTTGGACCGCGGTGCGAATGATGGTCTGACTCTTGATCCGCAGCGGCACCTTCGTCCTGTGTGGGCACTCGGCCAGTGCGACCTCTTCGAGGTGATTGCGCGCGCGGCCGGTGTTGAACCGGACCGGATCGCGGGCACCGACTTGTACGCATATGACACTCAGGCGCCGCAGATCATTTCGAATACCTTCCTGGCGTCCGGGCGGCAGGACAACCTGGTCTCGGTACATGCGGCCGTGGTGGCCTTGTGTGCTGCGGTGATCAGCGCGGGAGCCGCGGCTACACATAAGAAACGCCGATTCCGTCGCGGGGCGGCCACCAATGCGGCGACGAATGCGCAGAGGCCCGCGCAGCCGACCACGGGGGCAGACATGGCGGTCCCCCTTGCGCATGGCGATATTGCCGTCTTCGCGGCCTTCGACCATGAGGAAGTCGGTTCCGCCACCACAACGGGGGCGTCCGGTCCTTTGCTGGAGGCGGTGCTACGCCGCACAGCGCAAGCGTTCGGCGCCGACGAGGACGAGTACTATCGCATGCTTGCTCGTAGTAGCTGCGTGAGTTCTGACGTGGGGCACTCGATAAACCCGAACTACCCGGAGAAGCACGATCCAGACCATTATCCGCTGCTCGGACGCGGCCCGATCATTAAGGTTAACGCCGCGCAGCGTTACGCCTCGGATGCACTGGGTGAGTCATTGTGGCTGCGTGCCTGCCAGGCAGCGGGCCTGCCGACGCAGGAGTTCGTTTCCAACAATGCGGTTCCCTGTGGCAGTACCATCGGCCCACTCACGGCTACGCGTCTGGGGATCACCACCGTTGACGTCGGCATTCCACTCTTGTCCATGCATTCCGCCCGAGAGATATCCGGGGTTTATGATTCTTGGGCACTCGCCGAGATTCTGAAGGGGTACTGGACTATTGCGTAAACTTCCGATTTTCAACGCAGCGTTCACGCTGGACCGTGCCGCCTTCGACCACCCGGATCGAGTGTCGCTGACCTATGGTCAACAATCGTGGACAGTGGCTCAGGCGGCGACGGCCACTCGACGCCTTGCGCAACTTTTGGCGCAGGTGGGGGTGAGCGCTGGTGACCGCGTCATGCTGGTCTCTCACAACTCGCCGTATCATTTGTTCTTCCACATTGCTTGTGCGCGGCTTGGCGCGGTGCTGGTGCCGGTGTCCTTCCGCCTTACGCAGTTCGAGCTGCAGGCCTTGGTGGATTTCTGTTCGCCCCGCACAGTGATCTGCGAGCCGGAGGTAGCTGCCAGAGGGTCTTTCACCTCCACCGGAACGCTTATGCATTTCGTCATCGACGACGACGTCCAAGCCGGCCCGCTGACTCCCGGACTGGCGGTGGGATACCTCGGTCTAACAGCTGCTCTCATCGCTTTCGATGGTGAATTTATTGCAGATGGAGCCGACGACGGGCCCCTGGAACTGAACCAGCATGACTACCCGGAAGGCTTGGCGGATATTTTCTTCGTCGCCGGTACTGTCGGCCAACCACGTGGCACGGAACTGACCCACGAAAACCTGTGGTGGGGGTCGAGAAACTTCCGTGACGCCCTGGGCTACAACAACGACGACGTCGCACTAGTAGCGGCACCACTGTCGCATGTCAGTGGCTTTAACTGCGTGACACTCGATCTATTCGCCAGTGGCGGGCATGTGGTGATCACCCGTGACTTCGACCCCGCTGCCATACTACAGATGATCGAAGCGCACCGGGTGACTGTGTTCTTCGGTATGTCCACCATGTACTTGGCGCTGTCCGGGCACCCGGACTTTGCGACGCGTGACCTCAGTTCCTGGCGCCTGCCATTGGTGGGTGGCACGCATGTTCCGCCTCCGCTGTTAGGAAGGCTTGCCAGCAGGCACCTGCGCCCCCTGCCGGTGTGGGGACTACCTGAAACAGCCGCCGCGATCGCCTACCTACCATTTGAACACTGTGCCGAGTATCCGGGCGCGGTGGGCAGGCCTTTCCCGCATGTTGCGATGCGGATCGTTGATCCGCGCACCGGCGAGGACCTGCCAGAAGGACAGGTGGGTGTTGTCGACGTCCAGGGTCCGGCAGTGGCGGCCCGCTACTGGCATAACGATGCTGATAGCAGGGCTACCTTCCCCAACGGCTGGTTTCGCACCGGCGATTTGGGGCAGATGTCCGACGGCGTCGTCACCATAACCGGGCGCTATTCGGAGGTGATTTTCTCCGGCGGTGAGAGCGTGCTTCCCGCGGAGGTGGAAGATGTACTCATCCAGTACCCCGGCATCACCGAGGCGGTGGTGTGTGGTGTACCGGATGCAATCTGGGGTGAAAGCGTTGCCGCTGCTATTACGGTCGATAGCGGTAGTCCCCGGCCGGAGGTGTCCGACCTACTGGCTTTCGCCGACCAGGTTCTGGCGGGGTACAAGCTTCCCCGGCGCGTTATTGTGGTAGACACCATACCTGCCGGTGAGGAAGGTGTCGTGGATCGGGCGGCCGTGCGCGCCATGTTGCTTGATGTTCCTCCGCTGCAGTCGCTTGAACAAGCTGGGAGTACTGCGGGTATCGCGGCTGCGGACATCGCTGTAACGGCGTCTCCCGAGCCATTTGCCGCTACGCCGGGCGAGGAAGTTTCGCTGAATGATGATCTTACACTCAGAGATTCTCCCGCACACGAGAGCGGGACGACGTCGATGGAAAGGCAGTAATTCCCGGTGGCGCGCCGGTCTTTTGGTTTCCACAACAGGTGGCATATCCGCAGCGGTAGCTGTCCACATTAGTTCCATATTCCGAGATATCAAGAATCACGGTATATGATCGGGAGACCGCGTACGGGCTGGAGCACTAGGCCCGGATGCTGGGGAGCCGGAGTTCGGACGCCTGCCGACTGTTCTTCGCCAAGCTCCCCCTAGTATGGATAGAAGGGGATTCCATGAAGAGAATCTACTCACTGGTGGCTCTAGGCGCCGCGGCCACGCTCGCGTTGAGTGCCTGCAGCTCCAGCAATGACAACAATGGTGGCAAGAAGGCAACCGTGGACAGCGGCTCGGCCAGCACTGTCGCCTTTACGACCGGCGCCGATGAATACGCCGGCTACAACAACCGGCTTTCGTCCACGTACTCCACTGGCAACTCGGCCATCAACGACCGGATGATGCCCGGCTTCGGATACTTTGATTCCAAGGGCAATTGGGTACACGGCACTGACCTCGGTGACTACGAGATGCTCTCCGAAGATCCGTTGACCGTCAAGTACACGATTAACGAGAAGGCCGTATACCAGGGTGGCACACCGATTACCTGTGAAGACTACTACATGGACTGGGTGAGTCAGAACCCGAAGTGGATTCAGGACGGCCAAGTTGCCGCTGGCAATGTAGACGATGCGGGTAATGCGGAGTCGCTGTTCAATAATGTTTCGGATGCTGAGTCCTACGCCAATCCGGTCGCTGACGGTCCGCAGTGCGAGGCCGGTGACCGCGAGTTCACCATCACATACTCCGAGCCGAACCCGGATTGGGAACTGGTGGTCAGCGGTGCAATGCCTTCCCACGTCATCGCCGATAAGGTCGGTCTGACGAAGGAAGAGCTTTTCGAGGCCTTCAAGAATGAGGATTTCGAGGTCGCCCAGCAGGCCGCTGAGGAATGGAATAACTGGATCGCCAAGAACCCGGGTGAGCTGCAGTCCAGTGATGAAGCTCCGTCATGGGGCCCTTTCACCTACAAGGAAGGCGGCTGGAAGGCCGGCGAATACGTGACCCTCGTTCCGAACCCCGACTGGTGGGGAGAAGCACCTGGTGTTGACGAACTAGTGATTAAGCAGATTGCGCCCGAAGGTCAGCTGCAGGCGCTGCAAAACGGCGACGTGAACGTCATTGAGCCGCAGGCAACGCAGGATACGCTGGATCAGCTCAACGCCATGGACAACGTCACCGTGCTTGAGGGGTCCACCATGATCTGGGAGCATCTTGATTTCAACTTCGCCGATACCTCGGTATTCTCCGAGGGGCAAGGCGGCCAGGCGCTGCGTGAGGCATTCGCATACTGCGTGCCGCGCCAGGACATCGTTGATCAGTTGATCAAACCGCTGAACAGTGATGCCGTTGTGATGAATGCCCGCGAGTACTTCCCGACCGACGACGACTATGACGAGGTCGTGGAGACTTCTTATGACGGCCGTTACGACACGGTCGATATCGACAAGGCGAAGGAGAAGGTTGCCGAGTCCGGTGTTTCCAACCCGACGGTGCGCATTGGCTACTCCAGCCCGAATCAGCGTCGTAGCGACACGGTGGATCTCATCCGCTCCTCCTGCGAGGAAGCAGGATTCACAATCGAGGATGCTGGGTCGAGCACCTTCTTTGACGCCGGCGGTGAACTCGATCAGGGAGCATACGATGTGGCTCTCTTCGCGTGGAGCGGCTCCGGTCAGGTTGTTTCCGGTGCGAATATTCAGATGACGACCGGAGGGCAGAATTTCGGAGGTTACTCCAACGCCACCGTGGACGAGGAGTGGGGCAAGGTCCTGACCTCTGTCGACCCTGAGGTGTGGCTGTCTTCCAAGAAGATCATCGAGAAAGAAGAGTGGGATACCCTCTTCAATATCCCGTTGTATCAGCATCCTGGCATCGTTGGGCATACCAATGGACTGAAGAACGTTGAGCGTAACGTGACGCAGTCGGGTGTCGTATGGAACGCGGAGAAGTGGACCTGGTAGTAGTACCAGTTGGGTTAACAACAGATCTGTGACCGCACAGTGGCGGGACAGGCTATGCGTCTGTCTCGCCACTGTGATCTCCGTCAAGCATCTCCCGCCAATACGCCTCGCACGCAGATCAAGCGTGTAAAGTTAGGTCGCTTACGACGGTCGGTCACGATCTGCCCGGCGTAAGGGCCATTTGGGATACTGACTGATTGGTCAACACGTGTGCTGCCGGGCGCGTGAGGAAAGAAGTTCGTCTAGTGTTTAGATTCATTGCCAAACGGGTGGGGATCTCCGTTGTCATCCTTTTCCTGGCATCGGTGCTTATGTTCGTCCTGACGATTAATTCGGGCGACCCACTCGCTGATCTGCGCGAGTCCAGCGCGAAGAACCGCGAGAACCTTATGGCACAGCGTGCGGCCATTATGCATCTCAACGATCCCTGGTACGTGCGTTACTGGAATTGGTTGCGCGGAGTTAGCGGATGTTTGCGTGGCTCCTGTGATTTCGGTGTGAACCGCTCGGGGCAGAGCGTCAACACCTTGCTCGGCCATGCCTTGGGTTCCACAATTCGATTGGTTCTTCTCGCTACGATTTTGGCGATTATTCTTGGCATCTTCTTCGGCGTGATGACAGCAGTTCGCCAGTACTCGGGCACCGACTACACGATCACCTTCCTCGCCTTTGTCTTCTACTCTCTGCCATCCTTTGTTTTCGCGGTGCTCCTGAAGGAGTATGGCGCAATTCGCTTTAACAACTGGCTGAGCGATCCGACGATTTCGCTGCTCACATCGATAATCGTCGCCCTACTTTTCGCGGCGTTTACACAGGGCCTATTTGCGGGAGATTCCAAACGTCGCATGCTCACCTTTGGGGTATCTTTCGCGCTGGTACTCGGCATTATGCAGTACGTCTCGATGACGCGCTGGTTCAACAACCCCACGTCGGGATATGTCATTGAAGTCATCGTTGGTATCGCTGGCGCGGTAATGTTCACTTCGCTGTTTACCGGCCTTGCGAACCGTCGGGCACTGCTATCGGCTCTTGGAACGGCGGCGGTTATGATCGCTATCGCGGTGGCGCTGCAAGGGCAGTTGTGGGATCCGACATGGGGCTTCATGTTCATCCTCCTCGCTGTCGGCGTTGCCATTGCTGTGGTCATCGGACTGGTGTTTGGCGGCTACGCGAAGCGTTCGGTTGTCTGGGCGTGTATCTGGACTGCGGTTAGTGTTCTCGTAGGTATAATCATCGATTTCATGGCACGTTACTGGCCGGACTACGTCAGCCTGGTCGGTGGACGACCGGTTTCAACCATTGGTTCAGAAACTCCGAACTTTGCCGGATCTCAGTACTTCTGGTACAGCGTTCTTGACAATGCGACGCATCTGATGTTGCCGACGATTTCCTTGACCCTGATGTCGGTTGCCGCGTACACGCGTTACACTCGCTCTTCCATGCTGGAGGTGCTTGAGCAGGATTACGTGCGTACCGCACGCTCCAAAGGGCTTCCCGAACGCATGGTCATAACCCGGCATGCTTTCCGAAATGCCATGATTCCAATCACGACAATTGTGGCATTCGATTTCGCCGGCCTTATAGGTGGTGCAGTTATCACCGAGAACGTCTTTGGTTGGAAAGGGATGGGCCAACTCTTCGCCGTGGGTTTGCGGCAGATTGACCCGGCCCCGGTCATGGCATTCTTCGCTGTGACTGCCACTGCGGCAGTTGTCATGAATATGCTCGCTGATATTGCGTACGCGTACATCGATCCACGGATTAGGCGGTGAGCTTGATGATTTACACACCCCAGTCCGTTTCGATTCTTAGGAGGTGCGCATGAGTGAGCATGACTCGGCGTCGGTTACAAACGAGAAGCTTTTTGACGCCGTTGAGATTGATGATGAAGTACTCGATCAGACAACCGACAAGTCGTACTCTCAGGGACAGCTCGTACGTCGACGTTTCTTCCATCATCGCGCCGCGATGATCTCGCTGATTCTCTTCGTACTTGCTGTACTTCTAGCCTTCACCTCTATCGGGATTGGTCCGATTCCCGGCTGGTGGAAGTACGGCTATCGGCAGACTTCGCCAACCATTAACGGCGGTGCACCGACTATCGGCTGGTTCCACCTGGGAGAACACCCCTTCGGGCAGGACAATGTCGGTAAGGACTATTTCGCGCTTGTTATGCGCGGTACGCAGATCTCCATCATCATCGCTTTTGTGGTGGGAATCGTCGGTACTCTTGTCGGCACAGTCATCGGGGCTTTGGCCGGCTACTTCCGGGGCTGGCTGGAGAGTATCCTGATGCGCCTGACCGACTTGTTCATTGTTATCCCGCTGCTTGTGCTCGCCGCGGTCGTAGGGCAAATCACCGGTAGCCACGGCGTGATGGTGATGGCCGTGATGTTGGGACTGCTCTCGTGGACAAGTCTGGCTCGCCTTGTTCGCGGTGAGGTGATGTCGTTGCGTGAGCGGGAGTTCGTTTCTGCCGCGCACGCACTGGGGGCTTCCGCGCCACGTATTATCTTGCGGCATATCCTCCCAAACTGCCTGGGAACGATCATTGTGAGCGCGACACTGTCCATCGCTTCAGCGGTTCTGCTGGAGACATCGCTGTCCTATCTCGGTTTCGGTGTGAGGGCGCCTGATACATCGTTGGGCTTGCTCATTTCCACCTATCAGACAACGTTCTCCACCCGTCCGTGGCTCTTCTTCGCCCCGGCAGCCATGATTCTGCTTATTGCCCTCACCGTGAATTTCATCGGTGACGGCCTGCGTGACGCTTTCGACCCGCGCCAGAAGGGAAAGGTTGGCTGAGATGACCAACTCGAATACTGAAGACTCGCACGAGGTGGAAGAGACTCGCGGTGAACAGGACGCCACGGGGAACGCGGCGGATGCGGCTCCAGCAGCAGATTCGCCAGCTGAACCGGAGGGCGCTGGTGCGGAGCCTGCCGCGGCAAATGCCTCGTCCGAGGAGAACAAAGGCGCTGCGACGCAGGCGAACGGCCGAGAGAACGCCTTTGTCAAGGTGCATGCTCGCTCCGAGGAGCCGATTCTTTCCTTCGACGAACTCGATGTCCAGTTCAAGACAGAGTTCGGCCGCGTGCATGCTGTGCGCGGAGTGAGCCTCGAGGTACATCCGCACGAAGTTGTTGCCCTGGTCGGTGAATCGGGTTCGGGCAAGTCGGTGACGTCGACGACGGCGCTCGGGCTTCTGCCGCGCAACGCCACGATTACCGGTGAGATCGTCGTCGCCGGTCGGGAAGTGCAGGGCATGTCTTCGCGTGGCCTGCGCAATCTGCGGGGACGGAACGTCGCGATGGTGTTTCAGGAGCCAATGACGGCTCTGAACCCCGTGTTGACCATCGGGCGGCAGATGACCGAATCCATGGAGATCCACGGGTTGGCCTTCGGCAAGGAGGCGCGCGAGAGGGCGATCGAACTCCTGAAGATGGTCGGCATTGACGACGCCGAGGCGCGCATGAGCCAGTATCCGCACGAGCTCTCGGGTGGTCAGCGACAGCGCGTCGTTATCGCGATTGCGATCTCCTGCAATCCCGAGGTGATTATTGCCGACGAGCCCACGACCGCACTCGATGTGACGGTTCAGGCGGAGATCCTCGATCTTCTTCGGTCCTTGAAAGACAAACTCAATGCGGGCATTTTGCTCATTACCCATTCGATGGGCGTCGTCGCGGATATGGCAGACACGGTCCATGTGATGTTCCGCGGCAACATCGTAGAGTCGGGTTCGGTTGATGATGTACTCAATCATCCGCAGCATCCTTATACAAAGCGATTGTTGGAGGCGGTTCCGCACTTGGGTGCGGGGCGCGAACAGTTTGGTTTCAGCGAGGAGAAGGAAGCGGAGCTGAACCTTGAAAACAAGGTTCTGGAGGCCACGGATCTCGTCATTGAGTACGAGCGCAATGGCAAGGCTCCGTTCCGCGCGGTTAATGGCGTCTCGCTAGATATCGCGGAGAAGGAAATCGTCGGCCTCGTCGGCGAGTCGGGTTCCGGGAAGTCAACGATTGGCAAGTGCGTCCTAGGTTTGATTCCAGCGGCTGCCGGTGAGATCAAGATCTTTGGTGAGGATCTGCTCTCGTTGTCGAAGAAGGATGCACGTGCCGCGCGAGCGCGGATCGGCGTTGTATTCCAGGACCCTGCGGCCTCGTTGAATCCGCGTTTCCCCATCGGAGACTGCATTGCAGAGCCGCTCGTTGTACACGGAGTAGGCAACAGTGCTTCCCGGCAAGAACGCGTGTATGAATTGCTCGATGCCGTTCGTCTGCCGAAGTCCACGTACAACCGCTTCCCGCACGAGCTTTCCGGCGGCCAGCGCCAGCGTGTCTGTATTGCGCGCGCTTTGGCCTTGTCGCCGAGCCTGCTGATCGCGGACGAACCCACATCTGCGCTGGACGTGTCCGTGCAGGCGCAGGTACTGACCATGCTCTCGGAGTTGCAGGATGAATTCGGGTTCGCCTGCTTGTTCATCTCGCATGACCTTGCGGTAATCGATATGCTCGCGCACCGCGTGGTCGTGCTGCAGAACGGTGAGGTCGTGGAGCGTGGACTGCGCACCGAGGTGCTGCACAACCCGCAGGAGGAGTACACGCAGCAGCTGCTGGCGGCCGCGCCGGTTCCTGAGCCGCATGAGCAACGTCGTCGCCGTGAGGCTCGTCATCAACTGCTGGAGTCGCTGGGCGAAGAGGTCTCCGAACTGCGTATCTAGGCACTGGCTACCCGGACAGAAGGACGACGCTCCAGATCCCGGCGGCGATCAGCAGCAAGGACAGGCCGAGGATCACCGCGGAGACCGGTTCTACGTGCTGTACGCGCGGCGCGCCGCCGCTGCGGCGCGCGTGCTTCTCGCGGTAGCGTTCCAGTGCCGAGGGGAATTGACGGAACGTTATCCACCGGGTATGTGTACCGGAAGTCGCAGTGAAATCTATGGGCAGTGACGACGCATTGTCGGTGCGGTGGAGCGGGTGCGAATCACTCAAGCGGTCGCGTCCGCGTGTGATTCCACCCGATCCGGGGAAGGAGGCAACCGTATCGCGATGCGGTACGCCGCGAACCGAGGATAGGACGGCGGTGTCGTAACGGTTCTCTACGCCGGTGAACTCTGACCATGGAACCCGGACGCTGCGAACCCAGTTTCTCACTGTCACGCCTGCGGCGTCGAGCGTAACGGCGGGCAAGAAATACAGCACGGCGGCGGTACCGATTGCTCCGCCACACACGAGCAGCGGGGGAATGAGGGTGACGAGCCGGGCTCCTTCGATGAGGGTGGCGATCACAAAGACAAGGCCGATCATGCAGAGGACAACTCCCTTGATGATCTGGGAGCGGTTGCGCAGCACGTAGCGGGGTTCCTTCACATCGGCCATGTGCAGATTGTCGCACAGGTGTTCTTCTGCGGCGCTCAGTGGTGCGCTATCGGCGCGTACCTGGACGCTTTAGGAGTAGCGGTACGAGCGATACGAGTGACGGTACGGGCAATAGGTGGCGTCTAACGGGGCCCGGCGCGGCGGTGGAATTACGCTGGCTCCTACTGAACCTTGCTGCAGGTGCGCTCTGAACTGGAGGGGTCTGAGCCAGAAGATGTTTGTGGTAGGCGAGTCTTGAAGGAGCCCATCCGCCGTGTCGGCTCGCGGAGGCTCCCAGTTTGTGGTTGGTGAGAATAAAAGCAGGGTGATCGGTGTGATCTAGGGGCGATGTGGCCTTACGAATGCTCATTCGCGCCCAGATCGCGTACTATCGGTACGCGACTTGTGCGCTCCTTCGGAAGTGGTCTGGTCATGGATAGAGGACACGGCCTCGGCACCGTTCGAACTGGCATGCCTATGAATCCAACATGCACGCCCATGAAGGAGCTGCCGGTACCAGGCTGGTCTCGCGTATACCCCGTGCCGCCGGGCGCGTTGCGTCCGATGGCTGTTGAGTCCGATGGCTGTTGGGGCGTGAGTCTGATAGCTGATCGGCACGTGAGTCCGCTGGCTGCTGGGTGCGTGCCCGGCAGTGCTGGGTACGAGTCCCATAAGCCGCCGAGTGCATGACTCTGATAGCTGCCGTGGGCGTATGCGCACGGTGTGGAGAGGGGAAGTTCATTACATGAGTACGCGCAAGGATCTGCGTAACGTCGCAATTGTCGCCCATGTGGATCACGGGAAGACCACTTTGGTGGATGCCATGCTCTGGCAGTCCGGCGCCTTCGGGGAACGCGCCACCGTGGAGAAAACGGGTGAGCGCGTGCTCGACTCCGGCGACCTGGAACGCGAGAAGGGGATCACCATCCTCGCCAAGAACACCGCCGTCACCTACACCGGACCGTCAGCTGCAGCTTTTGGCGCCCCAGAGGGCGTCGTTATCAATGTTGTTGACACCCCCGGCCACGCCGACTTCGGAGGCGAGGTGGAGCGCGGGCTCTCCATGGTGGACGGCGTCGTGCTGCTGGTCGATGCCTCAGAAGGGCCGTTGCCGCAGACACGTTTTGTACTACGTAAAGCACTGGAAGCCCACCTGCCGGTGATCACCGTCGTCAATAAGGTAGACCGGCCGGATGCCAGAATTGACGAAGTCGTTAACGAGACGCAGGACCTGCTGCTCTCACTGATGGCCGATTTGGAGGAGCCCGACGACGACGCCCTGGACCGCCTCCTGGAGATCCCCGTCATCTACTGCGCTGCGAAGGCGGGCTATGCGGATACTCGACGCCCGGGCGACGGCGAGCTACCTGCCAACCACGATCTGGAGCCGCTTTTTGAGGCCATCCTCCACTACATTCCCGCTCCAAGCTTCGATGCCGAGGCTCCGCTGGCGGCTCAGGTGACCAACCTGGATGCCTCGCCATTCCTCGGGCGTCTGGCGCTGACCCGCATCTACTCCGGCGAGCTGCGTAAGGGCTCCTGGGTGGGGTGGTCACGCCACGATGGCAGTGTAACCAAGGTTCATATTTCCGAACTCCTCGCAACCCGCGGCCTCGAACGGGAATCGACGGAGTCCGCGCGTGCCGGTGACATTGTTGCTGTGGCGGGGATTGCAGAGATCACTATCGGAGATTCGCTGGTAGACCCGGAGGATCCGCGCCCGCTGCCGCTGATCCACGTGGACGATCCGGCCATTTCCATGACCATCGGTATTAATACCTCCCCGCTGGCGGGTGGCGAGAAGGGGCACAAGCTCACCGCGCGGCAAGTCAAGGACCGGCTGGATAGCGAGCTGGTGGGAAATGTGTCGATCCGCGTACTGCCAACCGACCGACCGGACCAGTGGGAAGTACAGGACCGCGGCGAGTTGGCCTTGGCCATCCTGGTGGAGCAGATGCGCCGAGAGGGTTTTGAGCTTACCGTCGGCAAGCCGCGGGTGGTCACCCGCACCATTGATGGCACGCTCTGTGAGCCGATGGAGCGCACCACTATTGATGTGCCGGAGGAGTACCTGGGTGCGGTCACGCAGTTGATGGCCGCACGCAAGGGGCGCATGGACACTATGTCCAATCATGGCTCGGGCTGGGTTCGCCTGGAGTTCGTCGTTCCCGCGCGAGGCATGATCGGGTTCCGTTCCCAGTTCCTGACTCGCACTCGCGGCACCGGCATCGCCTCGTCGATCAGCGACGGCTACGCCCCCTGGATGGGGGAGATTGTTTCGCGTGCCACCGGATCCCTGGTCTCTGATCGAGCCGGGCAGGCGACGGCGTACGCGCTTCAGAGGCTGGAGGACCGCGGCACCTTCTTCATCGAACCGGGGCAGGAGGTATACGAAGGGCAGGTTGTGGGTGAGAATCCGCGCGATGAGGATATGGATGTCAACGTGGTGCGCGCCAAGGAAATGACCAATATGCGCTCCTCGACGGCAGACGTGTTCGAGCAGCTGCAGGCGCCGCGGCATCTGACCCTGGAAGAATGCATCGAGTTCGCTGCCGACGATGAGTGCATTGAAGTCACCCCGCAGGCCGTTAGAATCCGTAAGGTGATCCTCGATTCAACCGAACGTTACAAGCAGGCGGCCCGCCATCGGCGGGGAGGGCACTGAGCCGGGAGCCGTGTGGCTGG
Source organism: Actinobaculum sp. 352 (assembly GCF_003957265.1). Lineage (NCBI taxonomy): Bacteria > Bacillati > Actinomycetota > Actinomycetes > Actinomycetales > Actinomycetaceae > Actinobaculum > Actinobaculum sp. 352. The sequence goes on along the minus strand of NZ_RQSN01000002.1, from coordinate 126,511 downwards.
TCGTCATGGCAATCATCCCCATTGCTCTCGGGTAACCGAGTCACTAGTGATGGTTTGCGTCCCATGACGAAATCAGTCCGCCGCGCTCGAGTACAGGTGCCACTATGAGTGCAACGCATCGGTGATGAGTGGGTGCAATCGGTGCTAGTGCTACCACACGGTCGGGTTACAGTGGAGGCTGGCCGGAGAAGGAGAGAATGTGAAGGTACTGCAGATCGTCCTGGGCGCGCTCGGGGGACTCCTGGTTGGGATGTTGGCCACTGTGATGCACAGTGGTCCGGTGGACTTGCCCGTCGTCGGCCTGGTGCTCGCCACGGCGTTAGTAGCCAGCGGTACGTGGTTTCTGCTCGAATGGAAGAAACCCTACGTATGGCTGGGGTACGCACCGGGTGTGATAGGTGCAACGATTTGGCTGCTCATGTTCCCGCCAGTCAACGATTCGGTTCTTAGCGTTGACCAGTGGGTATCGCAACTCTGGTTGATTCTCGCTCCGGTAGCGGCGCTGGTCCCGAGCCTGCTGCTGGCATACCGGAGGCCGGATTCGACCTCCGGCGAGAAGGCTGCAGACTAGCACGGAGTGAGGCGGTGAACTCTTGAGTCGCAGACTTTCGCGCTTCTATGTGGCGAAAGATACGTTGCTCGTGGTTGCGCCAACTCCTGAGCGTAGGGATCTGCCCGGTAAAATCAAGCCATATGTCTAGTAATGTTGGAGGCTAGTTGTGGCGGAAGACGACGACGCGACGACCGGAAAAGACGCGGCGGGCACCCAAGAGGCGCCACACGACGCCGCGCCAGAATCTGCAGCTACCACCGAGGTTACGGTCACGGATGTGGCGGAAGCTGCCGCGGATTCGGCCACTCTTGCAGGCGGGGATTCAACCACCTCTGAGGGGGCGCGTGCCGATATTGCCGGAGGCGGTTCAGCTGCGACCGCCGCTGATGGCACAGGTACCGCCACAGTCGAGACAGGTACCGCCACAGTCGAGACAGGTACTGCCGCTGCGGTCGCCGAAGGTGCGAGTACGAAGGCGGCTGATAAAACCACAGTTATACCTGGCGCTGACAGTGTCGCTTCTGCCGGAATTGCCCAGGGGCAGGAGAATAGCGGCTCCTCTTCGGATGAAGGAGGCACGCCGGTGAAGAAGCGCCGCCGTCGGTGGCCATGGATCACCGCAGCAACAGTCATCCTTTTGGGCGGAGCTTATGTGGGGGCGGCATACTACTTCGCGGAGCGAATTCCGGCTGGTACAAAAGTGGTTGGCGTTGACGTTTCGGGTATGACGCGCAGTGAAGCGGCAACCGCCCTGGAAGAGCCGCTGCGCGAAAAGCTTGGTGACCCGATTCAGGTAACCGTCGCCGGTGAAAGCTACACGGTTGATCCTGCCTCATACTCACTCGATCTGGACAAAGAAGGCACCCTCAACTCACTCGTTGGTTTTTCTTTGGACCCCCGCCGCCTGTGGGCGCATATCGCCGGGGGACGCAACGTTAAACCGGTCTTGACCGTTGATGAGGCTGAGCTTTCCTCCGTCGTCGACGATCTTGCCGAAAAGACTGACACGGACGCCGTCAACGCAGACATCGTGTTCGATGGCACCACGCCTAGCGTCAAGCCGTCGGAACGGGGAATTGCGCTGGAACGTGAAGCCGCGCGCGATGTGTTCTCCACGGATGCGCTCACCGTGACTCAACCGATCAATCTTGAGGTATCCACGATTGATCCGGTCATTGATGACGAGAAGGCGCAAAAAGCTCTCACTGAACTCGCCGAGCCGCTTGTTGCAGACAAGCTCTCCGTTACCGTACAGGAGAAGCTCGTCGAGTTGACGCCAGAGCAGTTGGCGGCCGCAGCGAGCTTCACGGAGAACGACGGCGAACTCGCCCTGGAGCTGGACTCGGAGCAGCTCGGAGACATCGTCCGTGAAACCGTTCCCGATATTCTCACACCCGGTACGGATGCACGCATTGAGATTGCCAACCACACAACTCCCACGATCACGCCGTCGGAAAACGGTGTGGGCATTGACGACGAGCAACTCGCCGTCGATGCGGTCACGGCGGTTTCTTCCGGAAACCGCACGGTTGAGGCACCAACCAAGGAAGTGGAGGCGGAGTTCAGCACGGCGGATGCCGAAGCGCTGGGCGTGACGGAAGTGGTCTCCCAGATTGAGACCCCGTTGACCAACGACGCTGTGCGGACCACCAACCTGGAGGTTGGAACGGCGAAGATCACCAACACCTTGGTGATGCCCGGTGAGACCTTCTCGCTGTTGGACGCGCTCGGTCCGATCGATGCTGAACACGGATTCGTTTCCTCCGGTGTGGTGGCGGACGGTTTCAACTCCACCGCCATGGGTGGAGGGCTTTCCCAGCTGTCCACCAATACCTTCAACATTGGTTATTTGGCGGGGTTCACAGACGTGGAGCACAAACCGCATTCCAAGTACTTCTCCCGCTATCCCATGGGCCGTGAGGCCACACTGTGGGAAGGGCAGATCGATATGAAGTGGACCAATAACACCCCCTACGGCGCCGTGATCGATACCTGGGTTGCCGACGGGCAGGTGCACTCGCAGTTGTGGTCGACGAAGTATTGGGATGTCACGACGTCGACTTCCGATCCCTACGCCTATGTGGCGCCCAGTACCAGCTACAATCCGGCTGCAGACTGTGTGCCTTCGGGTGCCGGCGGCTCCGGCTTCACGGTGACGGTGAGCCGGACCGTGGCACGCGAGGGTAAGGTCGAAGAGGAGTCGAGCTACGCGTGGACCTACGCTCCCGTTGACGCCGTCGTCTGCAGTCCGACGGGCTGAACGGGCTGGTTCAATCTGGCGGGGCCGGGCTAGCGGGTTCACGCTGGCAGGTGGGCTCTGGCGGGCTGAACGGGCGGCTGACTCCGACGGGTCGAGCTGGCAATGGCCTGCGGAGCAGGGTTATATTGGCTCTCGCGTTCTCATGCGAAACCAGCGATAATAAACACGTAGATATCCGTAGAAAAGGAGTTGGGATATGACGTACATCATCGCCCTGCCCTGTGTGGACGTGAAAGACCGGGCGTGTGTGGATGAGTGCCCGGTGGACTGCATATACGAGGGCGAGCGAACCCTCTACATACACCCGGATGAGTGCGTTGACTGCGGTGCATGTGAACCGGTCTGCCCCGTTGAGGCCATTTACTACGAGGACGATGTGCCGGAAGAATGGTCGGTGTTCAAGTCAGTGAACGCCGAGTTCTTCGACGACCTCGGCTCACCGGGCGGCGCCGCCGCCGTAAGCCCCACCGGCAAAGATCACCCCTACGTTGCGGGGCTGCCCCCGCGTGACGCCAGCGAGTAACGATGCCTCTAGATGCCTCCCGACTTCCCGACTTTCCCTGGGACTCAATGCTTCCGGTGCGTGAGCGCGCCGCCGCTCACCCGGGAGGCTTGGTCGATCTGACGATCGGCACGCCCGTCGACCCGGTGCCGGAGATCATCCAGCAGGCACTGCGCGAGGAAAGCGACTCGCCCGGCTATCCCGCGACAATTGGCAGTCCGGAACTGCGCGAGGCGATCTATGAATGGCTGGCTCGACGGCGCGGTGTTGTTGCCGGGGCATCTTTCGGCGTCGCTGTCGGCGCCTCTCTCGGCGTTGACGCAGGTGCCACCCTCGGCGTCCTTCCCACGATTGGTTCCAAGGAGATGGTCGCGCTGCTGCCGTCTCTGCTCGGCCTGGGAAATGGCGACGTCGTCGCCTTCCCGCAGACCTCATATCCGACGTACGACGTCGGTGCTCGCCTCACGGGTGCTACGCCCTGCCCGATTGACGCCGACGCGAACCCGGACTCGTGGCCCGAGAACATCTCCATGCTGTGGCTCAATTCTCCCGGAAACCCGAACGGGCACGTGCTCGATGTGGAGCAACTGCGCAGAATACTGGCTTGGGCGCGTGCGCGTGGGGTAGTAGTGGCATCCGATGAATGCTACGCGGAACTGGTGTGGGAGGTTCCCGAGGCGCCGTCGATACTTGACCAGCGCGTGTGCGACGGCGACTACCGGGGCATCTTCAGCTTGTATTCCCTGTCCAAACAGTCCAACCTGGCGGGATATCGCGCGGCATTTCTAGCCGGCGACCCGCAGCGCATTGCCGCAATCACCGAGATTCGTAAGCACGCGGGATTCATGATGCCCGCACCGGTGCAACACGCGATGGCGGTGGGGCTCAATGACACCACCCATATGGAGGCCCAGCGTGAGGTCTATAGCCGACGCCGGGAGGCCTTGCGCGGGGTGTTGGAGGCGGCGGGTCTCATCGACGATCCGGCTTGCGTTGCAGGACTCTACCTATGGGCCGCGGACCGGCGCGGCAGCGCCGATTGCTGGGATATTGTCCATGCCTGCGCCCGCCTGGGCGTTGTCGTGACGCCGGGAGTCTTCTACGGAGAGGCGGGGCGCAAGCGGGTGCGTATTGCGTTGACGGCCCATGACGAGGCCATCGCCGAGGCCGTGCGCCGCTTGCCCCTGCTGCCGGAAGAGTTGGAGCGCGCTCAGGCGTGAGGCCGCCCGGCGCATGACGCGCGTGGGGCCGCGATCCTGCTCCAGTCGAGTGGGTGTGGGGGTTGGTCAGCGTGGGCATTGCCCGCGAAGACCCGTGCTGCGGTGCTTCGCCTGGGTACCAGTGCCAGTGACGTGGAATGCGCGGCCACGGGGTAGTATCCCGCCCGGCTCGGCTGCGCGTTGAGTGGGCCCTGCGCAGTCGTGAAGCCGGAATGACCGGACGTGCGACCGGATGGGGCAGTGATCGGCCTGCGCCGTCGTAGAACCTGAAGCAGGTTCTCTTTCAAAGTCTCATCCCTGCCGCCTCGACGATCGGGCCGCCGGGAACGTAGTATCGTGCATCAGAGGAAATCTCACGGCCCCGCCGGGGTCTGAGCGGCGTGAGCCGCAAAATGAGGAGGTCACAATGACTGAGAACAATGCCCCGCGTCCAGCGCGCCTGGAAGTTGACGGCACAGCCATGGAGCTTCCCCGCGCAGGTGCGACGGTGGGCCTTGATGGACTACGGATCTCGAAGATGATGGCGACGACGGGTGCTGTCACCCTTGATCCCGGATACATTAATACCGCCTCATGCGAGTCTGAGATCACATATATCGATGGCGACGCCGGCATCCTGCGTTACCGGGGGTATCCCATCGAGCAGCTGGCGGAGAACTGTACTTTTCTGGAAGTTGCCTATTTGCTGGTGTACGGCGAGTTGCCGGACTCGAAGTCGCTGGCCGATTTCACCCGTTCAATCAAGCGACATACTCTGCTGCACGAAGACTTCAAGGCATTCTTCACAGCATTCCCGGCAGGCGGGCATCCCATGGCAATCCTGCAATCCGGCATCGCCGGCCTCGCCACCTATTACGAGCACACCCTTAATCCGCGCGACCCGGAGCAGTTGGACTTGGCAACGGTACTGCTCATGGCGAAGGTTCCTACCATGATCGCGTATATTGCCAAGCGTGCGACCGGGTTACCGCTGCTGTACCCGGATGCGTCGCGTTCCTACACCGAAGACTTCATTCGTATGACATTCGGCCTGCCCTATCAGATGCAGGAGATCGATCCGACAATTGTGAACGCATTGGACAAACTGTTCATTCTCCATGCGGATCACGAACAGAACTGTTCGACGTCGACGGTGCGCCTCGTGGGATCGTCCCAGGCGAATATGTATGCCTCGGTGGCGGCCGGCGTCGGTGCACTGTCTGGGTCGTTGCACGGCGGTGCGAACGAGGCGGTGCTCAGCATGCTCGGGCAGATTCGCGATTCCGGGATCAGTGTTGCCGAGTTCGTGCGGCAGGTGAAAAACAAGGAGAACAAGGTACGCTTGATGGGCTTCGGCCATCGCGTTTATAAGAATTTCGATCCGCGTGCTCGTGTAGTGAAGTCGCTGGCAGACGAGGTGTTGGGGAGCCTGGGCGGCGACAACGAGCTGCTCGACATCGCCAAGGAACTTGAGGAGACGGCTCTGGCGGATGACTACTTCATCGAGCGCAAGCTATACCCGAATGTCGATTTCTACTCGGGTCTGATCTATCAGGCAATGGGCTTCCCGCCCCGGATGTTCACGCCGCTTTTCGCGCTGGGCCGCCTGCCCGGCTGGATTGCGCAGTACCGTGAGATGATCACGGATCCGACGCAGCGCATCGGGCGCCCGCGGCAGGTGTACGTGGGAATCGAGAAGCGCGATTGGGTGCCGCGTAACCGCCGTGCCAAGCTGCACGACGTGGCGCTGACCTTCGACATGGATATCAAGCGCCTGTAGAGAGAACCTGCCGCCCGTGGCGTGGGGCGTGGGCGCGCCCGGCAGCGGGTGCGGGCGAGAAGTGGAGGGTTTGTGGAGAAGTGTCGGAATTTTTCCTCTGTTTCTTGAAAAACCCTCCACTTCTTGCAGGCCTGCGTCTTGCGGGCCGGTGTGCTAGAAGCTCTTGCGAGCCGCCGTGCCCCAGCCGCGCCCTATGGGCTGACGCGGCCCAGCCGCGCTCCGCGCCCGTCAGCTGGTCTGCATAAGCGCCTGGAGCTCGCTACCGTTCGCGCCTGGGCGCGGTAATGCCTCCACGGCGCCGGAGGTGGAATTGCGGCGGAACATGATGTTGTTCAACCCGGACAACATGCGGGCAGGTACGACGTCGGGTTCCTGGATGTAGCCCTCGCGGCCGGGAGTCACACCTCCGGTTGGAAGCAGCGTGACGCGCGTGCCCGCTGTGACATACAGCCCCGGCTCCACAATGCAATCGTCGCCCAGCGCAATACCGAGACCGGAATTGGCCCCGAGTAGTGATCTCTTTCCTACACGTACGCGTTTTTTCTCATCGGCGGAGAGGATTCCCATGGTCGAGGCGCCTCCGCCGATATCGGCTCCGTCGTCGACGACGACGCCCTGTGAGACGCGACCCTCGATCATCGCTCGGCCCAACGACCCGGCGTTGTAGTTGACGAAGCCTGCATGCATCACGGTGGTGCCCTCCGACAGATAGGCGCCCAGGCGCACGTTGTTGCCATCGGCGATGCGCACGCCGGAGGGGATGACGTAGTCCACCATGCGCGGGAACTTATCGACAGAGAGGATACGGATCGGTGTGTTGCGCGCGGCACGAATGCGCATGCGAGTTGCGTCGAAGTCTTCCAGGAAGCAAGGGCCCGAGCTGGTCCACGCCACGTTCTCCAACACCGAGAAGATGCCATCCAGATTGATGCTGTTGGGCTGCGCTAGGCGCCATGACAGCAAATGAAGCCGCAGGTAAGCGCCAGCCGCGCTGGAGGGTTCATCGTCGAGGTTGATGACGGTTTTCACGATGCGCAGGTGGACGCGGCGTAGCTCGTCGTCGCTCTCAAGTGATAGCAGCAGGGGATCCGGCTGGGCGTCGTCAGGCGGGCTGCCGAGCTGCGGGTGCGGGTACCAGACATCCAGTACCTTGCCATCCGGGCGGGAGGTTGCGAGGCCGAAGCCCCACGCGGTGTTGTCACTCATGGGCCAAGCCTATCGGATTGCACCGGGTTGCCGTTGACAAGCCGACCAGTGAGCGGTCCGAACGGGCGCTCGTCTCAGATTTGGGGCTTAAGCGTATTGTGCGGCTTGTAGTGCCGGTGTGCTTGTGGTGCCAGTGTGTGGCGACTATCTGATTAAGCTCCCTTGTGCGGCTTGTAGTGCCGACGTGCCTAGTGGCGCCGACGTGCGGTGACTATCTCATTAGGTGCTTTGCCCGGCTTGTAGTGCCGGTGTGTCTTGTAGCGGCGGTGCGCTGTGCCTATCTCACCTCTGGGGGCATGAGCCCACGTACGGTCTGCCATCCTTCTGCGAACTGCCGATGTAATGTACCCGGCACGCCGGTGGGGATGTCATCGACGTCGAACCAGCGCAGCTCCTGCGACTCGTTATTCGGCGTGGGAGTGACGTCGTCGAGGCATTGTGCCGTGAAGGTGGTGTACTTCCAGTCTTGATGATCAATGACGTAACTGGTCGTAATGGCGATATGCTCCGCACCGATACCCGTTTCCTCCGCGAACTCGCGCAGAGCTCCCTGCTGGCGGGTTTCATCACACCGCAATGCCCCGCCGGGGATCGACCAGGTACCGCCGTTATGAGACCATGGCGCCCGCAACTGCAGCAACACCTGCGGGCGTCCTTCGTGACGTCGGAACAGGGCGAGACCGGCTGCCCCGGCCAGACCCCAGTGCCGCTGCCTGCAGTTCCCGCAAAATACGAAGCCGTCAGAATCCTGCTGGGGGTTGAAAAGCCTGGTGTCTTGCAGGAATTCACTGCCGCGTGGCGTAAGCGGAACCGATTTCACGCCCGGGCGTGTCCACAGCTGCGCCACGGACAGGCCGAGCTCTGCCAGCATGTTGCGCAGCAAGCTAAGAGACAGGCCGACTACGTTGTGATAGTCCCCGTGCAGACCGGTGACGAAGGGGCCGCCCATGCCATCGATCATGAAGCATCCCGCAGCATTCAAAGGTTCACCGGTGGAGATATAAGCATCGATCTCGGCGTCGGACATGCGGGCGAATCGGACGCTTGACTCTTGGACGGCACTTAGGCTGAACACGGTCTGTGGGCGCAGCAGGCAGTGCCCGGTGTACAGGAATCCGGACTGCCCGGACATGGCGCGCAACTGTTCGCGCGCCTCGTCGGCGTTGCGCGGCTTGCCGAAGAGTTTGCCCTGGAACTCGAACATGGAGTCGCAGCCCAGAATCAGGTCAGGGAGTGCGGCGTTTGTGCTGACTGCAGCGGGCGTGCTGCCTTCAACCGAGGTGCTGCCCGCAGCGGAGACGTCGCCTTCAGCCGATGCGCTGCTTTCGCCTGATGCGCGGACTTCACCCGATGTGCGGCTTTCCGCCGATTCGTGGAGTGCGCCTGCTCCGCTATGCGATTCGTCGACGGCGGGGCCGGGCAACGATGCGTAATGACCAGCGACGCCGTCGGCGAGAGCTCCGCCTGCCGGGTTCCCTTCCGTCAAGGCCACGGGCGACTGGATACTGGTCGGCTCAATGCTGGACTGTCCGCTATCCGCCCGGTCGGCGCGTAGCTGCCGCGCGACGGCGCGTGCCTTTGCGGTAGCGAGAACAAGTACCTGCCGCTGAGGGCCGCCTTTCACTCCCGTTAGCACAGACTCCTCGTCCACATGCGAGACGTGGACAAGTGGTTCAATGCCGGCCTGCCGCAGGATCGACAGCCGGGCGGGGGATTTGCTTGCTAGCAGCAGCGAGAGGTGAGGACCGCCCGTGGAACGGTCCGGGGCCAATCCGCCCGGACTTTGAGGCGGGATGCGCGCGGGTTCCAAGGACGGGGTGAGCGCAGGAACTAGTGGCAGCGATCCAGACTGCTCACCAGGCGCCGAGTTTGTTGGGACCGGATGCAGCGCGCCTGTCGGGTCCGAGGAAACAGACCCTGCGTCTTCCGGCGGCAATGCAGGGGGCATTACTCGGCCTCCCGCAGGGCGTCGCGCAACACATCCAAACCGAGCGATCCGAAGGAGAGTGCGCGCATATGCCATTCCTTCAAGTCGAATTCGCGCCCCGCCGCCGCAGCGGCACCACGTGCCTCTTCGCGCAGCTCATTCCAAATGCGCTGCCCGATCTTGTAGGAGGGTGCCTGCCCGGGCCAGCCTAGGTAGCGATCCAGTTCAAAAGAGAGAAATGCCGGATCCATGGCGACGTTCTCCCGCAGGAAGCGCCAGGCAGACTCATGGTCCCAAGCCCCCTCGCCCCACTGACCGGCGGGCTTTCCGAGGTGAACACCGAGATCAACAACGACGCGTGCCGCGCGTAGGCGTTGCGAATCGAGCATGCCCATACGATCTGCCGGATTGTCGTGGAAACCGAGTTCGTCCATCAGTTGTTCGGCATACAGCGCCCAGCCTTCGCCGTGTCCAGATACCCAGCATCCGAGGCGGCGCCACAGGTTGAGCTTATCGCGCAGATAGGTGGCCAGTCCGAGCTGCAGGTGATGCCCGGGAACACCCTCGTGATAGACCGTTGTCTTTTCCTGCCAGGTGGAGAAATCCGTCACACCGGAGGGGACGGACCACCACATCTGACCAGGTCGTGAGAAGTCCTCGGTGGGGCCGGTGTAATAGATGATGCCGGTGCCATCAAGCTCAACGCGGCAGGTAATTTGGCGCATGGCCGCCGGGATGTCGAAGTAGGTGCCGTTGAGGGCGGCGACGGCGTCGTCGGACGTCTTCTGCATCCATTCGCGCAGCGTGTCCGTGCCGTGGATACGGTAGCGGGGATCGGCGTCGAGCCGGTTCATCGCTTCGCGCACGCTGACGCCGGGCCCATACAGTTCGCGGGCGATTTCCTCCTGTTGGGCCACGATGGACTCAAGCTGGGAGAGCCCCCATTCATAGGTCTCGTCGAGGTCGACGGTCGAGCCGAGGAATTCCCGCGAGAATAACTGGTAGCGATCACGACCGACGGCGTCCAGTTCCGTGGCCCGTGGTGCGACATCCCGGCGCAGGGTTTCGGCCAACTCACCGTAAGCCGCCCGTGCGGTGGCGGCTGCCGCATTCAGCCGTTCGGCCAGCTCTGGATGCGCGGCGGCACCGGCTGTGACCAGTCGCTGCAGGGAGGAGCGGTCGGCGTCGGCAACGGTGTCGCACTGTTCGGCACAGCGTTCCACCTGCCGCAGCGCGACGGCGGGCCCGGAGTCCAGACGCTTGTTCAATGACACCAGATAGCCGGTCAACGCACCGGGAACGGCTTCCAACCGACGCGCAATTGTCACCCACTGCTCTGCGGTGTCACGCGCCATAAGATCGAAGGAATCGCGGACCAACTGGATCGGCGAGGCGATGACATCTATGGTGCCGCCGGATTCCCCCTGCTCGGCGAACTCCACCTGCAGAGAGAGGCGTTCGCGCAGGGCTGCGGCGCTCACGGCGTCGGCGCTGTCGCGTGGGGTTAGTTTCTCCAAGGACTGCAACGTAGTGCGTGCCAGGGCCAGTTCGGCTTCCGTACCGGCGGGCGAGTAGTCGTCGAGAGTACCTTCATCGGCCCCCGCCAAGCCGACGCTTGTGGTTAGCGTGGGGGAAAGCCGGAGCAACTCGCAGAAGTAGGATTCGCTGAGCTCGTCGATCGCTGAGGGCACCTCTTGTGCCGTGTGCGGCTGTGCAGTTGCTTCATCGTGTGCAGTCATGTATCCCAGCCTAATGGTCCAGCCCGATCAGCGGGCATGCTCTGCGCGAGCAATATGGAAGGGATTCGCCGGAAAGTCTCGACGTCGCGCGCTCTGGCCGCTACACTCATTTGTGATCGAAAACACAAGCTGCTACAGTGTCTGCGGTTTGACCTGCGGAAATGCTGTGGCTTCAGTCAGCCGACGCGAAGGAGGAACGGTGGTGAGTAGCGCCATGGACGGCACCATGGACGATGTGGGCCGTGAGGTGCCCGGCCGTGAGGCATCGCCCGGCAGTGCATCTGCATCCGGCACTCCGGCCTCGTCGCCGCAGCCGGTACCCGACGCGCCCGCCACAGACGGCACACCCTCGGCCTCACGCAACACGGTACAGCGCCACGTTGATCGCCTGCTCGGCGGTCGGGAGATCTATACCTTGGCTGAGGCGGCCCAGATCGCGGGCATAAGTACCCGCCTCGCCCGGCGTATCTGGCTCTCCATGGGCTTTCCGACAATCGAGGACGAAGACAACGACCGTGTATTCGCCGACGTCGATATTGAGTCGCTGCGCCAGCACCGCGACATTCTGGAATCGGGCCTGCTCACCGAAGAATCGCTGACATCACTTATTCGCTCCGAATCGCATATGGCGGATCGTCTGGTGCTCTGGCAGCATGAGGCACTAGTGGAGTATGCGGAGAATGAACTGAAACTGGACGGGATATCGGCCCGCTTCTGGATCTTGGACCATTTCGGTGATTATGAAGACTTCCTGCGCATGCAAATGAATTACGCCTGGCGCCGCCACCTTGCCTCGTTGCTGCGACGCTCCGAGGCCGAAGTATCGGAAATGCAGCTCTCCAACGCGGATGATCTGCAACTGCAACGCGCGGTCGGCTTCGTCGATATGGTGGCCTTCACGAACCGCTCCAATGAGATTGGCTCGGCGGAGCTCATCGAGTTGATTGAGACCTTTGAATACACGTGCCGCGACGTGATCGCTTCTCACGGCGCCCGCGTGGTCAAGACCATCGGCGACGCCTTCTTGTTCATTGCCGACGACGTCGTCGTTGGTGCCGAGGTCGCTAGCTCGATTGTGGAGGAACTGCGGCAGGTGCCCGGCATGCTTCCGGTGCGGGCCTCCCTGGTGTGGGGCGGCGTGGTGTCGCGGTTCGGTGATATTTTCGGGCCCACGGTGAATCTTGCATCGCGATTGGTGGATGAAGCGGATACCGGTTCCGTGCTGACTGATCGAAATACGGCGAATCTGCTGCGAGCGGTGAAACCAGGACGCTACACCTTGGTTCAGGCCGGGTCCCCCGAGCTGCAGGGGATCGGGCGTATTGAGGCAGTGGAACTGCGGCGCATGCCCGCGCAATAGACCGGACTGCATGATGCGGCGGTTCGCATGGACTGCGTGGTGTTCTTGCGCTCGGTTCGCGTGGTGCTATTGCGTCGGTTTGGAAGTGTCAAAATCCCGTCCAAACGACAGTAAAGTGGAATTGCTCCAATTTAAAAATGGCGGAATCACGCGGATTTGCAACGGCCACTGCGTCCCGCCCGAGTCGTTTGGACGGGATTTGGACACCGTCCGCCGAGTCTAAGGGCCAGCGAACTGGACAACCGCCGGGTCAGACGGCGGGGACGGGTTCATAGGCCTCTTTGGCGTCGTCGTCCGGACGGCCGTCGCCCGCAGCACCGTCATCACCGGCATCGCTCCTGCCAGTGGCGTCACCAGCTCCGGCATCGCTCTCGCACATGGCGCAGTCATTACCGGCCCTGCTCTCGCCCGTAGCACCGCCCCCGTCCGCATAGTCGTCGTCATCGGTGGCGCGAGTGGGAACAGTGGCATCCTGGTTATCGTGCTGACCGGAGAATACGACGTAGCGGTACATGATATAGCGGAAGGCTGTGCCCAGGGCCAGGCCGACGATATTCGCGGAGATATTGTCGGCGAATTGGCTGCGCAGCCCGAGACCATAGCGTGAGAAGGCGAGGCAGGCGAGGGCAATGAGCATTCCACCGATGTTGACGAGCACGAACATGGTGAACTCGCGGGTCTTGTTCGCCATGCGTCGATCTCCGAAGGTCCACATGCGGTTGACCATCCAGGAGAATACGACGGAAACACTCACCGAGATGATTTTGGCAGTCATGGACTGGTCGCCCGGCAGGTGTACGAGGCCGGTGTGTGCAAGCAGGTTGAAGAGGCCGACATCAACCACATACGACCCCAGACCAACGACGCAGAAGCGCACAAACTCAACAAACCATTCGCGTGGTGACTGGCCTTTGAGGAGGCGGTGGACGAGATGACTAGGGTGAAGCACGTTATCAGTGTAGTGGCTAGGCGCGGTTGTGGCATGCGACCGATGCAACACGGTGAGGAGTGACTCGTGCGTCATGTGGTAGGTACAGGCGCTGAAGCGGCGGCGCCCGCGGTGGGAGTTGTAGGCGGCGGCCAGCTGGCCCGTATGATGCAGGAACCCGCAGCGGCGCTCGGAATCCAGCTCCATGCCTTAGTTGAGGCGCTGGATGGTGCAGCGGGGCAAGTCATCCCTCATGCACGCCTTGGCGAGGCCGACGACGCCTCGGGCGTGCTCCAACTGACTCAAGATGTGGATGTCATCACTGTTGAGCACGAGCACGTGCCCGAGCAGATCCTCGCACAAGCGGCTACGCAGGTGCCGGTGCGACCCTGTCCACATGCCTTACGCTTTGCGCAGGACAAGCTAGCCATGCGGCAGCGGATGGACGAATTGGGAGTACCACAGCCACGCTGGCGCAATGTGAAATCCATAGCCGACGTTGCGCGAGGGCTGGAGGAGTTCGGTGGCGTCGGCGTTCTCAAGATGCCGCGTGACGGATATGACGGCAAGGGCGTGATGCTTATCCACGATGCCGACGACGCACAGGCGTGGCTCACGGAGGCGCCGGGCGGCCTTCTGCTGGAAGAACGTATCGCCTTCGAGATGGAGGTGGCCCAGCTTCTCGCCCGGCGGCCCTCCGGCGAGGCACGTTGCTGGCCGTTGGTACAAACCGTTCAGAAGGGCGGAATCTGTACCGAGGTGATTGCTCCCGCTCCCGCTATTGGGGATGCCGTGGCTCGCCAGGCGCAGCGGGTGGGGGAGCGCATTGCTGCGGAACTCGATGTAACGGGCATCCTTGCCGTGGAAATGTTCGTGGCGCGCGGGCGGGACGGCAACCTGCGGCCTTGTGTCAATGAACTGGCGATGCGACCGCATAATTCCGGCCACTGGACCATTGAGGGGGCAGTTACCAGCCAGTTCGAGCAGCATTTGCGTGCCGTGCTGGATTTACCGCTCGGCTCAACACGCCCCCGCGCCCCGCATGCCGTTATGGTCAACGTTCTCGGTTCCGCACTTGAAGATCCCCGCCGGGCGTACGCGCGAGTCATGGCGGAGTACCCGCAAGTTAAAATCCACACATACGGCAAGGCTGTGCGGGTGGGCCGGAAGCTGGGGCACGTTACCGTGTTGAGCGACGACTTACAAGAGGCGCTGACAGTGGCCCGCGGTGCGGCCGCCATGTTGCAGGGAGAAGAGGCGCTCCCTTAGGCCTCCGCGCCATTATGATTCCCGCCCACTGCGACTGTGCGCAGGGATGACGGTGTGTGCTGGGGGCCGGGAGCGTGAGCAGATGAAAGGATATAGAAGCAATGACGCAGACGAATGCCGAAGTCGGCGCGCGAGTGGGCATTGTGATGGGGTCCGATTCCGACTGGCCGGTTATGCAGGACGCTGCGGATATCCTGCAGGAGTTCGGCGTCGCCGTGGAGGTCGACGTCGTCTCCGCACACCGTATGCCAGAGGATATGCTTACCTACGGTCGGAAAGCGGCTGAGCGGGGCCTGCGCGTGATCATTGCCGGGGCCGGAGGGGCAGCGCATCTTCCCGGCATGTTGGCAGCGGTGACACCACTGCCGGTGATTGGAGTTCCGGTACCCCTGGCACACCTGGATGGAATGGATTCACTGCTGTCCATCGTGCAGATGCCAGCCGGTGTGCCGGTGGCAACTGTCTCGATTGGCGGCGCTCGCAACGCTGGCCTGCTGGCGGCGCGCATCCTTGGTGCGGAAGACCAGGGAATACGGCAGCAGATGGTGGAGTTCCAAGATAGTCTGCGGGCGATGGCAGTTCAGAAAGGGCAGCGATTGCGTGCGAGCTGGCGGGAGCGGCCGTAATCGGGGCCTCCACGCCATCGGAACTCTCTTCGACGCGGTCGGGCCTTTTTGGGCAAGGTTCGCGACGTCGTCGGCGAGACTCACGACCTTGCGGCAAGGATGACGACACTTCGGCAAAGCTCGCGGCCCTTTCGACGAGGATCGCGCGGTTTATCGACGCCAGGTGGGCGGCTCAATGCCGAAGCGCCTCGGCACGGAAGCACTCCGCCGTACCGCACCGGTAAGCCGATGTGCGGCGCCAACGATGCAATTCGCGGCGCAGAAACCCCGGTACACGGCGCGACCCGTGGCGCCCGCGACCCGACGCACCGCACGCCTAGAACCCAGCACGTGGGGACCGCACCTCGACGCGCGAGGCCGACACCCCAACATGGAGCACCCGCAAGCTGGTCTAATAGCTCGCCTGGTAAAAGTCGTCCGCAGTCAGCGTGCCGTTCATCATTTTCTCGAAGAAAGGATCGCTCAGCTCCTGATCGAGTAGGACCACCGACTGGCCGCCCACTCGGTAGTCAAGGCTGGCAATCGGCGGTGCACCGATTAGCCCGCCTTCTCCCATCACGGTCCGCAGCGACATTCCCGCTCGCACCAGCGACAGCATGGAGGTATCGGGATCGGTGGTCAGGTTTTCGGCGACCGCACCCACCAGGTTCTTCTGCCTGCCCGGGCTGAGCAGCGTATCCCGAGAGATGGCCTTATCGACAACCTTCCCGACCACCTGTCGTTGTCGCATAGTACGGCCGATATCTCCGAGAGGATCCGCCTTGCGCATCCGCGAGAATGCCAATGCCGTTGCGCCGTCAACATCGTGGCAACCTGCGGTCCATTCAAGTTGTGAGTCGGCATCCGAGACGTCGTAGTCGTAGCACAAATTGACTCCGCCTACCGCGTCCACCAGTTGCTGCACTCCGCCCATGGATATTTCAATATAGTGGTCAACGGTCATTCCGGTTAGATTCTCGACCGTTGCCACCAGGAGTTCCGGTCCGCCCTGCGAATACGAGGCATTCAGCTTTCCGTCGCCGTACCCCGGGATTGCCACATAGGCATCGCGCGGAAGCGAGACCAGGGCGGGAGATCCCGCTTCTGGAACCTGCAGTAGCATGATGGTGTCGGAGCGTTGCCCCTCGGTGCCATCGTTGATGGCGTTCTCTTCACGCCGGTCAGAACCCACAATGAGATAGGTGGTGCCGGGCGTATCGGCGCGGCCGGAAAGTGCACTGACATGCTCCATTTTGGAGTTGCTGTAGTGCAGCAGGTAGAGCGGCCATCCGATAACAAGTAACAGAATGATCACGAAGACGCCCAGCACCCAGGGCCACTTTCTGCGCCGTCGCCGCCTTCCGCTCGGCCTGTCAGAATGGCCGGAGCGCGAGGGGGAGGCCGAGCGCGACGTGCCTGCCGACCGGGACGAGTTGTTGGACCGGCCGGATCGTGCTGGTCGGCCCGCTTCCTGGGCGGGCTGGCGTGAGGCGGAGTCTCCACGCACGTGCACCTGTGGACGCTGTTGCTGGGCGGAGCGCGCTATCGCGGCCGCGCTGGAGGTGGAGGGACGCGACGACGCCATGGAACGTGAGGCGGGCTGATAGCTAGGCGGGGGAGTCTGGTCGTCCTGCCGGGCGCGGACTTCGCTCTTAGAATTGGGGCTGCTTAGGCTGTTTCCATTCGAATCGCGTAACTTCGGGCGTCGCGAGGCGGCGGAGGCGCGGCCCGCAGAGGCAGACGCCGCGTTGTTGGAGCGAGGCGAATTCGCCGGTGAATGGAGTGCGCCGTGGCGGGAGCCGACCGTGCGTGCACCATCGGCGCTCGGGCGCGCACGCCGTCGCTTCGGCTCAAAGGACGGTGGCTGTTTTTGGTCCTCAGCCAACGGCATTCTCCTTATTGCAGGTCGGCGTCGTCGTACTGGTTGATGGTGCGTCGGCAGACGGTACGGAAGCGGGGATGGTCGTTGTTGGAGTCGACGTGTCTACGTCCTCCGTCGTGTCGCCGTCGGTTTCATCGCCCGCTGTATCGGGATTATTGGCGGCATCAGGATCCACGACCTTGCCCTCTTCGTTGACTGTGACGGTAACCGGGGTGTCATTCGCCAAAGCTTCCCAGATCTGATCCGCGCCCTCCCCAACGGTAACACGGGAACCTGCCCATTCCCAGGGCATAGTAATGAAGTTAATGGAGTCGAGGTTGATATTCCGTAGTGAGTTCGCCAGACTGGCGAGTGTGGTGATATTGCCCAAGTTGTCGCTGGTCGAGAGCGAGGCAGTTCCGGCTTCCATCACCTGGTAGAGCTTAGGCAGATCGGTGAGAAGGTTCATGTCGAGGACCTCCCGCACCATGGCACCTACCAGGTCTTGTTGCCGTGATATACGGCTGATGTCTGACCCGTCGCCAATTTCCTTGCGGGCGCGCGCCAAGGCCAGTGCCTGCTGACCGTTGAGCAGGCGGCAACCCGCTTTCACGTCGAGTCCGGCCAGGGAGTCGTACATGTCCTCCTCGAAATACATCGGCACACCGCCGAGCGCTTCCACGATTTCCTGGAAGGATCCGAAGTCAACCACGATATAGCCGGTCAGCCGAATGCCGGTCAGTGCTTCGACCGTCTTCATCGTGCACGCGGCGGCAGAGCCGACGTCGCCGGTCTGCCCACCGATGGCAAAGGCGGAGTTAAACATGGCATCGTACTGCTCGTCGGTATCGAATGTTTCGGGCGAGCCCGGTTCATTGCGTACCGAACATGACGGGATGTCCACCAGTGTGTCGCGTGGAATGGAGACGATGTCCACCCGTGAGCGGTCGGCGGAAATATGCACGATCATCGTGGTATCGGCGCGCATACCATCGACCGCACCGGATGCTCCAGCGCCGTCAATGTCGGAGGCACCGGAGCGAACATCGGATCCCAGAACGAGGATATTCATGGCTTCCGTGTTTTCGGCGTTCGGGCGTTCCGTACCAATGAGCTCCTCGGGATTGTCCTTTTTAATGTTGCCTTGTAGGACGGAATATCCAATGCCGACCGTAGAACCCACCGTGAGCAGGGCAGCGAAAAACGCCAACGCCACAACGCGGCCGCGGTGTCGTAGCGAGACCGTCTTCTTCAAATGTGCCGCAGCACGACCCGACTTACTCATCGTGCCTATAATAGAGGACGCGGTGAGGAAGGCGCGTGTATCAGCGCAGAAGTTAGGGATACTCACACTCGAAAATGGAGCTGCTTCCCAGGTAATCCATGGTTTCAATAGAGTTACCCCGGGAAGACTCCAGTTGCGGGTGATTCAGGTTAGGCTTGGTTCGTGGAATACCCGTCCCTGCGAATTGTGACAGTTGCCTTCAACCCGGGTAGTGAACTCGCGACACTTGCGGCCTCGCTCGATGCGGCGACTCACCTGCCTTATGAGTTCGTCATCGTTGACAACGGCACGGAGAACGGCACCGTTGACGATGTCGCAGCCACTTACCGCGGTCGCGTTGTGCGCTCGGGTTCTAATCTGGGTTATGGCGGAGCGGTCAATCTCGGTGCTGAAGGTTTTGCGGGGCAATGGCTCTTGGTGGTCAACCCCGATGTTGTGCTTAGCCCGGGCTGCATTGATGCGTTGCTGGACGAAACGCGGGCGTGGCCCCGGGGTGGCGCGTTCGGGCCATTGATTCGCACGCCAGAGGGCGAAGTGTACCCCTCCGCGCGGCATTTCCCACGCCTGATTTCCGGGGCTGGGCATGCTGTTTTCAGTGGAGTTTGGCCGTCCAACCCATTCACTGCCGCCTATCGTGCCAATGAGTCGCTGGAGCGTACGCACGCGGTGGACTGGCTCTCCGGTGCGTTTTTGCTCATGCGGATGGCCGCATTTGAACAGGTTGGCGGATTCGACACCTCGTATTTCATGTTCTTTGAGGACACACAGCTGGGCGAGGATCTTAAGGCGGCGGGCTGGCAAAGCATCTACGTGCCCGGGGTGGAGGTCATGCATGAACAGGGGGCGAGTTGGAGGGAACGACCGGCGAATATGATCCGTGCACATCACCGCTCTGCCGCTCACTACATTGATGGCGTCTACCATGCGCCGTACCAAGCTCCCCTGCGCTGGGCTTTACGCCTTGGTTTGCGTATGCGTGAGGTTGCGCAGGTCCGTGGTGCTCGGAGGGGGCGACCGAGCCGGTAGCGCCAACGCTTGCCTGTGTGTCGCTCATCGGCCTGCCCTGAGACTCGTGTGATAATTGAGATTTTTGGCAAGGATTGTGAATATTGGTGAATCTTCGTACACTGGTCTGCGGAGGCTAACGAAGGGACTACCACTATGAACACATCCCGAACGGCTGCAGCAGCAAGTGCGTTATCGCTACTTCTCGGATCGTTTATCGCCTTGCCTGCTGCCACCGGAGATGATGCCAAACTAGGCGGTATCGCCATTGAACTTGTGACGAGTAGCGGCGTTGAAACAGATGTCGCACGCTCCGGTTTCGATGGCGATGGCGCAACAGAGGTTGTGAAGACGACGTCGCACGTGGCGCAAACCGACGAAACGGTCGATCCTTTCACAGATGAGACCGCAACGGATCCAAGCAGCAACGACTCGGAGGTAGAGTCCGGCACCGGAACATCCGGTGACGATACGACCGATGGCGACGGCGATTCCGCCACCACTCCGGCGGAGCCGCAGACGGATGCCGATGAAACGGATGTTGACGAACCCGACCAGTCCGAGTTGGAGGAGGAGTACGCGCTTTTCACCGATCCGATTGCTATTGACGCGCCCTTCGCCGTCGCCGGCCTCACCTGGGATTCTGGCGATCTGCCCATCGGCTCCGCCGTCGAGGTGCGAACGCTGGACGGTGCGGTGTGGTCCGACTGGTATGTGCTGCCCAGCGAAGACTCCGCAGACGGCCGACCCGGAACGGAATACTACATCTCGGGTGCTTCGACCGGTATCCAGGTACGAATCAGCAGGGGAGATGGTGATCTCCCGGCGGGGCTCCGCATTGATATTGCGTATGATGCCGACGGCGACCTCGTGGCCGAGGATGGAACCGAAACCACGGACGTGCTACCCGCTGCCGATACTCTGACCGACGAAGCTGTGAATGCGGAAGAGGCCAGTCTGATCAGTTCCAGTACCACGGCTGATGCAACGGCCGACGAGGAGGACGTGCAGCTGGCAAGCGTCGTGCAGCCAGCCTCCGCAGCCCCGGCGGGCAGCTACGCGGCCGCGCGGGGAGCCTCTGCCACCACCACAAACGCGGCCCACCTGCTCAACGGGGTGCTGCCGATGGCCAACAGTGTGAATATCAAGTCGCGTTCGGCGTGGGGAGCGGATGAGAGTGTCATGACATGGACACCGCAATACGCCGCCTTCCAGGGTGTTATCGTGCACCACACCGCCGGTTCGAATAACTACACGCAAGCACAGGTTCCTTCCGTAATCAAGGGGATTTATCGCTACCATGCGGTAACCCGCGGGTGGGGCGACATCGGCTACAACGTGTTGATCGATAAGTATGGCGGTCGCTGGGAGGGCCGATCCGGAACGCTCTCGGCACCGGCATCCAAGATGGTGATCGGAGCGCATGCGGTTCCGCGCAACAGCGGCACAATGGGAGTTTCCGTCATGGGGCTCTACACGGAGATCAATCCGTCGACGACGGTTATCGATGCCTTGGTTGATGTGATCGCGTGGAAGTTTGTCGCCGCCGGGGTTGACCCCAACTCGACAAGTCCCTTGACCGTTCCGGCAAGCAACAATTCGCCACTGGTTGGAGGAACGCCACTGCCGCGCATCTCCGGACACAAGGACGTAGCGAACACCGCGTGCCCGGGCAATATCTACAACTACTTCGGTACGATCCGCTCGCAGGTCTCTACGAAGTACAAGGCAGCTAAGTCCGGCACCGCAACGACTCCGACGACGCCCGCAGTGACACCGGGCTGCCCGACCTCATCTACTGGGAAGGTGCTCTGCCTCGGCAATGGCTGGAACACCACATTCAACTCCGTCTTCCAGTACGGTGTTGCTGGTGACGAGGTCTATGTCGGTGACTGGAACGGCAACGGACAGGACACCCCTGTTGTGCGACGTGGTGCAACCTACTATTTCCGCAACTCCCTCTCCATGGGATCCGCCGACAAGGTGATCACCTACGGAAAGGCTAACGACGCCGTAGTCTTTGGCGACTGGAACGGCGATGGCATAGACACTCCTGCGGTGCGCCGCGGAAACGCGTATTACATTCGCACCACCCTGAGCAGCGGGCCGGCGAATCGGGTGATCACTTTCGGTAGGGCCGACGACGACGTGCTTGTGGGTGACTGGAATGGTGACGGAAAGGACACTCTGGCCGTGCACCGAGGAAACGCCTTCTACCTCAGTAATACTCTTGCTACAGGAAAGGCAGAGCGTATAGTCGCCTATGGAACCGTGGGAGACAAAGCCTATGCCGGGAAATTCAATGGACAGCGAGGTGACTCGCTGGCGGTACGACGCGGGACCACGCTCTACGTGACGAATACTCTGAAGGGCGGTCAAGCAGACCGAACGTTCTCGTATGGAACCGCATCGGAGAAAATTGTGGTAGGCGATTGGAACCGGAACGGAACCCAGACTTTCGGCATCGTGCATTAGGACCCTCTCGCACGGCTTGGTAACGCGCGGTCCCGAGAGAGGAACCGCACCACGCCACGAGGTCCAATCGGAATGGGGCACGAGGTCCAATCGGAATGGGGCCGGGAATCTCAGCCCGGCCCCTCCGTTATTTTCTCTACTCGCTCGGCGGAGCGCAGGAGTTCTGCGCCTGCCCAGCATGCACGCACGGCACTGCCTGCGCGCTTCCCGCGAGCAGGGGAAATCGCGGGCCTACTGCCCCTGCTTGGCGTACTTGGCCTCCACTGCCTCTTTCTGCGGGCGCCACCACGCCTCGTTGGCCTTGTACCACTCGACGGTGGCGTGCAGGCCGACGGCGAAGTCCTGGAAGGACGGTTGCCACCCGGTTTCCTCCACCAGCTTCGAGTTATCGATGGCGTAGCGCTGATCATGGCCGGGCCTGTCATTGACATGGTCGAAGTCATCGGGGTCGCGTCCGAACTCGGCGAGGATCATTTTGGTGACCTCAAGGTTGTTCTTCTCGCCGTTCGCACCGATCAGATAGGTTTCGCCAATACGCCCCTTGTTGATGATCTCCCACACGGCGGAGTTGTGGTCGAGCACGTGAATCCAGTCGCGCACCTGCTCTCCGGTGCCGTAGACCCTGGGGCGCACTCCGTCAATGAGATTCGTGACGGTGCGTGGAATGAACTTCTCGATGTGCTGGTAGGGGCCATAGTTGTTGGAGCAGTTGGAAATGGTGGCCGGCACGCCGAAGGAGCGCACCCAGGCGCGCACCAGCAGATCTGAGGCTCCCTTGGATGACGAATACGGCGAGGACGGCTTATAGGGGTCGCCCGGCGCAAACTTGCGCGGCTCATCGATTGCCAGGTCGCCATAGACCTCGTCGGTCGAAATATGGTGCAAGCGAGTTCCGTGCCGCCGTACCGCTTCCAGAATCTGGAAGGTTCCCTCGATATTGGTGCGAATGAAGGGGGAGGGGTCGTTGAGCGAGTTGTCGTTATGGGATTCGGCGGCGAAGTTGACGACGACGTCGGCGTCTTTGACTAGCGGATCCACCGTGTCTGCGTCCGCGATATCGCCAACAACGAGTTGTACCCGCTCCAATCCGGCAATGGAGTCCGGGTTACCGGCGTAGGTTAACTTGTCGAGCACAGTCACCTCGGCATCCGGGTGATTCTCGATGGTGGAATGCACAAAGTTGGCGCCGATGAATCCAGCGCCTCCGGTCACAAGGACTCGCATATGTTTCCTTTCACGTCGGTCCGGTATCACAAACAAGTCTGCCATGAACCACCGGGGTGGGGCACTTCGAATTGCGCAGAGAAGCGTTTTTGAACGCGTGTATACCTCGTAGCGAAGTGCCGCGGGGTGGGAACAGACGCTCAACGCGGCAGGAAGGACAGCGCGGCGGGAAGAACTGCACGCCAAAACGAGTGCCAGGCATCCACGGGATGTGGTTATCCGGAAGGAACAGTGCCCGCGATGCTGAAATCGCCGCCGCGGCAGCCGTCGTCCGAACGCTCGCTCCGAAGGTGCGGCGCCGGGTCAGCTAGCGCTACGCCCGGTCAGCTAGCGGCGGCCGATTCCGCGGTAGCTCCAGCCGGCATCCTTCCACTTCTGGGCATCAAGCGCATTGCGGCCGTCCAACACGACCTTTCCGCGCGCCAACGGTGCCAACGCCTGCGGGTCGAGCTCGCTGAACTCCTTCCACTCGGTGGCGAGGAGCACGGCATCAGCACCCGTGATTGCGGTCGTGGCGTCGGCAGCCACATCAATATCACCCTGCGCGGCAAGGATCGGACCGGCACCGGGATCGGTGACGACGACGTCGGCGCCGCGTTCCTCGAGCAGACGGGCAATCGTGCGCGCCGGAGAGTGCCGGAGATCGTCGGAGTTCGGCTTGAACGCCGCTCCAAGAACCGCCACCCGTTTTCCTTCGAGGCCGCCGGTCATCTCATTGAGGGTGTCGACTGCGCGACCGCACTGCGACTCGTTGATGAGTTCCACCTCGGTGAGGAAGTTGAAGGTCTCATTCAGCCCCAACTCCGCGGCCCGGGCATGAAAGGCGCGGATATCTTTCGGGAGGCATCCGCCGCCGAAACCGATACCTGCGCGTAAGAACTTCTTACCGATACGGTCATCAAGACCAATGGCCTCGGCCAGTTTGCCAACATCGGCGCCGACGGCGTCGCAGGCCTGCGCCATCGCGTTGATGAAGGAGATCTTCGTGGCGAGGAAGGAGTTCGCTGAGACCTTCACGAGTTCTGCCGTCTGATAGTCCATGACTAGGCGCGGTGTCGTTCCGTCGGCCAGGATCTTTGCGTAACACGTGTCTAGAGCGGTTTGGCCGCGTGCGGCGAGTTGTGGATCATCCGGCAGGCCGTAGACGATACGGTCCGGCTCCAGTGTGTCTTTCACCGCAAAACCTTCGCGCAGGAACTCCGGGTTCCACACCAGACACGCGCCCTTGGCTTCAACGGCCGATGCCAACTCGGCAGCCGTTCCCACGGGGACGGTGGATTTGCCCACAACAACGTCGCCCTCGCGCAGATAGGGGAGGAGTCCGTCAATAGCGGCATGCACGTACGTCAGGTCAGCGCCATGAGAATCGCGACGTTGCGGAGTTCCCACGCCGATGAAGTACAGTTCGCAGTCAGCGGTCGCCGCGTAGTCCGTACTGAAGGTCAGGCGGCCAGAATCAACATTGCGGGCTAGGATCTCGTCGAATCCAGGTTCAACGAAAGGAGACTGGCCAGCGGAAAGAAGGGCAATCTTTGCCTCGTCCACATCGATACCAACGACATCGTGCCCAAGCTCCGCCATAGAGGCCGCGTGGACCGCGCCGAGGTAACCACAGCCGATTACGCAAATCTTCATGCTGACTAAGATACCGTCAAAGGGCCGTGGACCGAAACAGAAAACATGGAGTCAGGCGGCTAGTCGGAAGATCAATGCGGAACCCGCTGGGCGCAAGGCAGGCTTCCAGTGCGTGACCTATCGGTACTTCGCGTTTGAGGAAGCGGACCGTGCCGTCGCCGAAGCATGCAGGTCAGTGCCTTCCGGACGAGGTATATCTGCCGCGTTGTCGGCGCTGCTCGTTGGAGCGTCACCTGATATTCGCCGTGAACGTCGCCTGCTAAGCACCACAGGCAGGAACCACAGGATCAGAAGCGCAATTGCAGCGGATACGGTGACATATGCGCCGATTCTCTCCGATGGAAGGTCATAGAAAAGGACGACTTTGTGGGTTCCCGCAGGAACAAAAACGGCGCCACCGGCGTGGTCCGCTTCGATAAGCTCGGCCTCATTGCCATCCACCGTGGCTGAGAAACGCCCCAAAACGCTCTGCTCAACAACGAGCCAGCCGCCGCCACTGGAGGTGACGGAGAAAGACAAAAGATCGCCCGTGTCGACTTCGACGTTGACGCTGCCGGTGGATTTCGTCGCGGGAGTCTGCTTAGGATGTTCGGAAAGAATCACCGAATTCGCGTCAACAGGGCTTTGAGCCACTGCCGCGACGCGATCAGATGCATCGGAGATGACGTCGTAGTCGGAGGCAAAACGGAATCGGTCCAAGGCATTTGCACGCTCGTAAACGACGGCATTTTCTCCCACATAAACCGGATAGAACGAGTTGTTTCTCCGTATTCCCCACAATCGGCGGGGACTCGCGTTGTCTGTATCGAGCATCACGGTGGTGCCTGGAGCTGTGGCGGTTAACGTGACCTCAACGGTCAAGATCTCCGAGTTCTCAACTGTCCTATTGAGAAGTAGAGGAATGTCTAGAGGAACGGTCCCGGAGGTAGACGCGCGACTGATAGTGTTGTGTGCCAGAACCTCTCCCTCGGAGTTAGTGACGGTAGCAGAAGCGGAGAACATACCGTCGGAATTCACGTAAGTGCCGACGCCTACGAGGTCTTTTGCGCTGATTTCCGCCTGTAGAGTGTGTGGAGATGGCGTCCGGACAGGGATCTCGCCCTCGTCACGGTCGCCGACCATGGCATTGGGGAAGCCAAAGGCTCCCAGTGTGTCTTCAGCCGAACTGGCGATGATATGTGTGACGCCGAGGCGATCAAGTCCAGGATTATCAATAAGCGGTGTCAGCGCCGGACTGAGGAAGGAGTAGGTTCCACCATTGATATAGGCGGTGGGGTCGCTAGCTGTAAGGACTTCCTTCCAAGCCGGAGTTGCGAAAGAGTGGCCGTTAGCAAGACGCACGCCGTAAACCGTGGCGACATTCGGCCTTGCCGCGAGCCCTGCGGTCCCCGCCTGATTGTGGCCAACAACTCGGCTGAGATAGTCGAGTGCCTCCGAGTCCGGATAGACCTCATTTCTGTCGGCAATCGGCCAGAAAAACGCCGTAGGCGCCAGAGCTTGAACAACGACGCCAACGCCAAGCAGTACAACGGCAATGGTTCGCAGGTGCCGGACAAGAAGCGCACAACAGATCAGCACCAACGCTGCCAACAACCCGCAGTAGGCCCAACGAAGATCATCGATGTACCAGACGGTGCGTAGATCTGCTGCGTACCGGTTGACGTGGACGTACGCCATGGGGAAAGCAAGAAATAGGGATGCGCCGCTCGCAATGGCAAGTGTTGACCGTGAGAATCCGGGTTTCAGCCGGTCGGGTTTCGCCCAGTCGGATTCGCCGGGATCGTTTCGCAACCAGTCGATCCCCATCGCCGCGAATGCTCCGAAGGGAATGGCGAGTTGGGCGCGGAACCGACCGGGTGGATTGCCACCGAAGACTGGCAGTTTTTGTACGATGTCAATCCAGGTTCCCTGGCCGACGGTGAGCAGTACGGCAAAACCGATCACACCGAGGAACAAGGCACTGATCCCTCGAGGGATCCGGCGCCGTAGTGCGGCAGCGAGTCCGAGCGCGGCGAGCAGCAGCGCAATGGCCCCGACATACGATGCGTAGTCTTGGAACGCGGCCTCGTGGTCGGAGAAAGAGCGGGGAAGTACCATCGTGAACCAACTGACAATGGTGTCCGAAGACTGCGACATGCCATCGCGGTATGAAAGATCCCCGCCTCGTAATGTGAGTTCGACGAAGGGCAGTAGTTGTATTGCGGAAAGGGCCACACCGAGCACCACGCCGATGGCCAGTCTGACAAGGTCGGTCAGCGGTGGCCTCCAGCCCGCCTGCGTGCGAGTGCCGATGACCCGGACGATTGCGTAAATCCCACATACATATAACGTGTGCCCGGCCACCGCGGGAAATCCTCCGAGCATGAGCAACCCGACCGCCAGGGCTACGGGGACGATGTCTCTCCAGCGGCGCTCGGCCATGTAGCGTTCGACCGCCCAGAAGAGCATGGGAATGATGATCGCCACTGAGCTCTGTGCCCAACCGGTCCATGCAATTGTGAAACCTGTCATTGGAACGATGAAGGCGCCAACACAGGCGGCGAAGACGGAGAGCTTCAACCGACGGAAAAAGAGGAACGCGAACGCCATTCCGAAGGCGATCTCGAAAAGTTTCGCCCACGCCGGCGCAACTGTGATCGGTAGCACCAGCCATGCCCACCGACCAGGAGCCGCAAGCCCCAGGTTCGGGCCACTGAGCAAAGGTTGCCCGCCAGCGACCATGTTGGACCATTGTGGGATCTCTCCGGCGTCGAGGCCCGTTTGGATTTCGGCAATTGCCGGGATAGAAGAGTCGATGAGATCGGTCACGTAGATGTTGTTGAGGTATTCGTCGCCGGCGGTGGGCATTGAATTCCAGGGAGCGTAGAGGTCGAGCATGTCATATGCGCCGAAAACCGTGGCTCCTACGAGACTCTCACCCAGGCGTATCCACAGAAACACGGCGACAGCGGTCCAGAATGCACCGAGGCAGAGGCGGCGTTTGAGCGCAGGATTCATTGTGGTCCATTCGACAGAAGTACGTGGTTTCAAGCGTGGATTGCGTTCTGGGTACCATCTTAGTCATATCGTTAGAGCGTGTGTGGGATGCTCGGCAACGCGGTCGCATTGAGCCGATTGATGGGCTTATGGGTGGGACGAACCTGGGCGGGACTGCCACATCGGGCGTTGGTTTGCGGTAATCTCCTAGGGACGGTTGGAGAGGAACAGATGAAGGTATTCGTACAGATCCCGTGCCTTAACGAGGAGAAGACACTTCCCTTGGTGCTGGAGTCGATTCCGGAGACGATTCCGGGCGTCGATGAGTTGGAGATTCTCGTGATTGATGACGGCTCCACGGATCGCACAATCGAGGTGGCGCAGTCCTTCGGGGTGAAACACATCGTTAGGCATGCTCGGAACCAGGGCCTGGCCCGTTCTTTCCGCGATGGAGTTGACTACGCACTTGCCCACGGTGCCGACATTGTGGTCAATACGGACGGCGACAACCAATACCCACAGGAACGTATTCCGGATCTAGTTGCTCCATTGATCGCGGGCGAGGCTGATGTGGCAATCGCTGATCGGCAGACTGCGAAGATCTCTCATTTCTCGCCCTTTAAGAAGATGATGCAGGCGTTTGGCTCGAAGATCGTGAATATCGCCGCTGGCACACACCTGCCCGACGCAGCTTCTGGTTTCCGGGCCTATTCGCGTGAGGCACTGTATCGCCTCAATATCATCACCAAGTTCTCCTACTGTATGGAGACGATCATCCAGGCTGGGAACAAGCGGTTGCGGATAGCGTCGGTACCGGTGACGACCAACGCGAAGACGCGAGAGTCACGCCTGTTCAACAACATCTTCCAGCACATGGCGAAATCAGCGAGCGCTATCATCAAATCTTTCCTGATGTTCAAACCGCACATCCCGCTTGGTTGGCTCGCGGTAATTACGGGAGTGCTAGGGATTGTTCCTTTTGTGCGTTTCTTGGTGTATGCAATTCAGGGCGAAAGTGGTGGTCACGTCCAGTCGCTTATCTTCGGCTCGGCGATGTTGGTGGCTAGCCTGCTCTCTCTCGCGTTGATCGTTATTGCCGACCTCCAGAAGACAAACCGTGTTCTGATTGAAGATGCACTCGAACGAGTGAAAAGAGTCCAATACGCGGAATCTCGGTCTGTTGCGCGACCGGGACCGGAGGCAAGCGACGACGACGAAACATCAGAGCGCCAATCCGATAACGACTAGTTGTCTGTAGGTGGGAGTGAACCGTGCGACTTCTCGGATTCGGCACTTACGACATTCGCAGGCACCCCCGTGTCGGGGTGATCTTGGATGGCTTGGCCGCGCGTGGGCATAGGGTGAGAGAGCTCAATCGTCCGCTCCGGCTAGAAACACCAGAGCGGGTGGCAGCTTTGCAAAGGCCTGCTGCCACATTGCATTTCGGCGGAACACTTGCGCGGCAGTGGGTGGGCCTCATCCGTGATGCGGCGCGTTTCCGCGGCGGCAACCGACCGGACGCCGTCATCGTGGGGTATCTGGGGCATTTTGATGTACTGCTGGCACGAATGCTGTTTCCTCGCGCGCGGATCATCCTCGATCAACTCGTTTTTGCTGCGGATACCGCTCAGGATCGCGGACTGCTCGGTCCTGGTCCCTTCAGCCTAGTGAAGAACATGCTGTTACACGGAATTGACCGCGCGGCATCGGCAACGGCCGATGTAGTCGTGGTTGACACGCGGGAGAGTCTTGGCCTACTGGCCGATAAGCAGCGTGCCAAGAGTGTTGTTGTTCCTGTTGGCGCCCAGGACATGTGGTTTGATGCTGCTGCCTCCCCCGACGAGAACGGCGTGCGTCCCCCCGATGGCACAGTGAGTCCGGAAGCCACGCTTCCTTCCGGGGCGCTTTCGGTCGTCTTTTATGGTCTTTTTACCCCGCTGCAGGGCACCCCTACCATCGCGAAGGCACTGCGCAACCTGGAGGCCCGCGGGATCGACCTCAGCGTCACTCTCATTGGAACTGGTCAGGATTCTGATCGCGTGCGGGACCTGTTGCCGGAAGGCGAGCACGTCACCGTTACGTGGCACGATTGGATTGATGCGCAGGAACTTCCGCGTGTTGTTGCGGCACACGATGTGTGCCTGGGGATCTTCGGAACGACGCCCAAGGCGTTGCGGGTCGTTCCGAACAAGGCGTTCCAGGGTCTGGCGGCGGGTTGTGCCCTCATCACCTCGGATACTCAGGCACAACGAGAGGTGTTAGGGCGGGCCCCTGTGTACGTTGAGCCTGGTGATGCGCTGGCTCTAGCAGATGCCATCGAGAGCCTCACCGATCACAAGCGATTGAAGGAGGCGCGCGTGGCCGCGCTCAGGAAGCGCGAGATGTTCCGCCCGGGCGCGGTTGTCGGTCCGCTTGCAATGGTGTTGGGAGATCCAAAGAAATGAGTGTGCCAGGTTTGCAACGTGATGAGGTCGCCATCGTGAGAGATCTGGATTCGGACGTGTTTGGCTTAAGATGGCCTTCTGGAAGTCTCCGATGAGGAATGCGTGAGATATGGCTGATACGACAGATGTGAGAGCCCCACTCCCGCTCAAGCAGCAGTGGACGCTTGTGAATGCTTTCGGGCAGCGTGACCTCAAGGCCAAGTTCAACGGGACGTTGCTCGGTTGGGTGTGGTCACTGGTCGTTCCCCTGGCGACACTGGGCATCTATACTCTGATTTTCGGCGGTCTCTTCAAGATGGAGCCCCCGCAACTAGCATCCAGGCACGCGGGCATTGGCGTATTCGCGGTGTGGCTGTTCGCTGGATTGACCTTGTGGAGTTTCTTTCAGAACTCGATAAATGCCGGCATTAGCGGATTGCTGAGTGCGGGCGGTCTGCTCCAGAAGGTCTACTTTCCGGCTTATGCGCCAGTGATTGGTGCCGGCCTCGCCATTGGCATTCAATCCGCCATCGAGGTGGGTCTCCTCTTGGTGGTGCTGGCCGCACTGGGAAATATCGGTTGGACATGGTTGCTCATCCCACTGTTCCTGGTGGTGCTGGTTGTGTTCGTGCAATCGATGGCCGTGATTCTGGCCGTCTGGAACATCCATGTGCGCGATCTGGCGCAACTTGTGGGTGTGATCCTCCAGCTCATGTTTTACGCGACGCCGATCATCTATGTGGTCACCATTGTTCCGGAGTCATGGCACTCCATTCCACTGCAGGCGATCATCACCCACATGCCCGTTGCGGAGTTCATCGGCGTTTTCCGCTCTTTGTGTTACGACTTGAATCCCGGCAGCGTCCAGAGCTGGGGACTGTGCATCGCCTGGGCGGCAGCGGCGTTTGTAGGAGCACGGGCGGTGTACCGCAGATGGGGCCAGGACTTGGGGGAGAGGATCTGAGTGTGAGCGAGCAGGCAGAATACGCGATTGTCGTTGATTCGGTCTCGAAGGTGTTCGAGATGCAGCAGGATCGCCGTTCCACATTCAAGGAGCGTTTTGTTCGAGGTAAAGCCCAGGGAAGCAAACACACATTTCGAGCGCTGAATGACGTCTCCTTCAAGATCAAAAAAGGAACGACATTTGGCTTGATTGGACACAACGGCTCGGGTAAATCAACGATGTTGAAGATCCTGGCTGGCGTATACAGGCCTTCAAACGGTTCCGTCGCCGTGTCGGATAAGGTCGACGCGCTTTTGGAGCTGGGCGCCGGATTTCACGGGGAGCTTACTGGGCGGGAGAACATATTCTTAAATGGCGCGATCCTTGGTCGAAGCCATAAGCAAATAGAAGACACCCTTGAGTGGATCATAGATTTTGCCGATATTGGAGATTTCATCGACCAACCGGTCAAGGTCTATTCCTCGGGAATGACAGTTCGTCTCGGTTTCGCCGTCGCCGTCGCGATTAAACCGCGGGTACTCATCGTAGACGAGATCATTGCGGTGGGTGACGAAGAGTTCCAGCGCAAGTGCTTCGATTACATGCGTGAACTGCGGGATTCCGGCACGACGATCGCATTGGTCACCCACTCTCTTTCACTGGCGCAGGAGATGTGTGATGAAGTTGTATGGCTCGATCACGGCGAGGTGCAGATGATTGGTAGTGCCGACGAGACCGTTACCGCCTACCTCGAGGCGGTTAATGCCAAAGAGGCGCGGAATCGTGCCGAGCAGGCGGTTGACGAGCTCGACGAGTTCCCCGAGGATGACTCCTACAAGCTCAATCAGGGCAACGGAGACTGCCGCATGACACACGTGGAGTTGCTGAATGCTTCCGGCGAAGTGGTTCCTTTCGCGACCACCGGAGAGAAAACGACAATTCGGGTCTACGTGCGCGCTAAGAAGGATTTACACGATGTGGAGCTCGGCCTCGCTTTCTCGACGGACGGTGGCGTTACGATTGCCGGCCCCAATTCGCGAGCGAAGGGACGCCTTTACTCACTTTATGCGGGCGAAGAGACCTTCGTCGATTACACAATGGATCCCATCCGAATCCAGCCCGGTCGCTTCTGGATAACCACGTGCTTCGTGCGTGAGGGCTTGATGTTCGATTATTCGGACCGGAAGACGGAACTCGTGATTCGTGGTGGACGCGTTATGGACGAACCCGGGCTGGTTACCTTGCCGTCCGGAAGCTGGAGCAGACGTGCAGGAATCGCTGCGGAGGGAGATAACTAGTGTCAGGAGAGACGCATCAAGATGAGGAGATTCGGAAGCTTCGCTCCGCCTTGCGAGAGTCGCAGCGCCAGGTGACCGAACTCGGTCAGAAGGTGGAGCAGCTTGAGAAGGATCTACGCATCAGCAGGCGCAAACTTGCCGGTGCGTGGGAACAACTTGAGGCGCTTCGGCACTCGTCGTCGTGGCAGATGACCGCGCCGTTGCGCGGCGTTAAATCTGTGCTGCGGAGGGCGATCAGGCGGTGATCGGATTTAGAACTCGCGGTCCGCTGGTTTCTGGGCTTTCGCGGGGCCGGGTGCGCATTGAGAGAGGCCGGAGACAGGATCTTGTAACACGCGAGCGGGTGGCTATTGTGGCCCAGTTCTCGATGGGACCAGTTCAGTCGCGTTCATTGTCCACGTATCTGACGGCGCTGGATGCAGCGGGGTATGCGACGATTGTCGTCTCCACTTGCGAATCTGAGGAACCACTTGCGTTTCCCTTCGGGTTTCCGGAGAACACGGTCGTCATGCGGCGTCCAAATGTTGGTTACGATTTCGGGTCATGGGCTACTGCGCTCGGCTGTGTCCCGGAGATTCGAAATGTACCGGTGGTGCTCCTGACGAATGATTCCCTCCTTGGTCCCTTTGCGCCAATCGACCACCTGCTGGAGTGGGCCGCTAAACCGGGGCCAGATATTCGCGGGCTGACCGCCTCGCACCAGTTCGCCCGTCATACCCAGAGTTTCTTCCTGGCGTTCCGTAATGGTTGCATAGCCGAGAAACCGTGGGTCGACTTCTTCAACAATATCCGCGAGGAACCTGACAAGGATAACGTGGTGTTGCACTATGAATTGGGCGCCTCACGGCTCTGTTTTTCCGAGGCGTACTCCTCGGACGAATGGGTCACCGGCCCCGACCTGGGCGTTCCCTACGGGAATCCGACCGTCGATGGGTGGAAAAAGCTCATTGAGTCTGGCGTGCCCTTCCTGAAACGGACAATCATGACCCACCCAACGACACTGGCAGAGTGCGTGGAGGCGAAGAGTTATATCGAGCGGACCTTCAACGTGGATGTCACCGACTGGTGAGAAAGGAAATATCATGCGGCGACTGACGAGTAATGGCCTCCACCGGCGCGTGGTTTACGTTGCAGCGCGAGCACGCAACGCGGCCGCCAACCTGATCTCCACCGGCAATATCCACGGTTCGCGCGCTGAGCATTGTGCCGATTTCGTGAACTTTGTACAGAGGCAGGGGGGAAGGCAGGATTCCGGCTTTCCAGACCAATGGAGGGTTGATCCGCAGTTCGAGAATCCGGATCCGGCGCGCATCGGCGTGGTGATCCATTGCTTCTACAGCGAGCTCATGCCAGAGTTATTCGAGCACCTACGCAACATTCCCGTGGACTTTGATCTATTCATCACCAATGCTTCAGGTGACAAGATCACGATTCCCGAGATTAAGAACCTCGGCCACACAGTTGTCGTCGATGTCGAGAATCACGGACGCGATATTTTCCCGACTGTTCAGATCGTGAACTCCGGCGCGCTGGACCCCTACGACTTGATACTCAAACTGCACACGAAACGGAGTCCGTGGCGTGAGGAGCACACGGAACTCGTCGGCAACGGTGCCGCGTGGAAAGACCAGTTCCTGGGCGATCTGGTGGGGTCCACTGAAACTGTACAAGACATCCTCAATGCCTTTGCGGATGATGCTGCTCTCGGTATCCTCACGGCAACCGACTCAATTGTTGGTAAGCAGTTCTGGGGAGGTGACCAACGGATTGCCGACCAGTTGTTGCGGCGCATTGAGCTCTCGCTCGTACCCGACGAGTTACAGTTCGCTTCCGGTTCGATGTACTGGACCCGTGGTTTCGTGCTTCAGGGCCTGCGGGCACTCAATCTCCAGGCTGCAGATTTCGACGAGGAGGCTGGCCAGGTTGACGGGACAACTGCGCATGCGATTGAGCGAATCATCGGTATTCTCACTAACGAGGCGGGACTGAATATCGCTGAACCGGTTCATGTGGCGCAACTCAAGCGAGAGGGGTGGCGAAACCCAACCGCTTACCGACGGTTCGAACGTGATGCGCAACGAATCGCGAACGCGCAGGTAGTACCGTTCTATCTGCCGCAATTCCACGATTCTCCGCAGAATAACCGTTGGTGGGGGCGTGGATTCACTGAATGGTCGAACGTTGTGGCAGCGGTTCCCGCCTGGCAGGGGCACTACCAGCCGAAGCAACCCACCGAACTGGGGTACTACGATCTGGCACTTGACAGCGTGCGTAAAGAGCAAGCAGACCTTGCCGCTGCGCACGGTGTCGCTGGATTCATGTATTACTACTACTGGTTCTCGGGCGAGCGCCTTCTCAGCCTCCCGATTGAGAAGCTCAAGGAGTCTGATATTGCTTTTCCCTTCTGTATCATGTGGGCCAATGAAAACTGGACGCGACGTTGGGATGGACGCTCGGAAGATGTGCTGGTTGGGCAGGACTACTCGAAGGTTCCCGCAGAAGATTTCATTGACGATGTGATGGAGTTCCTGCTGGACCCGCGGTATATGCGTCTGGATGGAAAGGCTGTGCTGGCGGTGTACCGCCCGGCACAGATGGATGATTTCGCGCAGGTAGTGAGAACCTGGCGGGATCGTGCGAGGCGTGCTGGCGTTGGGGAATTGAAGATTCTTGCAGTGGCAGTGGCACGAGAGTTTGATGGGTTGGACGACTTTGCGTCGGCAGGTCTTGACGGTACTTTGCAATTCCCGCCGCACAACCTTCCCTGGGTTGCCGGTCCTGCCACCGCAGTCGGGCTCGATTCGCGTTGGCGCGGGAATTTCATGAGCTATCAGGCCACGGCCAATGCCTCGTTGCATGCCGCTGCGGACCTGATGGACAACGAGTATCCGGGGGTTATGGTTGCATTCGACAACACGGCGCGACGCCAGTGGAAGGCCGATGCGTGGTACGGTTCGAACCCGTACACATTCCACCGCTGGATGTCCGGCATGGTGCGTTCGGTTCTTGCGCGTGAACCGCAAGATCGTGTGGTCTTCATCAATGCCTGGAATGAGTGGGCGGAGAGTGCGATTCTCGAACCAACTACTCGCTACGGCAGGACATTCTTGCAGGCTGTCCGCAACGCTGTGTGGAGTTGACACGGCTGCGGTATAGATGTGCCCGGTTGGCTAATCGGCGAGGGTGACCGGGCGGTGCGCACTTGCATCGCTCTGCTTTGCCTACACGCGATGTTGAGTAGTTGAGCTGATCTTTGCACATACCGGTGGGAGTTGCCGTACCTGTGCAGTAGGTGTCAGGTTAAGCGGCCAAGACGCCCCCAGAGGCCGTCTCGAATGGCTCGGACCATCAGGCGTTGGCGCTCCCGCCGCCGATTCACGGCGAATGCATTAAACGCCATGTACTTGAGAGCCCAATAGGTGTAGCGGATGCGCCATTTGCGTGGCAGCACCTGTTGCCTGATCAGGGCGATAGTGTTCCGAAGAATGTAGTAGTTGCGCACGGGGGTGTGAACGTGGACCGGTTGACGACGTCCGGGAAGCATCACCACGTCGTCGCCGAGGGAATGCGTTAGGCGTGCTGCCGGAACGACGATGAGGCGCCACCCGGCTCTTCGCGCACGAACTCCCCATTCAAGGTCAACGTGGTCGATGAAGAGGTCCTCGCGCATGCCCCCCACACCGTCAAGCGCTTCCATCCGTATGAGGCAGCCAGAAGCGATCAGGAATGCGACATCGAGGCGGTCCTGCCGCAATTCTTCCCGGGTGGCGCGCTTGGGCGCCCAACCGCGATCAATGTACACGAGCTCGTCGGCGCCCTCTCGCTCTTCGTAGGGGAGAGGACCGGCAGCAGCTATCTGCGGGTCCTCCCGCAGTGCTTCGCTTAACAGCGCCACCATATTCGGCGCTGGCATCGAGTCGTGATCAGACAGGAGCACAAAACTGGCGCCGTGTGATCGGGCAAGTGTTATCCCTCGGTTCTGCGCTGCGGCAATGCCGATATTCTCACCAAGCTCGAGGAGATGGCTACCGTACTCATTGCACGTTTCGCGCAGTGCTTTCAGGGAGGTCGACCCAGAACCGTTGTCCACGACGACGACGCCGTCACATTGTCGGTGCAAGGCGTCCAATAGGTCTCCCATCGCACCTGGGGGATTGTAGGTGACGATAACCGCTTCGAGCATTACAGTGTCGCGATGAAGGCTTGGACCTCGTCCCAGTTGGGAAGCAGCCCCTGCGCGGATGCTTCGGCCAAGGTGGGAGCCGCGGAGTCCTTGGCGGACAGCTTCAGCTCAAGTGGTTGGTTATCGCGGCTCACCTCAGGGAAGACCAAGCCAATCTGCGGATCGAGTGGAGAGACGCCGTGTTCGCGCCCGGGCGCATAGGGAGCGGAGCACATGTACAGCACGGTTGAGTGATCTTCAAGGGCAACGAAACAGTGCCCGAGCCCCTCGGAGAGGTAAATGGCCCGGCGGTCGACGTCGTCGAGGAGAACGGAATCCCACTTGCCGAAGGTAGGGGAGCCGACTCGGATATCAACCGCGAAATCAAGTACCGCTCCGCGCGGGCAGACCACGTACTTCGCCTGCGAAGGCGGGATATCTGCGAAATGGATACCACGGACGGTACCGGCCTTCGACACCGAGGTATTGGCCTGGAGAAGATCAAGGCGATGGCCGACCGCCTCTTCGAAAGCGGAGGCCTTGTAGGCTTCAAGAAAGACGCCCCGGTCGTCGGGGAATTGTTTCGGGGTGATTTCCCAGGCCCCGGCAATTGCCAGTTCACGGACTCTCATGCTGTTCCTTTCGGTCGCGTCATCTCTTGCCACGCAGTTATCTGACTATTCTAGTCCGGTGGCGCATGGGAATGTGTGTTGCGTTTCCACTCGTTACAATAGGCATGTTCCATGAGGTCTAAGAGAACGGTGGAAACGATGCTCTGGTTGGTTGCGGGTGCAAACGGCATGCTCGGGCACGATCTGGTTGCTCGTATCGGCGAAGAGGGCCACGACGTTGTTGCGGTCGACATAGATGAACTGGATATCACGGACCCGCACAGCGTTGAGCGGGTGGTCAACGGCGCCGACGTCGTCGCGAATGTCGCGGCGTTCACCGCCGTTGATGCCGCGGAGGAGAAGGAAGACCTTGCATTCAACGTCAATGCGACGGGGCCGGAGATCCTCGCGCGGCGATGCAGAAAGATAGGCGCCCGGCTCATTCATATCTCCACTGACTACGTATTCGGCGGAGAAGCAGATGAGCCCTACTCTGAAGATGGGCTCCTGGAACCAAAAAGTGCCTACGGCCGCACGAAGGCTGCCGGAGAGTGGGCAGTGCGGACCAATACGGATGACTACCTCATCGTCCGCACGGCGTGGCTTTATGGGAAGAATGGAAGCAGTTTCCC
This sequence comes from Actinobaculum sp. 352, assembly GCF_003957265.1. NCBI lineage: Bacteria > Bacillati > Actinomycetota > Actinomycetes > Actinomycetales > Actinomycetaceae > Actinobaculum > Actinobaculum sp. 352. Next base: position 88,653 of record NZ_RQSN01000002.1, on the reverse strand, counting down.
CGCTACCATTGCAAGGCTCGCGCAGGAACGTGACGTTTTGACCGTTGTCACTGATGAAGTGGGCCAACCAACCTGGACGGTTGACCTTGCAGATCTGATTGTCCGGCTTGTAAGTTCGGGCGCCCCGGCGGGTATATATCACGGCACCTCTGCGGGGCAGACCAATTGGCACGGATTTGCTCAAGAGATCGTCGCTGCGGCGGGTAAGGATCCCGCCATGGTGCACGAAACCACTGCGGCGGCCTTCAATCGGGCCGCTCCGCGCCCGCACTACTCCGTGCTGGGCCATGATGCGTTACGCCGCATCGGAGTAGAACCGATTGGTGATTGGAGAGACCGGTGGAAGCAAGCGGCTCCCATTGTGCTCGGCTGAGCTCCTGACGGCAGTGACGATCAGCGTGGCGGCTGCTCCCTGCCACGAATCCGGGCTGACTAGCACGTCGAAAGCAGGAGCGAGGGGTGGGGATGGTGCTTGCTGTGTGTGGCAGAGTTGGCATACGACATGCGACGCTCTGCCTTACGGTGGCGTTTCTGTTGTGGCAGATTGTCTGGGCGGTGGCGACACCTGGTTTTCGGACACCGGACGAACCGGCGCATTACAACTCGGTACTACGTATGGCTGCAACGGGCCAATGGCCGACGCCTGGAGAGGCCGCCCTTAATCAAACAGTGGCGGATGCAGCGCGAGAGTCCGGCTTGACGACTGTTGAACAGGATTTGTTCAGCCAGGCGAACCGCAGTGAGGTTGCCGGCGGAGACGTGCAGGCAAATGGCGGGGACGTTCTGCCGTACCCTGAAGCGTTGATCGTCGAACACGGTCAGCGCTCTGTTGGAATGTATAGTGATGCCGAGGTGACGGGTGAAAGGGACCAGATGACTCAGCACCCGCCGCTATATTACTGGTTGGCGGGCAAGGCTCTACGGCTTGCGGGTGGCATGGAGTGGACGTGGGATAGGCAGCTACTCTTCCTGCGGATTTTCGGGATCTTTCTTACTGCTCCGCTAGTACCATGCCTGGTGTACACCGCTTGTCGTCTCGGCGCAGGGCGGCGTTGTGCGCTTGCAATTGCCGCAACGGTTTTCCTGGTACCCCAACTTGCCTTCAATACGGCAGCCGTGACTAACGACGACTTGGCGATCGGTGCCGGTGCGGTGGCCATCGCGGCGAGCGCTGCAGCAGCGTATTCCGGCTCTTGGTACGCCGTTTTTGCCAGTGGAACTGCATTGGGCGTGGGATTGTGGAGCAAAGGGACTTTTATTCCCATGGGTCTAGTGGTGGGATGCGCCTTCCTGGTCAATCCTCGAATAGGATCATGTGGCCGCCGCTTACTGCGAGCTCTGGCGGCGGGAGGAATGGGAGTCCTTCTCGGCGGGTTCTGGTGGGGGCGCAACCTCGTGCTGTACGGCGTCCTGCAGCCGGCGGGGCTGGAACGAACCCAGAGTGGCGAGGGGAGCGATGTCTTTTATTTCATTCAGGCCTCGCTCCGCGGCCTGGCGGATACCTCTTGGGGGCGACTCGGTTGGCTTGAGTTCCCGCTGCCGCAACCACTTCTTCTGGCCCTTCAATTGGGAGCATTGGGCTGTTTGACGTGGGCTGTCACTCATGCGCGGGTGCCGGAAGGGGAAACGGATCAGCCCCGTGACGATAGGCTTCGGCGCGCGGTCTTGATACTCTTCTACCCGGCGACTGGCGCGCTGCTGATAGTCCAGGCCTGGACTGCTTATACGCAGACGGGAACACTGCCCGGGCTGCAGGGCAGGTACCTTTTTCCTGCTGTCGTAGGGATGTTGGCGGTGGCGGGTATGGCCTGGGCGCCTCGCCTGGAGCGTAGCGGCGAGCGTAACTGGCCCTACATGATTCCTGGCATTATCAGTTCCAGTGTGGCGGGCTACTCGCTTCTCCTCTGGTTACGCGCGTGCTATCCAGCGGAAGAGGGCCGACTCGGCGTCGATTGGTTGCGGTGGTCCGTCGCGTCAGGACTGGGGCTGTGGTGGCTCCGCCTCGCCGCTGTGCTCGGTGTAGGGATGCTTCTCGTGGCTGTACTGACACCGTTTCTGTTTCGAGATGGACGGGCAAGAGGCGATGGTGGGTACGCCCAAACGCTGTCACCGGCACTCGCGATGCCTGAAAAGGATGGCGATACTGTACAGCAGGAGGCTAGAGTTGAGCGTCCACATCGGGAGAGATACAGGTCGGAGGAACGCGGATGAGACAAGACCCTGCGGAGAAGAGCGCACTTACGGCAGTCATGGTTTTTCCCCTCATTATCGTAGGGGTTGCCGCGTGGGCATTGATTTCTCCCAGTAGTGCCGGGCACCTGACGCCTCATATCAATCAGCTTCTGGGAGTCATCATGTTCGGTATGGGGTTGACTCTGACAGTGCAGGACTTCAAGTTGGTCCTCACCCGACCGCGCCCGATTCTGGTGGGAGTGGTGGCGCAGTTCATTTTGATGCCACTCTTGGCGGTGCTCGTTGCGCATGTGCTGCGGCTGTCACCAGCGGTCACTGTGGGTGTCATCTTAGTCGGTTGCGCACCGGGAGGCACCGCGTCCAACGTTATTGCGTACCTGGCTAGGGTCGACGTCGCATTGTCGGTCACCATGACGGCGGTATCAACGATTCTTGCTCCCATCTTTACCCCTCTACTGACCAAGTGGTTGGCGGGGGCTTATATGCCTCTGGACGCGCTCGGTATGGCGGGTACCATTGCACGGATTGTGTTGATTCCCGTGATCGGTGGACTGACGTTGCGGATGCTGCTGCCTCGAGCGGTGGAGCGGGTTCTACCTGTACTTCCGTGGTTTTCAACCGTCGGCGTGGCACTTGCGATTGCCGGAGTCGTCGCGGCGTCGTCCGCTTCGGTGAAAACGGCTGGAGCGATTATTCTACTCGCCGTCGTGATTCACAATCTGCTCGGTTTTGTGTGCGGTTTCGGATTCGCGTGGCTACTTGGTGTGCCCGGGCGAGCAGCGCGAACAGTCTCGATTGAAGTCGGTATGCAGAACTCTGGTCTGGCGGCGGGACTGGCCACCACATATTTCACACCCGAGGCCGCTTTACCCGGGGCAGTCTTTTCTATTTGGCACAATTTGTCCGGCGCGGTATTGGCTGCGGTGTATCGTCGTATTGCAGATCGGGAGATCGCTGATCGTGCACGGGCGTGGAACGTACGGAAGTGCCGTGCCACCCGCTTCGGACGTGACAACTGATCTTCCTCGTCGATTTCGCGACGTCTCGTGGGTGATTGGAGTCCGAGACGTGCGTAGTCAGTATAATGTGGTAGGCCGTGTGCAGTTCATAGACATGCTCTCAAGTTGTGAAGACGTATGCTTGGACTCCTCGCGGCTCGGTGCAGGGAAGGGAGTATGGGCGTGGCCGAAATGGGTAGCGTGCGCCGAGGCGCCACGAGGCGTCGCCCTCGGGTCTTGATACTCGCGTCCACTTTTCCTGCCCATCAGGGTGATGGAACTCCTGAGTTCGTGGGCGATCTTGCGTCCGAAGTAGCACGGTATGCAGATGTTCGAATCGTTGTACCGGCAGTAAGGGGCGCTGCCGATGAGGAAGGCTACCGTGGTGCAATAGTCTCGCGATTCCATTATTTCCCTGCGCCGTGGCAGGACCTCGCGGAGGGGGCCATTTACGAGAATCTACGCACCAAGCCCTCCCGCGCCCTGCAGGTGCTGCCATTCTTCGTGGCGGAGTGGAACGCGACTCGCCGTGCGGTACGGGAGTTCCGTCCCGACGTTGTTCATGCCCACTGGATCATTCCGCAAGGATTGATTTCATTGTTGGCTGCACGCCGCACTCCCACACTGCTCACCACGCTCGGAGGCGATCTCTACGCCTTGGACCGCTGGCCCATCAACCGCGTGATGTCACGCATTATCAGACATGCGCGTGGTGTGACTGTGATGAACCAGGATATGCGGTCTCGAGTGATCCGGCTAGGAGCGGAATCAGATCGCGTCCATATTATGCCCATGGGTGCCGATCTTTCCGGTATTCGCCCGGCCACCCACCAAGACCGCAGAGAAGTCCGGTTACTCTTCGTCGGTAGACTTGTTCCCAAAAAAGGCCTCGCCGTCCTTCTGGAGGCATTGCGCCGTGTTCCGGAGGAAGCATTGTGGAGGTTGACCGTTGTTGGCGATGGCCCGCTGCGGGAAGAACTACGACAGGCGGCCGTCGATTTACCGGTGGAGTTCGTTGGCGCACTATCCAAGGAGCGGTTACGCGACGCCTACGCGGGTGCGGACATGATCATCACTCCGTCCGTGCCAGCCGATTCAGGGGATCAAGACGGTCTGCCGGTCGCCATGTTGGAGGCGATGTGCGCGGGACTCCCGGTGATCGCCTCAAACCTACCGGGCATCAACGAAGTTGTTGTCGACGGACGTAATGGAATCCTCGTGCCTCCCGGTGACAGCGAACGACTCGCCAGTGCCGTGACTCGGCTGGTCACCGAATCACAGGAACGGGCCGCGTTCGGCGCAGCCGCTCGTGAAGTTGCCTCCAAGCACTCGACGGAGGCGATGGGGCGAGCGTACTACAGTCTTCTGAGAGATGTTGCGACGCAGGAGAGGCCGTGAGCTTGGAAGGTCTTCACGAGGAGCATCCGGGCGGCGGTGTCCCGGAATGGACACGGCCGCGTGGACGCGTCGGTGTTGTCGGCGGAACCGGTTTTCTTGGTTCTCGGATCGCCGAGGCCTTACGAGGCAACGGCTGGGAAGTGGAGGTCTTCTCGCTTGAGAAACCGCTCCTGCTAGCGCGAGGAGTCATCGCCTCTGAGGCGCACGATATTGACCTGGTTGTGTGGGCGGCAACACGCAACACGCCAGCTGTTGCGGCCCAGCATCCGGAACTCGTGCAGCAGGAGCTCGATGAGGTGACCGTCACTCTTGACGCCTTGCGGGCCGCTGCTCCTCAGTCTCGAGTGGTGTTCCTTTCTTCCGGGGGAACGGTTTACGGCGGAGGTAGCACGAACCATCGCGAGTGCGATGCGCTTCATCCCGAGTCCGCCTACGGCCGCCTGAAGGTCGAGTTGGAGCAGGTGGTGCTTGCCGCCTGTGATCGGGCCGTTATTCTCCGCGTCGCGAATGCGTATGGGCCGGGTCAGGGAGCGCACAATGCACAGGGCGTGCTCGGATACTGGTTGCATGCCATCAGCAGAGGGGAGCCGATTACCGTGTACGGCAATCCCGCCTCTGCGCGCGACTACGTTTTTGTTGACGACATTACGGCGGCCGTCGTAGCGGTAGCGAACAATGCTACGGATGTGACGCAGCACATTTACAACGTGGGATCGGGTACGGCCACATCACTTGCAGATCTTCTCCACATCGTCCGAACGGCGACCGGCGCGCATTTCGATGTCATTTATGAGCAGGGACGCGGATTTGATTTGACCTCGTCCAAGCTCGATAGCACCCTCATTGAACGTGAGCTCGGTTGGCGTGCGGCAACACAGCTGCCGCTCGGTGTGAGGCGAATGTGGGAATGGATAAACGCATGAGGGCTTCCGCATATCGATCTGGTAACTTCCTGGAGTGACCGTGCTGACGAAACTACTGCGGATCTTCCAATCGCGTGCATTCCGCACTGGATTCCTGCTGCTCGCACTGGTAGCGGCCATCTGGGCCATTCTCAAGTACCGGGTCGAGGTGGGTGAGGCGCTCACCCGACTTCCGCTGTGGGTAGTGGCCGGGGCTACGTTAGCTTCGTTCATCTTCGTGCCGCTGACCATGCTCTCCTGGCGAGTGATTCTCAACGCAACCGGGGCACCGGTGGATCGCGTCGTCGCGCGCCGCATCTTCTTCACCTCGCAGGTGGCGAAATACCTTCCCGGCGGCGTGTGGAACTTTGTGGCTGCGGCGGAGGTGGGGCGCGACTACGCGATCTCTCGACGACGTTCCGTATGCGCCTTGCTGATCTCGATCATCATCTCAATCGTCACCGGTATGATCCTGGCGGGTCTGGCAGTCGTGTTCGGACCCTCTGGATTGCTCTCGCGATACTGGTGGATCGTTGTGGTGGTTCCCGCGGGCATCGCGGTGCTACTGCCCCCCGTGCTTAATCGCCTTGTTGGCCTGGCGCTGCGGCTCATGCGCCGCGAACCCCTGGAGACTGATATCTCTTGGTCGGCTACCGTGCGCGCTGCCGGATGGGCGTTTCTTTCTTGGTTCGTCATGGGTGTGCAACTGTGGCTGATGCTCACTCATGTGGGGATGACAGCAAATCTCTCCACCTTCATGCTCGCAACTGGAGGATACGCGCTCGGTTGGACTGTGGGCTTCCTCATCTTCTTCGTTCCCGCCGGAGTAGGAGTGCGGGAAGTTGCGCTGGGCGCCGTATTGGCGACGGCGGCGGTGAGCCAGGGGGCAATCCTTGTGGTGGTGCTCCTCTCGCGCGTATTCACCACACTGGCGGATATTGTTCTCGGGGTTGCGGCGGCCGCGGGAATGCGGCGCGCAACTGCCAAACATGCGGCTCCGCCAGTGGAGACGGACGGCAGCGGCAGCCGCTGATGGACGACGGCGACGCCCACTTTTCCTCCACCGGTGCTTCGACTGACGGGCCGCAGTCCTGGGCGAGCTCCGCGCAAGAGGGCCGACCGGCCGAGAGAATCTCGCGGCGCGCCTTTATCCGCTGTGCGATCCTGCTGACCCTGGCGTTTATGACATGGCAGGCAGTGTGGGCCATTGTGACACCGCCTTTCCGCACCCCGGATGAACCGACACATTACAACTCCGTCTTGCGCGGCGCGACAACCTTCGACTGGCCCGCGGTCGGCACGGCGGGCATGGAGGAAGGAGTAATGCAGGCGGCCACCGAAGCCGGTGTACTCGTGGATGGAGTGGTGGGTACCTCCCGGCGGGACAGGACGGTCCTGCAAGAAACCGAAGCCGTTCCATCGTTTTACGACGCGGTGATTACGCCGCACAATAGCCGCCTACATGTGCGCTACACGGGGGACTCGCGCGCCGAAACTCGTGACCAAATGACGCAGCACCCACCGCTGTACTACTGGATGGCCGGGCGACTGCTCCGCACCGTCGGAGGAAGTGATTGGGCGTGGGATCGTCAACTGCTCTTCCTGCGTCTGTTCAGCGTCGTGCTGTCTGCTCCCGTGGTGCCATGCCTGGTCTACGCGGCGCGGAGGATAGGACTGGCGAGGCACTGGTCGCTCACCGCCGGCACGCTGGTTTTCTTCGTCCCGCAACTGGCCTTTGTAACCGCAGCGGTCAGCAATGACTCACTGAGTGTGGGTGCGGGCGCAGTGACCATCGCTGCCTGTGCCGCAGCAGCGTTCGGTACCGGCTCGTGGCGTTCGGTTGTGGCGACCGGATGCGCATTGGGGCTTGGGCTCTGGACGAAAGGACTCTTCCTACCCATGGGGTTGGTTGTCGGGCTTGCGTTCTTGAGCAACGGCTCAATCGGCCCACTCTCACGCCGACTGATTCGCGCGACGGCGGCAGGGGGCCTCGGGGTGCTCGTGGGAGGCTTCTGGTGGGTGCGGAATCTTATCGCCTTCGGCCAGCTTCAACCCGATGGGATGATGCGGGAGACCGCCAACGTGAACCCACAGGTGGGCTATTTTCTACGAACGGGCGGGCCCACGCTTCTGCACTCCTCCTGGGGGAAACTCGGCTGGTTGGAATGGCAACTTCCACTGCCGCTGCTGCTTGTTTTGGAAATCGGTACTGTTGCCTTGGTACTCGTGGCCTTCGTTCGCGGCAGAGAACGCCTACGCCTCGGCGTACTGCTCGCCTACTACCCGCTGACCCTGCTGGTTTTGCTCGGCGTCTCCTGGCGTGCCTATGCGCACACGGGCGTCGTGGCCGGGGTGCAGGGGAGGTACCTATTTCCCGGCATCGTGGGACTGTTGGCCATTGTGGCGGTGGCGATGGCGCTGCCTGATCGGCGTCGCGCAGCGAGGTCGATAAACGGTGTGGCAGATTTGCCTGCGCGCTCGCGTGTGCAGACCATCGTGGGCGTGGTCGGCTTCCTCGTGTCCGCCTGTTCCCTGTGGGCGTGGGCGCACGTGTGCTACCCATCCGGTGCCTTCGGTATCGACTGGGATCGCTGGTCGCTGGTGGCCGGGTTGGATCCCGCGTGGCTTGTCGTCACCGCTTGCGGGGGCGTACTGGCACTCGGGGTCGCCGTGGTCGTGCCGGTGGTGGCAGGCGGCGTACGTGACCGGAGGTGTCAGTAGCCCGGAGGAAGCATCGGGCGTGACAGCGCCGCGGGCGCTGCGCTGTCACGAAGGTGCCGCTCGTGCTTATCCCAAGTTGCCTAAGTACGGGCGGCGAGTGCTCACTGTCGCATAGCGGTCGCGCAGTTTCTGCGGACCGGTACACCCGGCCCTGCTCGCCTCATGGCTCGCGGCGGCCGCGCGGCGCTATTCCTGTTCGAGCAGGCTGAGCAGGTATTGGCCGTAGCCCGACTTCACCAGTGGCGCAGCACGCTCCCGCAGCTCGTCATCGCTGAGGAAGCCCATACGCCAGGCGACTTCCTCCGGGCTTCCCACCTTCAGCCCCTGGCGCGCCTCCACGGTACGCACGAAACCGGTGGCATCCGCCAGGGAATCGAAAGTGCCCGTATCCAGCCAGGCGGTGCCGCGTGGCAGTACCTCAACCTGCAGCTTCCCCGCCTCTAGATACACGCGGTTGACGTCAGTGATTTCGTACTCGCCGCGTGCCGACGGTTTGAGATCGCGCGCGATCTGCACCACGTCATTGTCGTAGAAGTACAGCCCGGGTACCGCGTAATTCGACTTTGGACGCGCGGGCTTCTCCTCGATGGAGAGGGCGGTGAAGTTCTCGTCGAATTCGACAACGCCGTAGGCGCGTGGATCGCTGACATGGTAGGCGAAGACAGCGCCGCCGTCGGGATCGACGTGACGGCGCAGCCGTGTTCCCATGCCGGGACCGTAGAAGATGTTGTCGCCCAGTACCAACCCCGCCGGCTGATCACCTATGAAGTCGGCGCCGATAACGAAGGCCTGGGCCAGGCCGTTAGGAACCTCCTGCACGGCGAAGGAGATATTGATACCGAATTGCGAGCCATCGCGCAGCAGCCGATGGAAAGCGGGAGCATCCTCCGGCGTGGTAATCACCAGAATGTCCTGAATTCCGGCAAGCATCAGGGTGGACATGGGGTAGTACACCATCGGCTTGTCGTATACGGGTACCAGCTGTTTTGAGGTGCCCAGGGTAATCGGATTGAGTCGAGTGCCGGACCCGCCGGCTAGAATAATTCCGCGCATGTGGCTATTCTTCCCTATATTCGCGGCGGACGTGCGATCTTCGCGCCCTCTATTTGTGCAATATCCCGCGGGTCTTTCGCCTGTGAGTCGCTTTCCACGACGACGAGGCTGCCGCGCCCGAGCTGCCAGGCTGCCGCGGCCAGTGCCTGACGCGGGGTGGGGGAGATCAGCAGCAGACGGGAGTCGTTCTTCTTTTCAGAGTCGACGAGACCTTGGTTGGTACCACGATCAGCGGCGGGTCGCTTGGCCATGGCGATATTTCGCCGAGTGGCCGGATTCGCCTCCTCCCGACGTTCGTCTCCGTCGGTAGCATGTGCGGCGGCCGCTTCCGGAACCAGGGCGCCGCGCCCGTGCCAGGCTGCGAAATTGGATGCTTCGTGTAGCGAGCTATCCAGCAGCTGATCGGGCGCGCCGAGTACTTCCGCGCTGGCATCATGTACCGCAGGTGGCAGGGGCGGTCCGCTCCAGGCAAACGCCAGTGGAGCCAGATCAAGAGCGAGAACTTCGGCGCCAGGGATAAGCTCGGGCTGCACAGAGACGTTTTCCGCCCCGCCGGTTCCCGCGCCCGACGGCCCGGCGGAAAGAACGGCGAGGCCTGTCGGCTCGGGAGGTGGCGAAGTCGGCGGCCGTTGCGGTGTTGCGGTAACCAAGGCGACGGCGGGTGCATCGTTGTCGGTCAGCTGCACCACTGCTCCCGCCAGGAAGGCACCGAGCCCCCACAGCACTTGTTTCCAGTGCGCGGGAAGGTCTAAGCGAACCGTCTCACCCGGCGCGACCCAGATGTCATCCGCCAGATAACCGACGATTTTCGCCAGATGATTGGAAGCGACCTTGCCGGACAACTCGGTACGGCCATCTCTCCCATACCAGGTCAAGGCGGGGCGGGTACCGAGGCCAAGCAGCCGCGTGTACACCCCGAGCGCGCTGGCCATGCGGGCGGTCTCGCCGGACGCGTTGGTGCTCAGCGGCCGGGGTGCGCCCGCCGGGACGATGTCAGGCACGGTTCGCACTTTCCCCTTCGCCTGCATGTAGGTCGGGGCGACCGAGCACATCGAGGCAGAAGTTCGCGGCGTCCAGCGTGGCAGCGGCGGCGAAATTTGGCGCCAGTGCGAGATTACGCCGATACAACGGTCCGTCGTCGTCGCAGCCCAGGTAGAACCCTCCTGCACGTTGGACTAACAGAATGCCGGCGGCTACATCCCACGGGTGCGTGCCCCGGTTGAAGGTCGCCAGGAAGTGACCGGCTGCCACCTCGGCTAAGGCAAGCGCCGTGGAACCGCAGCGACGAGTGGAACGCGCAGTTCCAACCAGTCGGGTGAAGTCGGCCGCCGCTTGCTGCTTGTCGGGAACGCGCGGCGAGGGGAACTCGGTGGCCACCACCCCTTCATTTAATGGTGCGCGTCGTACGGCGAGACGTTGCCCATTGCGAAAGGCACCCGAATCATCCGCTCGGTAGAGAATCCCGAGCGTCGGCTGGTAAATTACCGCCGCAATGAGCTCGCCACCGCGAGCGGCAGCGATTGAGACACACCAGTGATCGAAGCCGGTGGCGAAGTTCGATGTGCCGTCGATGGGATCGACGTACCACACGACGTCGTCGTCGGTGGCCGTGCGGGCCCGACCATCGCGGTCGAGCAAGCCGTCCTCCTCCTCGCCCCGGATCAGAGAACCGGGTGCACCGGAGAACAGCGTGGCGCAGAGACGCCGCTGCGATTCCTTATCGTGTACGGTGACCACGTCGTGAAAATCGAGTTTCAGGTCAATACGGCCGGGATCGAGGAATGCATCGGTTAGGTAGGGGCCGACGTTGCGGGCGGCCTCCTCTGCAAGGTCCGCCAATTCAGCTGCGGTTTCACTCATGCCTCCATCTTCCCACGTTCTTTCGGTGAGAGCCCCGGCGCTGGCCTCTGTTGGGCCGAGACGCGCAGGCATGTTCTTGTGTGAGGGCGGGCGGAGATGGTGGCGGGTGCTATCGGAGGGAGAGATTCCCGCGCGAGCCGTGATCGCAACGGGCATAAAGATCACGTAAAGTGGATTAGATCACACTTTAGCTTTGCGCTGACTGAAAATCTCCCTGTAAAGCGGTGCAAACTGTTTCCATCGGGTATGGCAAGGGGCCGAGAAATGGGAGCAGAATTGGCTTTCCTCTTGACTTTTTGGGGATAACACGGGTGTAATTTAGGTCAGACTTGATCAAACGCACTGAGGAGGTCAGCGTGCGTATTGTCGGCGACAGCGCCCCGTTGAGTATCCGCTCGGGCAAAGCGGAACTCACCGAGGACGCACAGGCGATGATGGTGGGCATCTTCGATCTGGGCTACGGGAAAGATGCCGGAGAAGAGCTGCACTGGCAGGAATTCGCCCTGTGTGCTCAGACGGATCCCGATATTTTCTTCCCGGAGAAGGGCGGTTCCACGGCTCCCGCCACGAGCGTGTGCTCCGCATGCGCCGTGCAGAGCGAGTGCCTTGAATACGCTATCTCGCACGATATCCGGCACGGCATCTGGGGTGGAATGTCAGATAATGACCGGCGTCGCATTTCGCGGGAACGCCGCCGCGCTCGCCGGGGTGCCTGACATTTGAGTTCCGAGGCTCCAGCATTACGGGGGGACGTTCTCGGTGTTCTGGTCACCCGGGACGATAATCCACGTCTGGCGCGAGTGCTCGCCAGCCTTGCCGCTCAAGAGCTACGCCCCGCCCGGCTTATCATCGTCGTACCCGGCGGAGCCACCGATAATGTGCGAGAGCTTGTTTCGGCGCATGCAGAGGAACTCCCGGTGGAAATCCGGGCATGCGACGAGCACGCGCCGAACTTCGCCACGGCCATCAGCGGCTCTCTGGACGGCGACGAGCCCTGGATCTGGTTCTTACATGACGACGCTGCCCCGGAGCCGGAATGCCTCGACGCGCAACTGCGGCTAGGCGAATCGAGTGCCAAAATCGCGGCGGTGGGCACAAAACAGGTGGGATGGGACAACTCGCGCGATCTGCTCGAAGTGGGAATCCTTGCGACGCGCACCGCACGCCGAGTACCGGAAATCGAGGATGACGAGCTCGACCAGGGGCAATTCGATAAGCGCCAGGATGTTCTTGGTGTAGGCACGGTCGCCATGCTGCTGCGGCGAGCGGCGTACGAGGAAGTCGGGGGGCTGGACCCGGCGCTCGGCCCTTTCGGTGACGGCTTAGAACTATCGCGGCGGTTATGGGTCGGCGGATGGCGCGTGGCGGTCGAGCCACTCGCTACCGTGGCGCACGCGCGCGAAACGCTGGGAGAAGACGCCCGCTCCTCCTTCGGCCGACGGCGTGGCGCACAGTTGTACAACGCACTATTGGCAGCGCCGCGGTTTCTCGCGCCTTTGCTTTTTGTGTTCTACCTTCTCTTCGCCCTGCCGCGCTCACTCGCCCGTCTGGTTACGAAGGAAACGGCGCTGGCACGCGGCGAGCTCTACGCGGCGTGGTTTCTACTCGCCCACACGCGGACAGTAATCCGCGGCCGGTCGCACGTCCGCAGCATTCGGAAAGTGTCGGACTCCGTGCTGCATTCCCTGGAGTCAACCCCGCGTGATGTGCGCCGCGCCCGCCGGGAAGCACGACGTGCGCGGGTGGAGGCAGTAGCGATGGCCACACTGCCGGACCCGCTGGCGTTACGCGAACAGGCGGTCTGGCGCCGCACCACCCGCGTGTGTGTGCTGGTCTCTTTCCTCTTCGCACTGGCGGCCTCGCTTATTGGGCAGTTGCCGCTACTTTCCGACGGCGTACTCACCGGCGGTGCTCTTCTTCCGGACACATGGGGTCCGGGTGAGTTGATCTCCGCGGCTCGCACTCCCTGGCTGCCAGCGGGGGATGGCTACGCGGTTCCGGTTGACACTTTTTGGATTCTCCTCACGCCTCTCGTGTGGCTGACCTCCTCGCTTGGAGCGGCGGCAACGGGATTACTGTTCGTGGCGATGCCCGCGGCGGCGTTGGCAGCGTTCTGGGCCGCTGGTGTGCTGACGCATTCACCGCAGATCCGTCTCCTTGCCGCATTGGGCTGGGCGTTCGCACCGCCGCTGTTATCCGCGTTGAGCTACGGTCAGGTGGCAGCAGCGACCTGGCATATGCTCCTGCCCATTGCCTTTGCCGCCAGTGTCGCCGCGCGGCGCGCACGGTCTGCCTCTGCCCTTGGACTCGCTTCACTGAGCTTCGGGATTATGGCTACCGCTGCGCCGATCACACTGCCACTGTGCATCGGGGTCACCGTCTGGGGCATGCTGGGTAGCCGCGGTGCCCGTAAACGCTGGTTGTGGCTGCCCATCCCGGCACTTACCGCCCTGCTGCCCGCACTGATCGCTGCCGCCCGCGGCAGCGAAGGGTGGCGCCTTTTCTTCTCTTTGCCCGGTGCCCCGATAGATGTACAGCCCACACTTCTCGGCATGCTCACGCTCTCGCCGACAGCACGAATTAACGTGAGTTCTTTCGCAAACGGCACCTGGCATGTGTTGCTGAGCGTGTGCGCCGCAGCTGTTTTCCTGCTCGTTTCGATTCTGGCGCTGTTCCGGCGTCGCAACGCCGGCCGAATTCGCCTGGGGTGGGTTATGGTCGCAGGCGGAATCGCGTGGGCGGCAATCTGCCGCATCGTCCCGGTGGGCGTCGTCACCGATGGCATTGTGACCAGCGAGGTTGAGGCGTGGACCGGAATCGGCCTGTCTGCTGCCGCATTCGGTCTGTGGGTGATCCTCGTCAATGGCGGTGACGGGCTGCGCACAGACCTCTCCACACGTTCCTTCGGCGCCCATCAGCTGGTGGCACTCGCGGCGCTGATCCTTGTGGCCGCCGCGCCGCTTGCCGCGATGGCGAGCTGGGCGGGCCCGGCATTGCAGGGAAAGAACACCGTTTTGGGCCCCGCCGCTCGGTCAATTCCCGCCGTCGCGTCGAGCGAGCAACAGTCGGAGAATCGCAGCCGCGTCCTCGTCCTGACTCCCCACGACGACGGCCTGCACGCAGCACTATGGCGCGGAGCGGGAACCGAACTTCACGAAGCTGCGATGGGAGCCGGGCTTGAGGATCTCGCACGGTTGCATGCAGCGGCACGCGGAGATTCCGACGACGCCGCCAACGACGCCCTGATTGCGGCCATCGCCGATATTGGCAGCGGTGCGGAGGTCGCCGACGAGCTGGGCGAGCACGCCATCGCCGTCGTCCTGGTACCTCCGGAGAGCAACACCGTCTCCGAGAAGAACAGGCGGCAGATCGTTTCGCAACTCAACACCGTTCCCGGCCTGGAATACGTTACCGAAAGCGATGTTGGTACCTTCTGGCGCGTCCGGTCGGCAGCCGGGCCTACCGGGAGAGGTGCCGATGTTGCCGCAGCAGCGACGTCGCGTCTACGCGTGCTGGATGATGAGGAGGCCATGGAGGTTCCGGTGGGAGTCCTCAGCGGCTCCGCGCGGATCACAGCAGGAAATGGTCCTCGCATGCTCGTACTGGCGGAGCGAGCCGATGCGGGTTGGCACGCCTATCTGGATGGTGAGGAGCTGCCGGTGGTGGAATCCTCCTGGCAGCAGGCATGGCAGTTACCGGCTTCCGGCGGCAGTGTTTCGGTCATCTATGAACCCTACCTGGGGCAGGTTATGGCCGGGGCGCAATTGGCTGCCCTTCTTATCGCAATCGTGGTCGCAGTGCCGCTGCGCCGTAGGAAGCGAGTGCGCGAATGAACCGAATGCAACGCCTTATCAGCGGTGTCGCCGTACTTGCCGCGGCAGCGGGATCATGTGTGTTGGCGCTGGCGCTGCCGCACAGCGAGCCCATATCGGTGGCCGCCGAACGTGTCGTTTCCTCATCGGAACCGATTACCATCGTGTGTTCGGGGGGATTGAGCCGCACCTTCGAAAATGGACTCGACGTCACGGAAGTCACAGAGGATGTGAGGGTCGAATCGTGGGTCCTCGGCACGAAGGATGGCTTGGAGGGGGCCGCTCCCACCGTCACTTTCTCCGGCAGTGGCGTAGCCGCCGTCGGACCGCTGGCATTTGAGGCATCGAGCGAAGCCCGAGAAGGCGCCGCGACGACGCAGGCCGATGGGAACCCGGAGCAGATCCTGCTGGCCGGAGGAACACTGCATGTCGCGTCCGATGGCGACCTGCGTGGAACGGCGATGAATCCTTGTCAGAGTGCCTCCATGGATCAATGGTTGGTTGGTTCGCAGTCCGGTGTGGGAACCTCTAACGAGATTCTGCTGGCCAACCCCGGACTTACACCGGTGACCGTACGACTGGCTGCCTACGGGTCGGTGGGACGGCTTGACCTGGGATCTTCTTCGCGGGTGACAGTGGATGCGCAGACCGTGCAGCGTGTCTCTCTCGATGGCATCGTAGAAAGTGATAGCCGCATTGCCGTGCATGTGACCACCGATGCGGGAGCGGTAGCGGCATCGATGCAGGAGATCACCCTCGATGGTGCGCGCGCTGCAGGCGTTTCTTTTGTGACTCCCGGGCAGTCGGGAACGGATCTAATCATTCCGGGAATTAACGCCACTGAAGGGCAGACCGCGAACCTCGAGGCGCCGACGCTGCGCATCGTCAATCCGGGGACGCAGGCGGCCACCGTCGATGTCTACACCCGCGACGATGACGAGGAAGAGGAACTGGCCGGTGGACAGGGGCTCACCGTTGCACCGGGCACCGTGCTCGACCTCTCCCTGGCCGGGCTCAGCCCCGGATTCCACAGTCTGCGCCTGCGCTCCTCATCCGAGATCGCCGCTGGAGTCGAGTTGCACAGGCAAAGCGGCGACACTGCCCCGCGCGATATCGCCTGGGCGACGGCGCGCCCCGCGCAGGAGACGGGAGCTGTCGTGACGGGGCCGCTCCATGGCGCTCTGGTTGTCACTCCCACAACGGCGGGAGAGGCGATGGTAACGGCCACACCAATTGCTGCTGACGGTTCCCTCCTCGATGAAATCACCGTCACCGTGCCAGAAGCGAGTACCGCCTCGTTATCCCTGCCGGAGGGTGCCGTGGCGGTGGTGTTCAGAGCCGATGCGCCGATAGCGGCCGCAGCAGTGACGCAAAGCGCGGTCACCGATGGCAACGCCATAGACTGGGTTGCACCCTTCGCGCCGGATTCCCAGGTCATGACGCGCCGGGTCGCCGTTGACTAGCCGCCGGAAGATTGACGTGACAGGGGATTTCGGCGTGCGGGAGGTACGTGCCTACGGTTAGCGCAGGTAGTCGATATCTTCGGGTGCCCGTCCCAAGGCGGAGGCCAATTGCTCGGTGATCACGTCGTGCAGGAATAGACGTGGGTGAGGAGAGCGGGACGCCGCGGCAAGCATGGGAAGCCGGTAAAACACAATTCGCCCGGTGATGCGGGCAGGCCGTTCAAAGGGCAAGTAGCGCGCCAGCGGCACCCCGTGTTCCCAGGGCGCCGGATCCGCCTCCGGTACATCAAGCACTCCGAAGTCAGTGTGATCCATGTCGGAGCCAAGAAAACGGCGATAGGTTGCCAAGTCAAAAGCAATGAAGTCGTCGAACCTATCGGCTCGCGTACGCCACGCGGGTGCTTCGGGCGGCAGAACCGGGCCGCGCAGGCCACGCCCGTGGCGGTCGCGCCGTCGTGCATGGGATCGCTGCGGGATAATACTGCGAGGCATGCCCCAACTCTAGCGTGACAACAGCGCGGTGGTGGGACATGAAGCGCCAACGGTGGTACCTTATGTGCCGTGAGTCATGTGCGTCAGTGTTCCCGTCAAAACTGTCATGAACCGGCAGTGGCAACGATGACATACGGTTACGACGACGCAACCGCCGTGATCGGGCCGCTTTCGCCGGTCGCAGAGCCAGGAGCCTTTGATCTGTGCGCGGATCACGCGCTGTCGGTAACTGTCCCACGCGGCTGGACGATGGTGCGTCTGATGACTGAATTCGAACCGGCACCGCCCTCTGACTCTGATCTGATGGCCTTGGCGGACGCTATTCGGGAGACGTCGCGCCGTGAGGTGCCGCCGCCGGTGCGCGCTCGGCGTGAGGTTAGTCGGCCGGCGGATATCTCCGCCGATCCAGTGCCACGGGCGCGTTTAAGCCTGGTGCCGGAGGCGGACTCGGCCGACGAAGCCGAACAGGAGGGTTAGTCACCGCGGCGCGTGCGATACAGTTTCGGCTGCCGACGGTCCGAATCGCGGCCAGTGAATCCCCAATTTGTCGGCGCGGCATGAGAACATACTTCTATGAGCACTCGCATTCTCGTTGTGGACGACGATCCCGGCATTTCCGAGATGGTGGCCATCCTCCTCGAATCGGAGGGATATGACGTCACGGTGTGCGCGAATGGGCTTCAGGTTCTGCCACTGTTCCGCGCCGAACGTCCCGACCTTGTGCTTTTGGACGTCATGCTGCCCGGCTTGGACGGTGTCGCGGTGTGCGCGCAGCTTCGGGAAGAATCCGACGTGCCAATCATTATGATGAGTGCGCGGACGGACTCGGTTGACGTGATTGCCGGATTGGAAGCCGGTGCTGATGACTACGTCACCAAGCCGTTCGAGAACTCGGTTCTCATCGCGCGGGTGAAGGTGCGGTTACGGCGGCAGGAACCTGAGGCGGAAACATTACGGATTGCAGATCTCACGGTGGATCTGCGGGGGCATCAAGTGCTGCGCGAGGGCAAGGATTTGCACCTGACTCCGCTGGAATTCGATTTGCTTGCCGTGCTGGCGCGGAAGCCCTGGCAGGTGTTCTCCCGCGAAGAACTGCTGGAACAGGTGTGGGGATACCGGCACTCTTCGGCGGATACGCGCCTCGTTAACGTTCATATCCAGCGCTTGCGTGCGAAGGTGGAGAAGGACCCGGATCACCCTGAAGTCGTCTTGACCGTGCGCGGAGTCGGTTACCGTGCGGGGGCCGTTCAGGAGTGAGTCCGCGCCGGTCCGCGCCGTATACGCCCCACCAGCGGCGGAGCTTCGTCGAGGGGCTACGCTCCCGCATCGTCGCGCTCGGCTCATGGTGGATGTCCTCGGTGACGGTACGAGTCGTCTCTCTGGTGATGTTGGCGGGGATCGTTTCGATGGTCGTGGCGGGCAGCGTCATCGTCAGTCAGGTACGCAGCCAACTCTTCGACCGCGCGGTAACCTCCGCCGTGGACCAGTTCGAGGCGGCGCGGGCAAGCGCGCAATCGACTTTCGGCACCACCGTGCTCACAGCCGGGCAGATTGAACAGGCTGCCAATGAGCTAATCATCTCCCAGTACGACCCGGTGCGTTCGATCGTGGGCGCCGCGCTGCTGCGGACGCCGAACCAGGATGAGACCTCCTTCCAGATCGCCGAACCGTCCACGCAGTCATCAACGCAGATCGTCACGCTGATCAGTGCCGAGATGAGGCAGGCGGTACCGGGATCCACGGGCGTGCTCTGGCAATCCGTCGCGCTGCCCAACGATAACGGTTCCACGAGTCCGGGCATCGTTGCGGGAGCGTCCCTCGAGCTTCCCGGCGCCGGACAGTACGAGTTTTACGTGGCCTACTCCCTGGAGAACCAGGAAGAAACGGTGCGGCTGGTCACCGGCATTCTGATGGCCGGTGCGCTGGTGCTCGTTCTTCTTCTGGCGCTGATCACTTGGCTGGTGGTCGGGCTTGTGTTGCATCCGGTCCGCGAAGCCTCCCAGAATGCACGCAAGCTTGCTGACGGTGCCTTCGATGCACGGATGCGCGTGCATGGTGAGGACGAACTGGCGCAGTTGGCGCGCTCCTTCAACCAGATGGCTCAGTCGATTTCGGATCAGTTCACACGCCTGGAAAGGATGTCGAAGGTACAGCAGGACTTCGTATCGGCTGTTTCCCACGAGTTACGCTCGCCGGTGACAACCATCCGCATGGCCGGACAACTAATCTACGACAAACGTGACGAATTGCCGACGGCCTTGCGCCGCAGCGCCGAACTTCAGCACGATCAACTTATCAACCTGGACACCATGCTCTCCGACCTATTGGAGATCTCTCGCTTCGACGCCGGAGCCATGACTCTGGCCACTGAACCCTCCGATCTGGCTGATATCGTGCGGCGTACGATTCGCGCGCAGCTGCCGTTGGCGCAGTCCAATGGCGTCGTGGTATACATG
Organism: Actinobaculum sp. 352; assembly: GCF_003957265.1. Classification (NCBI taxonomy): domain Bacteria; kingdom Bacillati; phylum Actinomycetota; class Actinomycetes; order Actinomycetales; family Actinomycetaceae; genus Actinobaculum; species Actinobaculum sp. 352. The sequence continues at coordinate 69,305 of NZ_RQSN01000002.1, read as the reverse complement.
CAGACGCAGGGAGACACCACGGCGCAGATAGAGCCGCGTCGTATCGAACGGATTGTTCGCAATCTGGTGGTAAATGCCCTGGAGCATGCTGAATCCCGGCCGGTGCGCATCCGCGTGGTAGGGGGGTCGACGGCTGTGGCAGTTGAAGTGTCGGACAACGGCATCGGCCTGACTGACGACCAGGTGGCGCATGTCTTCGACCGCTTCTGGCGTGCGGATACGGCGCGGGTCCGCAAATCGGGAGGAACCGGTCTCGGGCTGACGATTGCACGCGAGGATGCGCTGCTGCACGGTGGTCGCCTGCAGTGTGCCGGCGAACTGGGCCTTGGTGCAACCTTCCTACTTGCCGTTCCCCGCGAGGTAGGGCAGACGTGGACCAGCCCGCTCCCGCTGCGCGTGGCTGCGGCGGAGGAGTCGTGGAGTGATGACACGCTATGGGAGCGCATCGGCGACGACGGAACCACGCGTGGAGCAGAGGAGGGGGCGCCGCCCCTGATCCCAGAAATTGGACGTGTGAAACGTGAACTCTCCGAGACGGGCTCGATACGTGTCGTTTCTCGTGAGGCGCAGCGTCCGCGCCCCGATGCAATGTCGGCACCTGAGGCTGCTGCCGGAGAAACGCGGGATGTGATGCCGACCCCGGGGGCAGATCCACATCTCGGGCCGAATCAGTCACATGCTCCCCGTGAAACAGAGCCGCCGGAACCGAAGGTCCCGGAGACGGGAGGTAAGGCATAATGCGTTCGCGAGCTATTGCGCTATTGACCGCCTGCGCGCTTGTTCTGGCGGGCTGCTCGTCACTGCCACGCGCCGGTGAAGTACATGAAGTCAACCCATCCCCGACCGCAGAGGGGGACATCGGGCTCACGGCCCAACCGCCAGGGGAGGGGGACGATCCGGAGAAGATCGTCAGCGGCTTCCTCGTCGCCAGTCGAGCGGGACTCGATGACGACTTCGTTGTCGCCCGCCAGTATCTGATGGATAGCGCCGCCTCCGAATGGAACCCTTTAGCGCAGGTGAGAGTGTATTCGGACAGCCAGAATACGCAGATCTCCACCATTGACAGTGGCGCGATACGGGTCACGGTGGGATCGCTTGGTTCACTGTCCAGCTCCGGCGTCTACACGGAATCGGCGAACGATGCCGTGATAACCACCGACTTCTCGCTGGCGAAGAACGCAGACGGGCAGTGGCGCATCGTCTCTCTGGAAGATGGCATCCTGTTCTCAGAGCACCTTTTTGACCAGCTTTACGTCAAGTCTCCGCTCTACTTCCTTTCTACCGATTCGAGCGCGCTCGTCGCGGATTTGCGGTGGTATCCGCGTAAGACCTTCGCCACCAACGCGGTGGATGGTCTGCTTGCCGGACCCTCGCAGTGGCTTGCCGGAGGTGTGCACACTGCTTTCCCCAGCGGTACGTCGAGGGCAATGGCCGTTGACGTCACTAATGGAGTTGCAACGGTTGATCTCTCCACCGAGGTGCTCGCCGCCAGCGATGCCGAGCAGACACTGCTCGCAACCCAACTTCAGCGTACGTTGACTGCTTCGACGGATATTCAGAGCGTGCAGATCACAGTGGCCGGTGCACCACTCGGCGCGGATGCGAACGCCGATCTTTCCGCGTATCCCTTCGGTTCCTTCAGCCTCTCGGTCCTCGCTGACGGCCTGCCCGCCCAGGTCTCCGGCGGTAGCGCGGTTCCCATGATCGACAACCCGGCGCTTCCGGAAGCTGATCTCAGCGACCTGGCGGTTGGCTATGACGCCGACCAGACGCAATACGCCGCGTTGGCGAACGGGGGGAAGGACCTCATGTGGATCGACACGCGCGGTGCTTTCGCGTATTCGCTCTATTCCGGGGAGTTGCTTATCAGGCCGTCGTTCGATGCCTTCGGCTGGGTGTGGACGGGCGAGACGGCGAACAGTGGCTCCTTGGTCGTTCTGGAGAACGACGGCGCCGTGGCGCAGCTGCAAGCCGGATGGCTTGGTGGGGTCAATGTGCGTGATATCGCGGTTTCACGTGAGGGGACGCGCATCGTCGTCGTGTGCGATGTGGGCGGGGAAGCAACGGTCTATGTCGCATCAATCACTCGCGATGGCCAGGGCGTGCCGACAGCGTTGGGCGATCCTGTGACCGTGGGTCAGCGGCTGGCCGACGTCACGGAACTGGCGTGGATAGGGCCCGTTACTCTCGTAGTTTTGGGCAAAACGGCCGCAGGTTCGGAGACCAGCCTGTATTCGGTGGAGATCGGCGGACCGATGAGCCGTATCGCCGCGCCGTACACCGGCACCATTCGATTGACGGCGGGCCGCGATGAATCGTCAATCACCGTACTGACTGACAAGGGTAATGCGTACGGGTATGACGGTGGTAGCTGGCGCTCGATTGCTACCGAGGTGTCCGCGGTGGCGTACCCCGGCTAGCGGGGCGGTGGACGGCTCGCCCAGGAAACGCCACTCAAAGGCTCGGACGCACCCAGGCAAGCGGGGTTGTGGATTTCCGGCGCACTTGGTCCGGTGCTCGTGCGACGCTCTCTGTATGGAGATCACAAGTATTCCCCTCTCCCGAGCGGCGGCGGGGGTACTCCGGGTCTTCGCGGACCTCGGGGACCTCATCTTTCCTCGTTCCTGTGCGGGATGTGGAGCGTGGGATACCGTGCTGTGTGGGGAGTGTACGCGAGAACTATGCGGGCAATGGCAGGATGTCGCCGCTCGGACTCCTTACCTTCAGTACATCAGACCGGCCGACTGCGCGGTGCGCGGTCTCCTGTGGCCCGGAGATCCCGTACCGTTGTTTGCGGTGTGGAGCCTGGGGGAGTACACGGGCACGCGGCGCCGGGTGATTATCAGTTGGAAGAACGCGATTAATCGGGACCTCACGCGCGCTATTGGTGCCATGATCCGGCACTGCACACTTCGGCTGGCGCAGATGATGGCAGATCACTTCCCGGCTATCGATGTGGTGCCGGCGCCCTCGCGGCCACGCCGAAAACGCGATGGTCTTTTCGTGGCCGGGCATATGGCTGCCGCAGTTGTTTCCGGGTTGCGTGATGCAGGCATTGACGCCTGCGTATGTGATGTTCTAGATGCCGGTCAACAGCGAGGGGACGGGCTACTGACCGGGAGACGGCAGAAGACGCGGGGTATCGGCATCGGGAGCGGCGGTCTGCGAGGTGTACCGGTGCTGCTTGTCGACGACGTCGTCACCACCGGGGCGACTCTTGCCGGATGCTGGGAGGCGCTGCGGTACATGCCCGTCGACAGCGGCTGCGACCAGGCTTACGCGGCGCTCGCCGGCGGGCAAAGCGGCCCTGAGCGGGTACCCGCTCAGGGTATGGCCGTTGACGTCATCGGGGCGATAGTCCTAGCCGCCGCTTCGGATCCGCGAGGCCGCGGCGAAGGTGATTCGGTGCTGCGCGCGCCAAGGGCTGCGTATACCGGCGGCGTGGCCTAAGATATGAGCAGGAACACATGTCGGTCCTTTTAGCAGGGACGATGCAGCTCATAAGGAGGTGGTTTATGACGTAGGTGGCACTCGAATCAACGTATGTGACAGTCACCATTTACCACCCGAGGAGGGCATCGTGGAAATCATTGTCAAGGGTCGAAACGCCGAAGTATCTGACCGGTTCCGCGTGCATGTTGAAGAAAAGCTTCAGAAAGTAGAGCAACTCGCCCCTCGCGCGCAGCGAGTCGAGGTAGAGGTTACCCATGAGCCGAACCCGGCTCAGGCGGAAACATCTGAGCGTATTGAGATTACTGTTAGAGACAAAGGGCCGGTGATTCGCGCGGAGGCCTCCGCGTCCGACCGCTACGGCGCCCTGGATCTAGCGATTGGCAAGTTACTGGAGCGCTTGCGCCGTGCACGGGATCGCCGTAAGGATCATCGTCGCCGCGCGGAGGTTAAGCAGCCTCTGACGCTGACCCCCGATGATGTCAACGTCAAGACGCCCGAAGAAGTAGAACCGGAAGCGGCCACCGAACTGGCGGTTCCGACGACGCCTGGCGAGGCAATTGAGACGCAGCTGGGCGACTCTCCCGTCGTCGTACGCCAGAAACTGTACGAGGCGACTCCTATGTCCGTGGATCAAGCACTTTACGAGATGGAGCTCGTCGGCCATCCCTTCTACCTTTTCATTGATGAAGAGACCCGGCAGCCCTGCGCCGTCTACCACCGCCATGGTTGGACCTACGGTGTGATTCGGCTTGACACACGGACGAACTGATATCGCCTCGCCGGTCCCTCGTGGCCGCGGTGAACAGTGAGACCAACGCCTGTGGCGGGTGGACGTAATTCCACCCGCCACAGGCATGTCCATCGGCAGCGGCGAAATGACCGTTGTGCACAACAGCACGTTGGGAGTTAGTACCGGTCACGCTAGGATGGCTAGCGGATTTGTGAGGAAGGGAGCACAGTGGCAGATCGCCGTCTCAATGTGGCTGTTGTCGGGGCAGGACCTGCGGGAATTTACGCCTCGGATATTCTTTCGAAGTCCGATCTTGATGTATCGATTGATCTTTTCGAGCGGCTTCCGGCGCCCTACGGCTTGGTGCGCTACGGGGTTGCTCCGGACCACCCGCGTATCAAGGCCATTATTAACGCCTTGTATAACGTGCTGCAGCGCGGTGATATCCGCCTGCACGGGAACGTGGATATAGGAACGGACGTCACACTCGACGAGCTGCGTGCCTACTACGACGCGGTCATCATCGCGACGGGGGCCAATGCGGACGCGCCACTCGATATTCCGGGAGCCGACTTGCCGGAATGCTACGGCGCCGCGGATTTCGTCTCCTGGTATGACGGTCACCCCGACTATCCGCGCACCTGGCCGCTCGGGGCAAAAGAAGTGGCCGTGATCGGCGTGGGAAATGTCGCATTGGATATCTCGCGCATGCTCGCTAAACATCCCGATGACCTGATGCCAACCGATATTCCGGCAAATGTGGAGGCGGGACTGCGAGAATCTCCGATCACCGATGTGCATATTTTCGGACGGCGTGGACCGGCGCAGGTGAAGTTCACGCCGATGGAGTTGCGTGAACTTGGCATGGTTCATGATGTTGATGTAATCGTCTACCCGGAGGACTTCGAGTATGACGATGGTTCTCAGGCAGCCATCGAAGATTCGAAGATGACCAAGCAAGTCGTCGATCAACTGACCAACTGGGTGTTCCAGGAACCGGAGGATCTTAAGGCCTCCCGGCGTATCCACATCCATATGTTGCAGCAACCGGTCGCCATCCTCGGTACAGACCACGTGGAGGGCGTGCGCATGGAGCGCACGGCGTTGCAGGGAGACGGGTCGGTGCGCGGTACCGGCGAATTCATCGATTATCCGGTGCAGGCCGTCTACCGGGCAATTGGCTATGCCTCTTTGCCGCTGGCCGGGGCGCCCTTCGACCATATTCGGCATATCATCCCGAATTCCGGTGGTCGGGTCATGGACAACGGTGAAACCGTCACCGGCCTCTACGCCACCGGTTGGGTCAAACGCGGACCGGTCGGGCTTATCGGCTCAACCAAGTCGGATGCGCAGGAGACTATTGCGAATCTGCTCGAGGACGCCGCGGCCGATAGACTACATGCCACCGGGCCGGGAACGGGCGCCGAGGGCATGTTCGCGCTGCTTGACGAGCGCGGCGTGCGGTACACGTCCTGGCATGGCTGGGAGCTCCTGGAGGCATACGAGAAGTCACTGGGAGCGCCGCAGGGACGCGAACGCATCAAGGTCGTTGAGCGCGACACTATGACGGCGGTATCGCGCGACGAAGAGCATGACGGCAAACTGTACTGACGGTGCGGGGCTACCGGTAGCCCCGCAATCGGCAAGTAGAGCCGCCCGCTACCGGTAGTTCTGGAACTGGAGCGCGCAGTCGACGTCGGCTCCCTTGAGCAGGGCGATGGTTTCCTGCAGTGCATCACGTGATTTTGATGACACGCGCAGCTCATCGCCCTGAATCTGTACCTTGACGCCCTTCGGACCCTCGTCACGGACCAGCTTGGAGAGTTTCTTCGCGTTTTCCTGTGTCAAGCCCTTCTTCAGATTTCCCGTCAGTCGGTACTCCTTGCCGGATTGTTTCGGTTCGCCGTCGCCCACATCGAGTGACTTCAGTGACACGCCGCGCCGCACCAGTTTGGTCTGCAGCACGTCATAAACGGCCAGGCACCGCTCCGGCGTACTAGCGGCCATGGTGATGCTCTCACCAGATAGCACAACCGAGGCACCGACACCCTTGAAGTCGTAACGTTGTGCGATCTCCTTAGCGGTCTGGTTGACGGCGTTGTCGACCTCTTGGCGGTCATATTCTGAGACGACGTCGAAGGATGAATCTGCCATGTTTTACTCCTTAGAGTTCCTGCTGACACGTTACGGGTGGGCAGGCCCACTCCGCCTTAGTTTGACAGTCTACGGGGAGAAGCTGGTAACCTCATCTGGCGACGTTTTTGGAGCTCTCCGCATGGGCGAGGTTCTGAAGCGCGCAAGAGGCGGGTTTCCCGAGCGGCCAAAGGGAACTGACTGTAAATCAGTCGCGTAATGCTTCGCAGGTTCGAATCCTGCACCCGCCACTGGATATGGCCCTGTGTCGTGTCCATGCCGGAAGGCACGCGGCTATTGACGCGGCATGAGCGCTCCGATGTGGTGTGTGAGTGTTGTTCTTGATAGGCTAGTCCGCGCTGCCCCGATAGCTCAGTCGGCAGAGCGTCTCCATGGTAAGGAGAAGGTCAAGGGTTCGATTCCCTTTCGGGGCTCAAACGCCGGTGTCACGTCGGCGTGTCGACGATGTACCGATTTTGGCGCGACGTCGGAAGGATGAGGCGGGGTAGCTCAGTCGGTCAGAGCGCACGACTCATAATCGTGAGGTCGCGGGTTCAAACCCCGCCCCCGCTACAACAGGAAGCGGTTCTCCGCTTCGTTACGGACCAAGGAGTTGGAAAGTGGCAAGCAAGTCGGCAGACGTTCGCCCGAAGATCACCCTCGCATGTGAGGACTGCAAGGAACGTAACTACATCACACGTAAGAACCGCCGGAATACCCCGGATCGGCTCGAACTGAAGAAGTACTGCCCGAGGTGTCATAAGTCGACGACGCACCGCGAGACACGCTGAGCACAGTGCGGCGCGCAGGCCGGGATACTTTCCATTAGCCATGTGCGTCGGCCCACGGGTTTGAAAGCGACACGCCCTGCGGCAAAGGCCGCGGGGCGTTCATCTTTCGTCGCGCGATATTCAGCGCAGTCAGATCGTACGCGCGCCTGCGGCACTGCTACGCTCTTGTTGTGAGCTGCAGTATCCCAGAGCATTCAGGTACCCCAGCGGACGTTGCTCCGCCGGTTCCCTCGACGCGGCAACGCGACGGGGCGACGTCGCTAGACGAATTGACCACTATTGGAGTGGGAGGTGCCGTCGCCACTGTTGTCAATGCCACCACGGAAGAGGAAGTGATCGAGGCGATCCGGCAGGCCGACGCGGACGGCGTACCGGTGCTTGTGCTGGGTGGGGGATCCAATATCCTTGCCTCCGATGACTCTTTTGACGGTGTCGTCGTCCGCGATACCCGCCGAGATATCCGCCTCTTGCAAGAAGGCGGATGTGAGGGTGCGAATATGCGTGTACTTGGCGGCACCCCATGGGACGACTTCGTGGTGCACACGATTGAGAACGAATGGATGGGCGTGGAAGCCCTGTCGGGGATTCCGGGAACCGTCGGAGCTGCGCCGGTGCAGAACATCGGTGCCTACGGACAAGAGGTTGCGAGTTCCATCGCACGGGTGCGAGTGTGGGATCGCCAGATCGGGCGTCCACGTGAGATACCCATGGCCGATCTGCATTTCGCCTATCGCAGCAGCATTCTCAAGGAGTCATTGCGGCACGGGTGGGGGCCGAGTCCGCGCTACATTGTGCTGTCCGTGGACTTCCAGCTGCGAATCGCCTCGTTGAGCGCGCCGGTGGCCTATAAGCAGCTCGCTGCGGCGCTCGGCGTGCAGATGGGAGCGCGCGTGTCGGCGGCTGATTTGCGGGCTGCGGTACTGGAATTGCGCCGCTCTAAAGGCATGGTTCTCGACGACGCCGACCGCGACACGTATTCTTGCGGTTCGTTCTTCACCAATCCGATCCTGACGGCGGAGCAGGCCGACGCGCTGCCGGAGGATGCGCCTCGCTTCCCGGTGACCGACCTTTCGCACACCTTCTTGGGCAAGGAATCGCCCCAGCTGGCGGGATCTGTCAAGTCCTCGGCGGCGTGGCTTATCGACCATGCGGGTTTTGGGCGCGGATTTGGCATGCCCGGCCCCGCGGCGTTGTCGACGAAACACTGCCTCGCCCTCACGAATCGCGGTGGGGCAAGCGCCGCCCAGATACGCGACCTGGCACGCACGGTTCGCGACGGGGTTGAGAGTACCTTCGGGGTGCTCTTGGAGCCAGAACCGGTTCTCGTGGGCGGTGGACTGTAGTCACGCGAACACGGGGCACATGTGAGGCGCCAACGCCGCGGATGTGAAACGCACGGGTCCGGGAGCGGCAGAGTGACACCGTGCGGGTCCGGGAGTGGCAAGAGTCACGCCGAAGATCGAGATTCCCCGGGGTTTTTCAGCTTCGTTGGATGGTCGTCCAAGGACTGCCTGGTTATATAGAGATGTCGGCAGGAAAGCCGGTGGACGAGGTCCACGGGATTGGTCTCCTGAGTGTGTGCAGGACGAATCCACCAGGCGGATGCTGATGGGATTGTGTGTGTTGATCCAGAGGCGCGCAGCGCCTCGTAGACAAATGAATATAAGCCACCTGATTGTGCGGCCCCGCAGCCCCCTTCACTGCGGAAGAGCCCCGGAGGTGGTAGGCGGGCGGCGATGCGTGGATCGCCGCCCGCCTTGTCTTATGCCATCGGTTCGTTTTCGCTGTTACTGCGGTTTTGGTGGTGCGGTATGGGGAGAGGGTGTCCAAATCCCGTGGAGGCGGACGGGCTCGGCCCTACGACGTGGTGCGGTGTGGGGAGAGGGTGTCCAAATCCCGTCCAAACGCGAACTGCGAGGTCCAACTCAGGCACAAGATCCGCGGAAATCCGCCACTTCTTATATTGACCCAATCAAGTTATTTGCCGTTTGGACGGGATTTTGACACAATTCCTGAGTAGTGAACTCGCACGGGTGGCACGCGGCGGGGCATGCAGTGTTGCGGCGCCCAGGTGCCAGTGTCACCATCTTCGTCAGCAAGCGGTGCTACCGCGCAGGTGTTGGCGGTAATGACTACACGTTGCGCGGCCCGTCGGCAGGACGAGTGAAGCCGCTGGTCAATGCGAAGTTGTTCCCTCTTACAGCTTGCTTTTAGAATGCTCCTGTGAGGTAGCACGCAACCACATGTAGTGACGCGAAGATGCAAGACATAATCACGGCAGACTCGGAACCGTCACAACCGAGATGCCTCGAATTACCAGTGGAGAGGTAGATGCACAGGAGAAAACCCCACAGACGCACGCTGGCGGCGGCAGTCTCATCTTTGGCTGTGATCGTCGGCGGACTTGTCTCCTCAGTACCCGCAATCGCGGACGATGCTCAGGCGCCGGAGGGAGAATACACAATCGCGCAGATCCAGGGTGAAGGGAGCTCTTCACCCCTCGCCGGGCAAAAGGTGACGACCAGCGGTGTTGTTACCGCGGTGCAGACCGGGCGCAATGGTCTTATCATCCAGATGAAGACAGCGGACGTACCGGCGGACTTCACCGGTTCCTCCGCACTCTTCGTGCAGCTGAGTACGGACCTGAGCAGTTACGCCGTCGGCGACGAGCTCTCGGTGGCGGGCGAGGTGCAGGAGATTGGCAATGTAACGACGCTGATTGCCACGAATGGTACCGTCGAGCGGACCGGGCAGGACTTGCTTGATCAGGTCGATATTCCGACGCTGGCGGCGCCGAAGGCCACCGAGGACGCGGAGTCGCGGGAGAGCATGGTATTCAACCCGGCGGGCACGTATCGCGTCGTGGGTAACCCCAACCTCGTTTACACCGGTCAACTCAGCCTTACCGACGGCGACCGGCCGCACCTGCAGCCGACCCAGGCCGGCTTGCCAGGCTCGCCGGAGGCAGTCGAACAGGCGGCATACAACGAGGCACATCACGTCATACTTGATGATGCCAATGCCGCTCGTTTCGACGTGCAGTATCCTGACACGTCCGAGCCTGCACCGCCGGCGGAATTACCTTACCTGGCGCTGGGCAGGCCCGGACCAACCCTGGGAGCCACCGTCACCTTTAAGTCTCCGGCAGTGGTCACTTCTGTTAACGGCAGGACTGTTATTGAACCGACCTTCACGGTGCCCAGTGCGCAAGAGTTCGTTGAGTTCAGCGAGGTGCGCGAACACGCTCCGGCCGACGTCGGCGGTAACTTCAAACTCGCCACCTTCAATGTGCTGAATTACTTCTCAGATTTGGGGGTCTACGACGAAACAGTGGGCGCAGATGGAAACCGTATCTGCCAGCCGACTCTCAACCTGTGGGATAAGAGCGTTCCCGTTGCCGGAAACTGGGACTGCCCGCGTCGCGGTGCTTGGGACGAAGCCGGCCTGAAGCGCCAGGAGGCCAAGATCGTCAATGCCATCAATTCTCTCGGTGGTCAGGGCGCGCAGGTGGTTGCCCTGCAGGAGATCGAGAACGACTGGCTCTTCCAGGAAGACATTGACGCCTCTCTTAAGAGCCTGGTCACGGCGTTGAATGAGGCAGATCCAAGTCAGGGCTGGGGCTATGTGCCCTCTCCGCCTACAGGGAAGGGACAACCGGTTTACGGAGGCGAGGATAAGATCCGGCAGGCCTTCATCTACAAACCTGCCGCCATCGAACTTGTTGGTGACGCGAAGTACTTAGACGACGAGGCGTACCAGTCAGCCGCTGACGCACGGGCTCCTCTGGCGCAGGTATTCAAGCATCGCGACTCCGGGCAGAACGTCCTCGTGATTAACAATCATCTGACCTACAAGGGTGGAACCGTCGTCGGCGATGACAACAAAAACCCCGGTGATGAGAAGGGGCTCGCTTGGGATACGGGACGTAATAATGGAGACCGGACCCGCCAGGCCAAGGCGCTGGTAGCCTTTGCAGAGCAGGAGAGCGCGGCCAGCGATGCCGCGGTGACCCTTCTGGTTGGCGACTTCAACGCATACTCCTACGAGGATCCCATTCAGGAGATGGTGGCGGCCGGGTATGCCGACCTCATGGATGTCAACAAGTTCCCATCATCGCATTCGGCGACGGACTGGAATGAGTACACTTACTCCTACAACTCCATGTTCGGCAACCTTGATCACGTGATGGTGTCCGATTCGGGTATGCAGTACCTGACGGGCAATGACACGTGGACTGCGAACGCGTACGAGTCGAATGCGCTCGAGTACAGCCGTTTCATGCACACTGGAACCAACTACCACTCCGATGACGTGTTCCGGGCATCGGACCACAACGCGGCAATCGTCGGCTTTGAATTGCCGAAGGTCACCGAACCGACCGCACAGCCCTCAAATGAGCCGAGCTCGCAAGCTTCGCCTTCTAGCAGCTCGAAACCAGCGGTGAGTGCAACACCTTCGGTCAAGGCCGAGAACGCAGGCAAGCGTGGCCTACCCAAGACCGGCGCAAATGTGTTGCTATTCGTGGTGATCGCGGCCGGTTTGATACTGGGTGGTGCAGGATTGCGACGGGTACGGGCGGCCTAAGCGCCTTCATTTCCGGCAAGCGGCCGGGGCGTGTATCAGTCGGCACACGCCCCGGCCCTCGTCAAAATACCTCTGGCGTTGAGACAGTTCGGCTCATCTTGTGCTCCGGATGTCAGTTACACAGCCAGGCGTCTATCTCCCGGTGCCAGTGAGCCTTTGATTCGTTGTCGGCAAGTGAGGCGTCCACGGAGGTACCGGCCAGGTAGGCGAGTTCGCTATCGCTGAATCCTGCTGCCCGCAGTATTTCGTACTGGTCGTTCAAACGCGAGAGGAAGAGCAACGGGTCATCCGCGCCGAGAGCAATGGTGGCACCCGCGTCCATCAGTTGGCGTACCGGTACCTGTGCTTCTTCCGGGTACACCCCCAAAGAGACATTGGATTCGGGGCACACCTCGAAGGCCACGCCCGCATTGACGATGGCCTCGACAAGAAAGGGATCCTCACTCGCGCGTACGCCGTGTCCCAGGCGCGTCGGTTTGAGGTGGGTCAAGACGTCGCGTACATGTTCGGGGCCCAGCAGCTCGCCGCCGTGCGGTACGGCGGCCAATCCGCCACGTCGGGCGATATTGAAGGCCGAACTCCACTCGGATGTTTCCCCGCGCCGCTCGTCATTGGACAAGCCGAAGGCGACGACGTCGCCCGGTCCCGTACCGGCGTACTTGACCGCCAGTCGCGCCAGTGTTCGTGCCTCCAGTGGGTGCCGGATGCGAGAGGCGGCGACAATCACGGCAACTTGCACGCCGGTGTCGAGACTGGCGCGCCGCGCCTCATCACAGACGATCTCCAGCGCCGGTGTGATGCCGCCGACGAAAGGCGCATACGATGTGGGGTCGATTTGGATTTCCAGGCGGCGAGAGCCCTCTGCGGCATCGTCCTCGGCGGCCTCGCGCACAATGCGCCGCATCGCCGTCTCGGAGCGAACAACCTTTCGTGCCGCGTCGTAGGCCCGCTGAAAACGGAACCAACCCCGCTGGTCGGCGGGCACGTGGAGGGCCACATTATCGGTGAGATTGTCAGGCAGGCGGATCAGTTCGCGGTGCGCCATGTCTTGCAGGGTCGACACGCGCATGGACCCGGTGAAATGCAGGTGCAGATGGGCCTTAGGAAGAAGCTTGAGATCGCGCACATCGTAAGCATAGTGGCTCGGTGTTCATGCTGGCACGCGAGCGCCGGAGTGCCTGAAAGAAATGCTCCGATACGGTAGAACTGAGTCATGACGAACGGAGCCAGCTTCGCGCGTGAGGGCGAAGACCTTGCGCTGCTCACCGGTAGTACGGCGGGGGATATGCTGCGCGGCGCGGTGGGCACAGATGCGGTGTTGCGCTCGTGGCAGGTGCACTCGGTTCATCACCGGCCGGGGGCGGGAGTCACCGTGGGGTACACGGTGACTGTTGACCGGCAGTCTGCTGCGGGAACGTGGCAGCGGCAGGAGGAATACCTATGTGCCTCGACGGCGCGCCTCGCGCACGCATCCTCACCCCATCTGACCCATTTGCGCTCCGGTGATACGAGAGTCGCGATATGGACCTACCCGGAAGACCCGGAGCTCCCCGGGCTGCCGACGGCGTGCTCTCCGGCCCGTATGGCACAGCTGCTCGGACATCCGGTGTCCATTGAACTGATGAGCTACCGGCCCACTCGCCGCGCGGTGGTACGCGTTACGGATATCGACGGTTCGGCATCCTACGGGAAGGTACTCCGGCCGCCACAGGCGCAATCGCTTGCTAAACGTCACATGATGCTGGAACGCGCCGGAGTTGCGGCTCCGTCCTTACTACTCAATGTTCCGTCCGGGATTGTGCTGGTGGCGGGGGCCGAGGGCGAACCACTGGCGAATGCGATCTCCCGCGGTATGGGAAGCCGGGCGGCGCAGATACTCGGCGCGCTGTCTGCGGTGCTCGACTCCCTGCCGACGGATGCATTAACACTCACCAAACGGCCCGCGTGGGCGGAGCGGGCGACGCACTACGCCCACGCCGCAGCGACCGCGCTACCGGAACAGGCGCGCCGTTGCCGTGCCATCGCGTTGGAGGTCTCTCACTTGCTCGCAGCAAGCGACCCGGGGCCGTTGGTGCCGGTGCACGGCGACTTCTACGAGGCGAACATTTACGTCGATGTCGCCTCGTCCGCGGTGACGGGGCTGATCGATATTGACTCCCTCGGTCCGGGTCACCGGGTTGATGACTGGGCATGCCTGCTGGGGCATATGAGTGTCCTTCCACATCTGGCACCGCGTTCATATCCGCATGTTGCCAGCGATCTGCCGACGTGGCGCAACCTGTGCGAACGCATGGTGGATCCGGTGTCTTTGTGTGCCCGAACGGCGGGGGTTGTGCTCTCGTTGGTTGCCGGGGCCAAACGCGTCGATGGCACGGCTTGGAAACATGACGCGGAAGGTCGCCTCGCTACGGCGGAGGCGTGGTTAACCCGCGCTCGTATCTGGGCGAGCGGCCGCATTCCCGTGCAGTGACGATGAGCCCACCTCGCAAACCGGCGGGTCGCCGAGGGCGATGGGGACGCGGCGATTGCCGCAATAGACGACCTTCACACGCCGGGCCCAGTGTGCGTTCCCTTCAGCGAAGAAGCGTTCCAGATGAGCCGGGCCCCGTGCGCGGGGCCCTGGTGCGAGTCTCCTCACATGTTGGCCGCGATTACGCGAAAAGCCGCTGTAGGCGGTTGATACCCTCCACGATGTCGTCGTCGCCAAGAGCGTAGGAAAGCCGGAAGTACCCGGACGGTCCGAAGGCTTCACCGGGAACCAGGGCAACATCGGCCTCTTCCAGGATGAGGCTCGCCAGCTCGATTGAAGTGCGCGCACTCCTCCCGTTGATGTCGCGTCCGAAAAGCCCGCTGACATCGGGGTACACGTAGAAGGCACCGGCGGGATCCGGCAGGCTTACCCCATCGATCTCGCGCAGCATGTCGACGATGATGCGCCGCCGCCGTGCAAAGGCGTCACGCATCTGGTCAACCACATCCTGCGGGCCGGTCAGCGCCGCAAGCGCAGCGCGTTGCGAGACGTTGGCAACGTTCGACGTCGTGTGGGACTGCATGTTGGTGGCCGCCTTAATCGCATCGGCGGGACCGTACATCCAACCAACGCGCCACCCGGTCATCGAGTAGGTCTTGGCGACACCGTTCAGCACCAGGGTACGGTCGGCCAGTTCAGGGACCTCTTGGAGAACATAGCCGGCACGGGCGCCGTCGTAGGTCAGGTTCTCGTAGATCTCATCCGTGATCACCCAGATCCCGCATTCATGAGCCCAGCGCCCGATCTGCGTGACCTCCTCCGGTGAATACACCGCTCCTGTTGGGTTGCTGGGGGAGCAGAGCAGTACGGCCTTTGTCCGTGCGGTGCGCGCGGCCTCGAGTTCTTCCACGCTCACCTTGTAGTGTGAGTCGACCGTGGCGAAAACCGGCACGGGGATACCGCCGCACAGACGGATTGCCTCGGGGTATGTCGTCCAGTATGGTCCGGGCAGGATCACTTCATCGCCCTCGTCGATGATGGCGGCGAAGGCTTGATACGTTGCCTGCTTTCCGCCGTTGGTGACGAGAATATTGTTGGGGTCGACGACGTTGCCGGAGTCCCGCAGTGTTTTCGCCGCGATGGCTTCCCGCAGCTCCGGCAAGCCTTTCGCGGGGGTGTACTTATGATTCTTCGGATCACGGCAGGCGGCAATGGCGGCTTCCACGATGAAGTCTGGTGTGGGGAAGTCTGGTTCACCCGCACCGAAGCCGATGACCGGACGTCCGGCGGCACGCAGGGCCTTCGCCTTGGCGTCAACGGCAAGCGTAGCTGACTCACTAATAGCTGCTAGCCGGGAGGAAACCCGGCTGCCTGGTGTCGAAGTACTCACGCGGTCATAGTGCCACGCTTCGCTGATTTGTCGTGGCCGACTTTCATATCCGAAGACGCATCTGCCGGGAACGCACCTTCCTCAGTTGGCGACAAAACAGCAGAATTACGCCAAATCGCCATACACCCGTGTCAAGATGTGAGATGTCTCGCTCACATCGAGAACGGCTCGACGACGGAAGGCCTACTCGCTACGCCTGACCGGCGTCAGTGGTGATCGCTATGGAAACGGCGGCGCGGAGATACCGAGTGAGTGCGGCAGGTGGTCTGTGGTGGTCCTTGCGGAAATGGCACTCGCGGGCTGCGATACGCGTTACAGTATGTGGCGCGCAGGCGTATGCGCTGGCGTAAAGGATGCTGCATGGGGCATAATGTTCGAGGCTTCGGCTTTCCGCGGCCCATAGGGTAGTGGCGCAATTGGTAGCGCATCGGTCTCCAAAACCGGAGGTTGGGGGTTCGAGTCCCTCCTACCCTGCCAAGGCGGCTCATTCCAATATGAGCCGCCTTTGTTACCTAGAGGACATGACCAGCTAGGACATGAAGGAGCGATGTGAACGAAGTTGCTGGCGCACGTGGCGCTGCGAAGGCTAGTTCCGCCAAGAAACGGGGCCTCGTCGCGCGCATCGCGCTCTTCTTCCGTCAAATTTTCGGCGAGCTGCGTAAGGTGCAGCGCCCGTCGCGGCGTGAACTCGGCGACATGTTCATCACGGTGATGGTGTTTATCGCGCTAGTGATGGTGTTCGTCGGGATTCTCGACGCCGCGTTCGGTCGGCTTACCTTCTGGATCTTCGGTTAACGCAGTCGGCGAATACCACAGGAAGGCAGGAATGAACGTGCCTGAGGATATCCTCGAGCCAAATGATGCATCCGGTGAGAGCCTCTTCCGCGCTCCCACCCCTCAGGATGACGTGCAACCCGATCAGAGCACGAGCGAACTGAATGAGGCAGGCCTCCAGGATGACGCTGTCTTCGACGCCGATGAGGCGCCTGCGGACGACTCGGACGCTGCGGCCGAGGATGCTAACGCTGCTGCGGCGACGCCGGAGAAGGCAGAGGCGCCGGGTGCCGTCACCGAGGAGGAAGTGCGCGCCAAGCTACAGGGGCTCGACGGACGCTGGTACGTGCTGCATACCTATTCCGGCTATGAGAAGCGTGTGAAGCAGGACCTCGAAGTTCGTATGCACTCGATGAACATGGAGGATTACATCTTCCAGATCGAGGTGCCGATGGAAGAGGTTTTTGAGATTCGGCGCGGTCAGCGCAAACTTGTGTCGCGCGTGCGCATGCCCGGCTATGTTCTTATCCGCATGGACATGACCGATGACTCCTGGCGTGTGGTACAGAACACCAATGGCGTGACTGGCTTCGTTGGTAACGGGCGAACCCCGGTGCCTCTTTCGGAAGACGAAGTCGTGAAGATGCTGACACCTGTTATTGAGGCTGAGGCGGCCGCCGAGGCCAAGGCTGAAGGGCGGCCTACCGGCACCGCTCCCGCCACGGTATCGCCGTACGAGGTTGGCGATGCGGTTATCCTCACATCTGAGCCGTGGGCGGGTATGCCGGCCACCGTCTCCGACGTCGACGCGGCGAACCAGCGGCTGACGGTACTAATGACCCTTGTCGGCCAGGAAACGCCCGTCGAGCTGTCATTCAGCCAGGTGCGGCGCGAAGACTGAGGCCGCTGTCCGGCAACGGTCGTTACCGACTGCATGGTTGCGAGTGCCAATCGTGGCAGGACGCGCTGCGGGTGACGAGCCGCTACTCGAAGCCGGGTAATGGCCCTAATCCGAAAATGTGAGCAGATCGGATTCGAATCTGCGCTACGAAGCGCGTACTCTTATGAGGCGGCTGTCGCTTCTGCCATTGCGACGGCCAACGAGAAAGAAAAGGACCCTACATGCCACCCAAGAAGAAGGTTGCAGGTTACATCAAGCTTCAGATCCAGGCGGGGGGAGCGACTCCGGCTCCTCCGATTGGCCCGGCACTGAGCCAGCACGGCGTCAACATTATGGAGTTCTGCAAGGCATATAACGCCGCAACAGAATCCCAGCGGGGCAACATCGTGCCGGTTGAGATCACGGTGTACGAGGATCGCTCGTTCACCTTTGTCACCAAGACTCCGCCCGCCGCCGAGCTCATTAAGAAGGCCGCCGGCGTCGCCAAGGGATCGTCGACACCGCAGTCGGACAAGGTTGGCCATCTGACGGCCGACCAGGTGCGTGAGATTGCGAAGACGAAGCAGCCCGACCTCAACGCCAACGATCTTGACAACGCGGCCCGCATTATTGCCGGAACCGCACGCTCGATGGGTATTACCACCGACGCGATCTAATCAAAAGGCGTCAGTTGGACGTCATATACAGTGCCCACGGGCACGTGGAAGGACCCGCGCAGGTCCGCTAACCACAACTGCGAAGGAGAAAGCAGCAATGGCAAAGCGCTCAAAGAACTATCGCGACGCCGCAGCGAAGATCGCCCCCGGCGTCCTGTACAGCCCACTGGAGGCCGTGACTCTCGCCAAGGAGACCTCGACCACAAAGTTCGATGCCACGGTGGAAGTCATGTTCCGCCTTGGTGTTGACCCGCGTAAGGCGGATCAGATGGTGCGTGGCACTGTCAACCTCCCGCACGGCACCGGTAAGACGGCAAGGGTCGTCGTCTTCGCCCAGGGACCGCGCGCACAGGAGGCGCTGGACGCCGGTGCCGATGAGGTCGGCGGCGACGAGCTCATCGAGAAGGTCGCCGGTGGCTACACGGATTTCGACGCCGCCGTCGCCACGCCGGACATGATGGGTAAGGTCGGCCGTCTCGGCCGCGTCCTCGGTCCACGCGGTCTCATGCCGAACCCCAAGACGGGCACTGTCACCATGGACGTGGCGAAGGCGGTTTCCGACATCAAGGGCGGGCGTATCGAGTTCCGTGTGGATCGCAACGCGAATCTCGCCTTTATCATCGGCAAGACATCCTTCACGCCGCAGCAGCTGGTGGAGAACTACGCGGCGGCGCAGGAGGAGATCCTGCGGCTCAAGCCGTCGTCATCGAAGGGCCGTTACCTGCTGAAGGGTACCGTATCCACCACCATGGGTCCGGGTATTCCGGTGGACACGACGAAGACCCGCAACCTTACGTCCGAGGCGGCGTCCTAAGGCCGCTTGCCTGAGACCGACCGTTCCGGGCGTCTGGCCGACCGACACGGTCGCGCGGACGTCCTGGCGGCAATTGGTCCGACGTTGCACCTTTGGCGCAAGTGATCGGAGGGATCGCTCGGATCGCTTCGCCATCCAAAACGTTGCTGTGCCCCACCCTCGCGGTGGGGCACAGTGCTTGTGCGCACTTGGCCTTCGTTGCTCCTACGGCAACGGCGCGGTCATAGTGGGGCACAGTGCTTGTGCGCGTGGTCTTCCTCTTGAAACTCGTGGTTTTCGCCGGTGTTCTGCGAAAATCGCGGAGATTGGGAGAATACCCGGTGATCCGTGCTGGTGGTGGGCGTCGTCGGCTGGGGTGTGGTGGCTGGCTGTTGCCTAGTGGCCTGCTGTTGCTTGGTGGTCGGCTGGGGCCGGGCCGATAATGGCATCGAGGCTAGCTGCGGTCTGGCGCCCGGCTGCGGCGTCGTCGTCGGTTGAGTATTGGGCCGGGCTGGCGCGCTGTCGCTGGCGCTGGGCCCTGATGCGATCTCTACACTGCGTGCCGCTCGGCGGCGTGCGGCATAGAGACTCGCCACGGCGACGGAGCTTCCGAGCGCAAGCTTGGAGCACTCCCGCACGTGCCTTACGCTAGACGAGTGAATATCGGGAAGCGTGACGCTCTGTTGGTAGTAGTACTTGTCGCGCTCTCCCTGACATGGAGCGCGGTTGCCATATCGCACGGGACGCCGTTGAGCCGCTACGACGAATGGACCTACGTGGACTACGCCTGGAAAATGGCTTACGGGCATGTCCCGGTCCAGGGGGAAGACCTCGCTGATGAAACGCTGGAGGCATGGTCCTGCCGAGGCATGGAGGGCTCGATCCAAGGCGTATATGTTCCCGTGTGTGGGGCGCGCACGGAAGGCCGCGGCATCGAGGAATGGCCCTATCGTGGCGAGAACTACAACGGGTTCCATCCGCCGCTGTATTTCGCCCTCGCCGGGCACGGCGGCACCTTCCTCGCCAGCCACTTCCATACGGATTTCGTTACTGGCGCCCGCTGGATCTCCGCTTTCTTTGTGGCCGGGGGAGTGGCTGCTCTCTACCTCGCTCTTCGGTCGTGGCGTGCCTCGCGCCGAGCGGCCTTCGCCGGTGCACTCTTGGCCTTGGCGACGCCGGCTGTCGGGGCGTCTGCCGGAATTGTGCACAACGACGCAGTCACATTACTGGCCGGAGCGGCAGGGGTCTGGATCGCGGCGCGTATCTTTCTCGATCATCGGCTCGGCAGTACGGCGCCCGCGCTCGTCATGGTGGGGATTTCCGCAACACGGGTGATATCCGTCGGCGCCCTACTGGCGGTGTTGTGCGCCGTGGGATGCGCGGTGATTCGTCCCGAATCCTTCGGATTCTCCCTCTCTGATCGACGACGCCTGCTCCGGCTCCTCCTTGTCAGTGTCCTCGCACTACTGCTCGTCTACCTGCTGTGGAGCCGTTGGCAGAACGGACGGCGTCCCGCAGATTACGTTCCTGCCATCAGCGGGCTGTCTACCGTCACCCTTGGGGAAGGCGGCTATGACTCCGTGCTGGCGAGCCTGCTGGACGGTTACGGTTTGACCGACCCGCGAAGTGACTTCTACCTACAGCCGGGCGTGCGCTCCGGCGTTGTCAAGGTGTGGGCCGCGTTCCTGTACCTGGTGTATCTGGTTACTCCCGTGGTGGCGATTATTTTGTTGTGGTCGTGGCGGCGTCATCGTGGTCTGGTGGTCGCAACGGTTGCGGGTCCGGCAGCGGCTGCACTGGCAGTTCAAGCACGTGAAATCGTGAACAGTGCGGCCTACTTCCGCATAATCTCCGGACGTTACGCCATCAGCACGGTGGGACTGCATGTGACTGTCTTGGCGCTGCTGACGGACCGGCCGGGCTGGCGGGATGGCTTTCTCGCTTTCGCCGGCAGCGGGTACCTGCTGATGCTCGGCGGTACACTGTTGACCTCAGTCGGGTAGTCACTGCGCGGTTCGTGGTGCACAGCGGCGCCCAATCGCGTACCTTTGGGTAGAAGTCATTCCTCGGAGGTGGGAGATTATGGGGACATTGGTCGTCGGGGTAGCCGGTGGCACGGGAAGCGGCAAAACCACTCTCACCAAAGCACTAATACGTTCCTTCCCCGGAAAGACATCAGTTATCTACCACGACAACTTCTACCGGGCACGTGATGACCTCACCTACGAAGAACGCGCTCGGCTCAACTATGACGCGCCCGAGGCCTTTGACAATGACCTGATGGTTGAGCAACTCAAGCAACTAGTGGCCGGACACAGCGTTGAATGCCCGGTATACGACTACTCCGTGCATAACCGCTCTTCCGAAACCACCGTCATTCATCCGAATCCCGTCATTATCGTCGAGGGGATTCTCATCTTCGCGGAACCGCAGATCTGCGACCTCATCGACATCAAGATCTTTGTGGATACTGATGCGGATGTGCGTATTCTGCGGCGGATCAAACGCGACGTCGTCGAACGCGGCCGCACCCTGGAATCGGTGGAGTCGCAGTACCTGGCCACCGTGAAGCCGATGCATGAACTCTACGTCGAGCCGTCAAAACGCAATGCGGACGTCATCGTGCCCGAAGGCGGGGAGAACCTCGTGGCGCTCGACATGCTCATCCACCGTATCGCCCACGAAATCAGCTAGCACGGCGTCTGATGACCGCAACACGACGAGCGAAGTTCGTCACGAAGGCCGCGGCGGGTTTGGCATGGCGGGCGCGGACGACTACGCTATTGGCTGCCAAAGACCGCAGGTCTCCGCCCACCGGTGGGGATAAACCCGAAAAGGGGCCAGCGTAGGTGAGATGAGCTGAGCCGAGCAGATTCGGCGCGGCCCCGTGCACCTGCGCGGGGCTTTTTTCATGGGCCTGCGGATACGACCGGAAGGAGGCCCTATGGCACGGACCGACAAGTCTGCAGCGATTGCGGAGCTCAAGGAGAAGTTCGAGAGCTCGTCCGCGGTGCTGCTCACTGAGTACCGCGGCCTGACCGTGGCACAGCTGCAAGAGCTGCGCCGTTCGCTCCGGGCCAACGCGGAGTACAAGGTCGCCAAGAATACGCTAGCGATGATCGCCGCGAACCAGGCAGGTATCGAGGACCTCGATGACCTGCTCACCGGACCGACGGCTATCGCGTTTGTGACCGGTGAGGTTGTCGACGCCGCCAAGGCTGTCCGCGACTTCGCGCAGGAGAATCAACAGCTCGTGATTAAGGGTGGCGTGCTCGAAGGCTCGCTGCTTTCGGCTGATGATGTCGTCAAACTTGCCGACCTCGAGTCCCGCGAGGTTCTCCTCGCCAAGGCTGCGGGGGTACTCAAAGCCGCCCTGTACCAGGCGGCATACGTTTTCCAGGCGCCTGCCGTCAAGGCTGTGCGCACCATCGACGCGCTGCGCGCGAAACAAGAATCCGCCGCCTGAACCACGGGTGGCACACCAACAGAAATATCTGCTCGCGTAGCAGGCATCAGGAAGGAAGGCCATCATGGCTAAGCTCTCCACCGAAGAGCTCATTGCTGCTTTCAAGGAGCTCACCCTCGTTGAGCTCAACGACTTCGTCAAGGCATTCGAGGAGGAGTTCGACGTCGAGGCGTCTGCTCCGGTCGCAGCTGTCGCTGCCGTCCCGGCTGCCGGTGACGCCGCCCCCGCCGAGGCGGAGGAGAAGGACTCCTTCGACGTTATTCTCGAGTCCTTCGGCGACAAGAAGGTCCAGGTCATCAAGGAGGTCCGCGCTCTGACCTCTCTCGGCCTGACCGAAGCGAAGAACCTGGTTGAGTCCGCTCCGAAGGCGATCCTCGAAGGCGCCAACAAGGAGACGGCTGACAAGGCCAAGGAGCAGCTCGAGGGCGTGGGTGCGACCGTCACACTGAAGTGAGACGTGTAGCAACCAGCAATCGCTAGTTCTCGGTGGGGTGCGGCAGTGAGCCGCACCCCACTATTTTGTGCTCCATCTCACTGATTGTGGGAAAGGTTTGCGCGGGAGTCGGGATTGTGGAACTCTTCTGGTGACAAAGAGGTTCTGCGTGACCCCTTCCACATGGGAACGGGGTGGACTGTTGTACGCCGAAAGAGTACATTTGATACTTGCGCCAGCGTATCTACAGCTATGCCCAGAGGCCGTCTTGGAGGCGACGGTGATGTGCGGATCGGGTAATCCGGCACGTCAGCGGCCTGCCACCGGGAAACGGGGGTGCTGCTGTGGGCACTGCCGGCGGAATGCCTAACAACGTCAGGGAAGGAACCCCTTTGGCTGCTTCGCGCACCTCTTCACTTTCCGCTCAAAATGGCAAGCCCGCCGTTGACCGCGTCTCCTTCGCCAAAATTCGCGAGCCACTTCAGGTCCCCAACCTCCTCGGTCTGCAGACCGAGAGCTTCGGGTGGCTGATCGGCTCGGAGGAATGGAAGGCCAAGAATCCGGGAGAGCAGTCCGGCTTGGAGGAGATCTTCGAGGAAGTCTCTCCAATCGAGAACGCGGCGGGCACGATGGGCCTCGTGCTGTCTTCTCCGCATCTGGAAGAACCGAAGTACTCGATCCAGGAATGCCGCGAACGCGATCTGACTTACTCGGCCCCTCTCTATGTGACTGCCGAGTTCCAGAACTACGACACCGGTGAGATCAAGTCACAGACGACGTTTATCGGTGACTTTCCGCTGATGACTGATCGCGGCACCTTCATCATCAACGGTACGGAGCGCGTCGTCGTTTCTCAGCTTGTCCGCTCGCCAGGCGTCTACTTCGAGCGTATTGCCGATAAGACCTCAGATAAGGACATCTTCTCCACCAAGGTCATCCCTTCGCGCGGGGCATGGCTTGAGTTCGAGGTCGATAAGCGCGATGCCGTGGGCGTGCGCGTTGATCGTAAGCGCAAGCAGTCGGTCACCGTGTTCCTCAAGGCTCTCGGTATGAATGAATCCGAGATTCGTGAGGCTTTTGACGATTTCCCGGTGCTGCTCGAGACCCTCGAGAAGGACACCGTTCACACTCAGGAAGAAGCGCTCCAGGACCTTTACCGCAAGTTACGCCCGGGCGAGCCACCGACGGCCGAGGCCGGCCGCACACTGCTGGATAACTTCTACTTCAACACCAAGCGTTACGACATCGCGAAGGTCGGCCGTTTTAAGATCAACAAGAAGCTTGGTCTGCACGCCGAAAGCTCTGCTCGTCAACTCGGTATTGAGGACATTACGGCGTCGCTGCGTTACATGCTCGCGCTACACGTCGGCGAGACAGAGGTTGTCTGCGCCCCTGATGCGACCCCGGTGCGTGTGGAGACGGACGACATCGATCACTTCGGTAACCGCCGCATCCGCGCCGTCGGTGAACTCATCCAAAACCAGGTGCGAACCGGTCTGGCCCGTCTGGACCGTATGGTCCGCGAGCGCATGACCACGCAGGAGGCCGAGGCCATCACGCCGTCGTCCCTGATCAACATCCGGCCCATCGTGGCGGCGATCAAGGAGTTCTTCGGTACCAGCCAGCTCTCGCAGTTCATGGATCAGAACAATCCCTTGGCGGGTCTGACGCATAAGAGGCGCTTGTCCGCACTGGGCCCGGGTGGTCTTTCGCGTGACCGTGCCGGCATGGAAGTGCGCGACGTGCATCCTTCGCACTACGGGCGTATGTGCCCGATTGAATCCCCGGAAGGTCCGAATATCGGCCTGATTGGATCCCTGGCTTCCTTTGCCCGGATCAACTCCTTCGGATTTATCGAGACTCCTTACCGCAAGGTTGTGGACGGCAAGGTAACCGATCAGATCGATTATCTGCAGGCCGACGACGAAGACGCTGTGATCATCGCGCAGGCCGAGGCGCCACTGGATGGCGAGGGACGTTTCACTGAGGAAGAGGTTCTGTGCCGTATGCCCGGAGGCGAGCCCGCGCTGGTGGCGCCGTCCGAGATCGGCTACATGGATGTCTCTGCCCGGCAGATGTGCTCGGTGGGAACCGCCATGATCCCGTTCCTGGAGCACGACGATGCGAACCGCGCCCTGATGGGTGCGAACATGCAGCGTCAGGCCGTGCCGCTGATCCGTCCGGTTGCGCCTTATGTGGGGACCGGTATGGAGATGCGTTGCGCCGTCGACGCCGGTGATGTCACCATCGCTCGTGCGGCAGGAACCGTCACCGAGGTTGACGCCGACGCCGTTCATGTGGAGCAGGACAACGGTCAGCATGTCATTTACAAGATGACGAAGTTTGACCGCTCCAACCCCGGCAACTGCACCAACCAGCACGTGGTCGTTTCCGAAGGTGATCGTGTCGAAGAAGGCACGCTTATCGCCGACGGCCCGGCAACAGAGGGCGGCGAGCTTGCGCTTGGCCAGAACCTGCTGGTGGCGTTCATGTCGTGGAACGGCTACAACTACGAGGACGCCGTGATCCTGTCCGAGCGTTGCGTGAAGGACGATCTGCTCACCTCGATTCATATCGAGGAGCACGAGGTCGACGCGCGTGATACCAAACTGGGACCGGAAGAGATCACCCGGGACATCCCGAATGTCTCCGAGGAAACGCTCTCGCATCTTGATGAGCACGGCGTTATCCGTATCGGCGCCGAGGTACAGGCCGGCGATATCCTCGTCGGAAAGATCACCCCGAAGGGTGAGACCGAACTGACCTCGGAAGAGCGTCTGTTGCGCGCGATCTTCGGTGAGAAGGCCAAGGAAGTACGCGACACCTCTCTGCGCGTGCCTCATGGCGAGTCCGGCATTGTGATCGGCGTTCGGCAGTTCACGAAGGCGAACAACGACGAGCTGGCCGCCGACGTGAACGAGACCGTGCGCGTTTACATCGCGCAGCGCCGCAAGATCACCATCGGTGACAAGATGGCCGGTCGGCACGGCAACAAGGGCGTCATCTCCCGAATCCTTCCGATTGAAGACATGCCGTTCATGGCCGATGGCACTCCGGTGGATATCATCCTGAATCCGCTCGGTGTTCCTGGCCGTATGAACCTCGGTCAGGTGTACGAACTGCACCTGGGATGGATCGCCAGCCAGGGCTGGGATGCCAAGAAGGCTCGCGAGGCCGGCGAGGAATGGGCCCTGCGCCTGCCGGAGGAGACGGTGACCGGCGTCGCCGGGCAGCATGTGGCCAGCCCGGTATTCGACGGCGTACGCACCGACGAAATCGACGGTTTGCTCTCTTCCATCCTGCCCAACCGCGACGGTGACATTCTCGTCAACGGCGAGGGCAAGGCGCAGCTCTTCGACGGTCGCAGCGGTGAGCCGTTCCCCGATCCGGTTTCCGTTGGGTACATGTACATGCTGAAGCTGCATCACCTCGTGGACGACAAGATTCACGCTCGCTCCACTGGTCCGTACTCCATGGTGACCCAGCAGCCGCTCGGCGGAAAGGCACAGTTCGGCGGACAGCGCTTCGGCGAGATGGAGGTGTGGGCACTGGAAGCCTACGGCGCCTCGCACACGCTGCAGGAGATGCTGACCATCAAGTCGGACGACACGGTCGGCCGCGTCAAGGTCTATGAAGCCATCGTGAAGGGCGACAACGTGCCCGAGCCGGGTATCCCGGAGTCGTTCAAGGTACTTATCCAGGAGATGCGCTCTCTGTGCCTGAACGTTGAGGCACTGGATGCCACCGGAGAGGCGATCAACCTGCAGGATACGGAGGAGGACCAGTTCCAGACTCCGGAACCGCTGGCAATGCCTACCGGGCTGGAGGGCCTTACATCCGGAGCTGAATTCTAGCCCCGACAGTATTACGGACAGTTTTACTAACCTGAGGAAGTAGGAAACTTGCTCGACGTCAATCGCTTCGATCAGCTCCACATCGCCCTGGCCACTTCGGAGGATGTCCGAAAGTGGTCGCACGGCGAGGTGAAAAAGCCAGAGACCATCAACTACCGCACTCTTAAGCCGGAGAAGGACGGCCTGTTCTGCGAACGCATTTTCGGCCCCACCCGTGACTGGGAGTGCGCCTGCGGTAAGTACAAGCGCCCCCGTTTCAAGGGCATCGTATGTGAGCGCTGCGGTGTGGAAGTCACCCGCTCCAAGGTGCGCCGTGAGCGCATGGGGCATATTGAACTGGCCGCTCCCGTCACTCATATCTGGTACTTCAAGGGTGTTCCTTCTCGCTTGGGCTATCTGCTGGATATCGCACCGAAGGATCTGGAGAAGGTCATCTACTTCGCGGCCTACATGGTCACGGATGTTGATGAACAGTCCCGTCACGACGACATGGCAACTCTGCAGTCCGAATACGAACTGGAGCGTGTCGCCCTGGAGAAGTCGCGGGATGTCGACCTGGAGGCACGCCAGCAGAAGCTGGAAGCCGATCTCGCCGCCGCTGAGGCGGAGGGCCAGAAGTCCGATGCGAAGAACCGGCTGAAGCGGTCCGCAGAAAACGAACTGGGCCGCATCCGTAAGCGCGCCGAACAGGACATCGCGCGTCTCGACGACGTTTGGGAGCGTTTCACCAAGCTAAAGGTCGGCGACCTGGAAGGTGACGAGGATCTGTATCGCGAGATGGAGTCCCGTTACTCGGATTACTTCTCCGCCTGCCGCGGCGCCGAGGCCATCCAGAAACGCCTGCAGACCTACGATCTGCAGGCCGAGCATGATCACCTCGTCGAGGTTATTGAGACCGGTACCGCGCAACGCAAGGCGCGTGCTCTGAAGCGCATCAAGGTGGTCAACGCCTTTTTGCACTCCGGCACTAGCCCGGAGGCAATGGTCTTGGACGCCCTGCCCGTGATCCCGCCGGATCTGCGGCCGATGGTGCAGTTGGACGGCGGACGTTTTGCCACATCGGATCTTAACGATCTCTACCGGCGCGTGATCAATCGGAATAACCGTCTCAAGCGCATGCTTGATTTGGGCGCACCGGAGATCATGGTGAACAACGAGAAGCGCATGCTGCAGGAAGCGGTGGATGCCCTCTTTGATAACGGACGGCGTGGCCGCCCGGTGCAGGGAGCCGGTAACCGCCCGCTCAAGTCGCTCTCCGACATGCTCAAGGGCAAGCAGGGGCGTTTCCGCCAGAACCTGCTCGGTAAGCGAGTGGACTACTCCGGGCGCTCCGTGATCGTCGTCGGTCCGACGCTGAAACTGCACCAGTGCGGTCTGCCGAAGATCATGGCCTTGGAGCTGTTCAAGCCCTTCGTGCAGAAGCGTCTGGTTGACCTGGAGATCGCGAAGAACATCAAGGCCGCCAAGCGCTTGATCGACCGGCAGCGCACCGAGGTATGGGACGTACTGGAAGAGGTCATCCAGGAGCATCCGGTATTGCTGAACCGGGCACCCACCCTGCATCGCCTGGGCATTCAGGCCTTCGAACCGCAGCTGATCGAGGGTAAGGCCATCCGCCTGCACCCGCTGGTCTGCGCGGCTTTCAATGCCGACTTCGACGGCGACCAGATGGCCGTCCATCTGCCGCTGTCAGTGGAGGCGCAGGCTGAGGCGCGTATCCTCATGCTCTCTGCCAACAACATCCTCAAGCCGTCTGACGGACGCCCGGTGACCATGCCCGCACAGGATATGATCATCGGTCTGTTCCACCTCACGACGCTGCGTGAGGGACTGGCCGGTGAGGGGCGGTACTTCTCGTCGGTGGCCGAGGCGCAAATGGCCGCAGACCTGGGTGAGTTGCATCTGAATTCGAAGTGCCACATCCGTTTCGAGGCCGACGTGGTTCCGCCGCGTGATTGGGAAGGCGAGGAGGGCGCACCCCTCCTGCTGGAGACCACGCTGGGGCGGGCGATCTTCAATGAGACCTTGCCGGTGGATTTCCCGTACGTGAATGAGGTCGTGGACAAGGGTGTGTTGGGCGGCATCGTCAACCAGCTCGCCGAGCGCTACGAGAAGGTGGCCGTTGGGGCTTCCCTCGACGCGCTGAAATCCACCGGGTTCTACTGGGCGGGACGCTCCGGCGCGACGATTGCCGTGTCCGACGTCGTCGTTCCGGAAAGCAAGTCCGGGATTCTGGAGAAGGCGGAGCAGGAAGCTGCTCGCATCGAGAGCCAGTTCATGACCGGTCGTATTG
Organism: Actinobaculum sp. 352; assembly: GCF_003957265.1. NCBI lineage: Bacteria > Bacillati > Actinomycetota > Actinomycetes > Actinomycetales > Actinomycetaceae > Actinobaculum > Actinobaculum sp. 352. The sequence goes on along the minus strand of NZ_RQSN01000002.1, from coordinate 40,584 downwards.
AAGACGAAGACCGTCGCCGCGACCTGGTGGACCTGTGGTCCGAGGTCACCGATACGGTGGCCAAGGAGATGCGCGCGAACTTCGACGCGACGAATACCGTGAACCGCATGGTCTCCTCCGGTGCCCGTGGTAACTGGGAGCAGGTGCGCCAGATCGCCGGTATGCGCGGGTTGGTGGCAGACCCGAAGGGTGCGATTATCCCGCGCCCCATCCGTTCCAATTACCGCGAGGGACTCTCTGTTCTCGAGTACTTTATGGCGACGCACGGCGCCCGCAAGGGTCTGGCGGATACCGCGCTGCGGACGGCTGACTCCGGTTACCTGACCCGCCGCCTGGTGGACGTGTCGCAGGACGTTATCGTGCGAGAGCAGGACTGCGGCACACGGCGCGGTCTGACGAAGACCATCGCCCGCCCGGGCGAGAACGGACTGGTTCCGGACGAGATGCTGGATGTGTCCGTGTACGCCCGCACACTGGCCCGTGATATCACGGATGAATCCGGAGAGGTGCTGGCGGCCGCCGGGACCGACCTGGGCGACGCCGTCATCGAGAAGCTGATTGCCGCCGGTATCACCGAGGTGACTGTGCGCTCCGTGCTGACATGCGAATCGCGGGTCGGCACCTGCGCCATGTGCTACGGTCGTTCGATGGCCACCGGAAAGCTGGTCGACATCGGCGAAGCCGTCGGCATTGTCGCGGCGCAGTCCATTGGTGAGCCCGGCACGCAGCTGACGATGCGGACCTTCCACACCGGTGGTTCGGCGTCGGCCGACGACATCACCCAGGGTCTGCCGCGTGTGCAGGAGCTTTTCGAGGCCCGCACGCCAAAGGGCGAGGCGCCGATCGCCGAGGCTGCCGGACGTTTGCAAATCGAGGACGGCGAACGTACCCGTCGTCTCGTCATTGTGCGTGACGACGGCGACGATGACCTCGTCTACCAGGTGTCCAAGCGCGGCAAGCTCCTCGTACAGGAAGGCGGCCACGTGGAGGTTGGCCAGCAGTTGGTCGAAGGCTCCGTGGACCCGAAGAAGGTATTGCGTATCACCGGACGACGTACTGCCCAGCAGCACATCGTTGCCGAGGTGCAGACCGTGTACCGGTCGCAGGGCGTGGAAATCCATGACAAACACATCGAGGTCATCGTGCGGCAGATGCTGCGCCGCGTCACAATCCTGGAGGCGGGCACCACGAAGCTGCTCCCCGGTGAGCTGGTCGATGTTGCCGTCTTCGAGGATGAGAACCGTGCCGCCATGGCGGAGGGTGGGAAACCGGCCTCTGGACGTCCGGAGCTCATGGGAATCACCAAAGCCTCACTGGCAACGGATTCCTGGCTCTCGGCCGCATCCTTCCAGGAGACCACGAAGGTACTTACGGAGGCCGCGCTCAACTCCAAGTCCGATCCGCTGTCTGGCTTGAAAGAGAACGTCATCCTCGGAAAGCTCATCCCGGCCGGCACCGGCCTGGAGCAGCTCCGCTCGGCAACCGTGGAGCCCACCACCGAAGCACGTGTGGAATTTGAGAAGAGTAACGGCTTCTCGCATCGAGATCTGGAAGCCTTCGATGATGGTTTCTCCTACGGCGAGTTTCCAGATTTTGATCTGACAGCGGGTTACGGCCCGTATTGATGTAGTAGTAGCCCCCGGAAAGTGGTACCTACCACGAGATACCGCCATTCTTTGACGAGTTCCCGGGGGAGCCGCTACTCTTGTGTAGGTTGTCCACATCGAGTTGTTCCATGCGCTCGCCGGACATTTTCTAGAAGAACATTTTGCAGGAGAGATAGTGCCCACTATTCAGCAGCTGGTCCGCAAGGGCCGCTCAACAAAAGTCTCGGCGGCTAAGACGCCGGCGCTGAAGGGAAGCCCGCAGCGTCGTGGTGTCTGCACCCGCGTTTTCACCACCACCCCGAAGAAGCCGAACTCTGCGTTGCGTAAGGTTGCGCGTGTTCGTCTGTCGTCGGGCATCGAGGTGACGGCGTATATCCCGGGCGAGGGGCACAACCTCCAGGAACACTCCATCGTTCTGGTTCGTGGTGGCCGTGTGCGCGACCTTCCCGGTGTGCGCTACAAGATCATTCGCGGCGCACTGGATACCCAGGGCGTGAAGAACCGCCAGCAGGCGCGCAGCCGTTACGGCGCCAAGAAGGAGAAGAACTAATGCCTCGTAAGGGACCTGCGCGCAAGCGCCCGCTCACAGCAGACCCGGTGTACGGTTCAACCCTGGTGACCCAGCTTGTCAACCGCGTTCTGCGCGACGGCAAGAAGTCCACCGCTCAGCGCATCGTATACGGCGCGCTGGAAGGTGTGGCGGAGAAATCCGGCCAGGACTCGCTGACCGTTCTCAAGCGGGCCATGGATAATATCCGGCCGTCGCTGGAGGTACGCTCTCGCCGTGTGGGCGGTGCGACCTACCAGGTCCCTGTCGAGGTGAAGTCCGGACGCGCCACCACGCTGGCGCTGCGCTGGCTGGTGGATTACGCCCGCGAACGGCGTGAGAAGACCATGACCGAGCGCCTCCTCAACGAGATCCTCGACGCTTCTAACGGCCTCGGTGCCGCCGTGAAGCGGCGTGAGGATACGCATCGAATGGCGGAGTCCAACAAGGCCTTCGCGCACTACCGCTGGTAATGACGTTGGGCGCTAGGCGCCCTTGAAGGAAAAGAGAACTAGAACGTGGCACTTGACGTGCTGACGGACCTCAGCAAGGTCCGCAATATCGGAATCATGGCGCATATTGACGCTGGCAAAACCACCGTCACAGAGCGCATTCTGTACTACACCGGCATTAACTACAAGATCGGTGAAACTCACGACGGCGCCTCCACCACCGACTGGATGGAGCAGGAGAAGGAACGTGGCATCACGATCACTTCCGCCGCGGTGACTGCCTTCTGGAACGGCACGCAGGTCAATATCATTGACACCCCCGGCCACGTCGACTTCACCGTGGAGGTGGAGCGTTCGCTGCGCGTTCTTGACGGTGCGGTGGCAGTTTTCGACGGCAAGGAAGGCGTGGAGCCGCAGTCGGAGACCGTGTGGCGCCAGGCCGATAAGTACAACGTGCCGCGCATTTGCTTCATTAACAAGATGGACAAGCTTGGCGCCGATTTCGACTTCTCGGTCCAGACCATCCGTGATCGTCTGCATGCCACTCCGGTTGTTATCACCTTCCCGATCGGAGCGGAGAATGAGTTTGATGGCGTCGTCGACGTCCTGACGATGAAGGCTCTGCGTTTCCCGGAGAAGGATGAGAAGGGTAACGACACCAAGGGCATCGTCGTCGTCGAGGAAGACATTCCCGCCGATCTTGTCGCCAAGGCCGAGGAATACCGCATGGCCGCCGTTGAAGCCGCCGCGGAGGCCAACGAAGAGCTGATGGAGAAATTCCTGGAGGAAGAGGAACTGACACTGGAGGAGATCCAGGCGGGCCTGCGTGAGCGCACCATCGCCTCCGAGATCTACCCGGTGTTCTGTGGTTCAGCCTACAAGAATAAGGGCATTCAGCCTATGCTTGACGGCGTCGTTTCCTACCTGCCTTCGCCGCTGGATATTCCGGCTACTACCGGTTTCCGCCCCGGCCATGAGGACGAAGGTGCAACCGAGGTGCGCAAGGCGGATGAGAACGAGGCCTTCGCGGCGCTAGCCTTCAAGATCGCCGTGCACCCGTTCTACGGCAAGCTGACCTACATCCGCGTGTACTCGGGCAAGGTGGCACAGGGCACTCAGGTAATGAATGCCACCAAGGGTCGCAAGGAGCGCATCGGCAAGATGTTCCAGATGCATTCCAACCACGAGAACCCGGTTGAGGTGGCGCATGCCGGCCATATCTATGCTTTTGTTGGATTGAAGGAGACAACGACGGGTGACACGCTGTGTGCGCTTGATCAGCCTGTCGTGCTCGAATCGATGACCTTCCCGGATCCGGTGATCCACGTGGCCATCGAACCAAAGTCGAAGAACGACCAGGAGAAGCTCTCTATCGCCATCCAGAAGTTGGCGGAGGAGGATCCGACGTTCACCGTGCGGCAGGATGAGGAGTCCGGCCAGACCGTCATCGGCGGTATGGGCGAGCTTCATCTTGACATCATCGTCGACCGTATGCGGCGCGAGTTCAAGGTAGAGGCTAATGTCGGTGCGCCGATGGTCGCCTACCGTGAGACGATCCGTAAGAAGGTCGATAAGGTCGAGTACACGCATAAGAAGCAGACCGGTGGTTCCGGCCAGTTCGCGCGTGTCATCGTTTCGCTTGAGCCGCTGACCGATGCCGAAGACGGCGCAACCTACGAATTCGAGGATGCCGTCACCGGTGGCCGCGTGCCCCGGGAGTATATCCCGTCGGTCGATGCGGGTATCCAGGAAGCCATGCAGAATGGTGTTCTAGCGGGTTACCCGATGGTGGATATCAAGGCGACACTGCTCGACGGTGCGTATCACGAGGTCGATTCTTCGGAGATGGCGTTCAAGATCGCCGGTAACCAGGTACTGAAGGAGGCCGCCAAGCGTGCCAACCCGGTGCTGTTGGAGCCGGTGATGGACGTCGAGGTGCGGACTCCGGAAGAGTACATGGGTGATGTTATCGGCGATTTGAACTCTCGCCGTGGCATGATCAAATCCATGGAGGACGCCACCGGTGTGAAGGTGGTTCGCGCCAACGTTCCCCTCAGCGAGATGTTCGGCTACGTCGGTGATTTGCGTTCCAAGACTCAGGGGCGTGCGGTCTACACGATGCAGTTTGACTCCTATGCGGAGGTTCCGAAGAACGTGTCCGAGGAGATCATCAAGAAGACCCGGGGCGAGTGAGTCCCACCGGTCCTGTACAATCAGTTTCCGAAATAAAAAGCACTTAAGCCGGGTCTGATGCGATAGCATCTCACTCATCAGCTGAAAGTCAATCGAGAGTCCCAGGAGGGCCCAAGTGGCGAAGGCCAAGTACGACAAGTCCAAGCCGCATATGAACATCGGCACCATCGGTCACGTCGATCACGGAAAGACGACGCTGACTGCTGCAATCACCAAGGTTCTGGCGGACAAGTATCCCGAGCTGAACGAGTTCACCCCGTTCGACCAGGTTGATAACGCTCCCGAGGAGCGCCAGCGTGGTATTACCATCAACGTGTCCCACGTTGAGTACCAGACCGAGAAGCGTCACTACGCACACGTCGACGCCCCGGGCCACGCCGATTACATCAAGAACATGATCACCGGCGCGGCGCAGATGGACGGCGCCATCCTCGTGGTGGCCGCCACCGACGGCCCGATGGCCCAGACCCGCGAGCACGTGCTGCTCGCCCGCCAGGTGGGCGTGCCGGATATCATCGTCGCCCTGAACAAGGCCGACATGGTGGATGACGACGAGCTGCTCGAGCTCGTCGAGATGGAGGTCCGCGACCTCCTGTCCTCGCAGGATTACGACGGCGACAACATTCCGGTTGTCAAGGTCTCTGCGCTGAAGGCTCTTGAGGGCGACGCACAGTGGACCGCTGCTGTCGAGGCGCTCATGGATCAGGTTGATACCTACTTCCCGGATCCGGTTCGCGACCTCGACAAGCCGTTCCTCATGCCGATCGAGGACGTCTTCACGATTACCGGCCGCGGCACCGTGGTCACCGGTCGTGTGGAGCGCGGCCAGCTCAACATTAACTCTGAGGTTGAGATCATTGGTCTGCGCCCGACGCAGACCACCACCGTCACGGGTATTGAGATGTTCCACAAGCAGATGGACACGGCCGATGCCGGCGAGAACTGTGGTCTGCTGCTGCGTGGCACCAAGCGCGAGGAAGTCGAGCGCGGCCAGGTTGTGGCCAAGCCGGGCACGACCACTCCGCATACGGAGTTCGAGGCACAGGTTTACGTGCTGAAGAAGGACGAGGGTGGACGTCACAACCCGTTCTTCTCGAACTACCGTCCGCAGTTCTATTTCCGCACCACGGACGTTACCGGCGTCATCACGCTGCCCGAGGGCACCGAGATGGTTATGCCCGGTGACAACACCGAGATGCGCGTTGATCTGATTCAGCCGATCGCCATGGAAGAGGGCCTCGGCTTCGCTATCCGCGAGGGTGGCCACACGGTCGGTTCCGGCCGTGTCATCAAGATCATCAAGTGATCTTCTGACGTAGGGACGGGCCCGCTGCCGGGTGGCAGCGGGCCCGTTTTGGTGTTTGCCCGTTTTCTGGCGAGAAGTGGAGGGTTTTTCGAGAAGTGCCGTGAAATCTCCTCCACTTCTTGCGCGACGCTCCATTTCTTGGCGGAGGGGTCGCGTGCCCTGCCGACGAGGCGTGGCGACGCGCGGCACGCCGGTCAAAGGCCGCTGCGAGCTTCCAGTTGAGCGATGAGGTCAACGCCGCGCGAGGTGCCGATCCGCGTCGCGCCCGCTGCGATGAAGGAGAGGGCAGCGTCGAGCGTGCGAATCCCACCCGCAGCTTTTACTTGGACGGCGTCGCCGACGCACTCCTTCATAAGCTGCACATCTGCAAGCGTCGCCCCGCGGGATCCAAACCCAGTGGAGGTCTTGACGAAGTCGGGACGCACGCGCACTGCGACTTCCGCGACGGCGCGTTTCTCCTCGTCTGTGAGGTAGCAGTTCTCGAAGATGACCTTGGTAGTCACCGCGCTGGAGCGGGCGACGTCGACGATGGCTTGCATTTCGCGCTCAATGTAGGAGAGGTTCCCGGCCTTGAGCTCGGTGATGTTTATGACGTAGTCGATCTCATCGGTACCGTTCGCGATGGCGTTGCGCGTCTCCGATACCTTGTCCTCGATGGTCACCTGCCCGAGTGGAAAGCCGATCGCCGCGCCGATGTGCACGCCGCTGCCGCGCAGAAGGTCGGCGCATTGGGCTACGGGATAGGGGTTGATCGCGACCATTGCGAAACCATGCGTTCGTGCTTCTTCACACAACCGGACGAAGTCTTGTTTCGTCGCGTCCGGTCGCAGATTGGTGTGGTCGATCATCGCCGCGAGGCGAGCGGGGGTAATAGACATCGATTCTCCTGTGTATATCGGGTGGTGGCGTGAAACGCATGCCGGGTGGTGGCGCTGCGTGTCGGGTAGTGCTGTTGCATGCCGGGAATGCCGTGGACGTGCGTTGGGCGCTGCTGTGACGGTATGTCGGGCGTGCCGTGACGGTAGGTAGATGGCTCTGTGGAGGTGGAGCAGGGGAGTGCGCGCCACGCGTGGCCTACTCCATCGTGGCATGGCGTTCTCGCATTGATTCATCCGTCTCCTGGAGCTCGTACATTAGATCGAGAACAACTGCGTCGAGGGTCAAGAGAAGTGCCTGCTCGAACAGCGATCCCATCGGTTGTACTGATGGGGAAGAGGCAACGACAAGAGTGGCGCTTGCGCACTGCGCCAGGGGGGAGAGAGGATCGGCGGTAACAGCCACAACCGCGGCTCCGCTGGCTGCCGCGATGTGGGCATTGGCGAGTGGGCCCGCCGTCGACCCGGATCGAGAGGCCACAATCAGGAGATCGCCGGCGCGGATCGCCGGTGAGGTGACATCGCCCACCCGATGCGCACTTAGCCCAAGGTGCATCAGCCGATTGGTGAACGCCGTCAGCATGAGCCCCGAGCGCCCGGCGCCGCTGGTAAAGATCCGATTGGCCCGCACCATCGCCTGTTCGAGCGCTACCGCGCCGTCGTTGGCGGCCTGCGGCAGCACCGCCGCGAGTTCACGCAAAATCGTCGCTGCCGCCCTCATGGCACGATGCTCTCTGTGGGGACCGGTTCTTCCGCCCAGAATCCGCCGGGTGCGAAGAGGGATGCGACGACGTCGTCCAGGGTGCCCGTCTCAAAAAGGACGTCCAAGATGGCATAGCGGGAGCGGATCGTCTGCGCCTGGAAATAGGTGCGGCGGAGTTTCTCGAGGGAGATTCCGATCATTGCCGGGTGGTAGGGGGCGCCGACTGCCTTGAGCATGTCACGAATCTCCGCCGCGGGTGGCACCTGGGAGCGAAGGCGTGCACGGATCTGCGGCCATACCTCTTGAATGGCGGCCACGCGTGAGGGTATCTCCTCGCGAGAAATGTATTTGCCAGCCGCCTGCCCGACGGCGGCCTCGGCTATGGCCGGCACGGACTGTAGCGCCCGCACCCTCGCCTCATTCTCCTGCGGTGTTGGCCACGAAGCAGCGACCTTCGCGGCGTCGACATCGGCGAAGTCGTGGCTCAGCACGGCGTCGTACACCGCGGCGATCGCCATGGTGCCGATGCCGACCTTGGCGCCGTGTGATAGCGGTAGCGGCCAGTCGAGGCCGTAACCTTCCATTTCCCACTGGTGGGAGAAGTTGTGCCCGACGCCGGACCCGGGGCGCGAGGACTGTGCCGCCTGAATCGCCAGTCCGGCGAGCATTGCCTCTTCAACGAGACCTTCTAGTGCTCCTCGCTCACCCGTGCGAGCCGCGTCAGGGTGGGCGAGTGCCTCACGCAGCCCGTCTTGCACCAGGCCCCAGGCAAATGGTGCAAGCGGTTCAATACCGAGCGCATCGGCAATTATCCAGTCGGCACCTCCCGTGAACTTCTCCGTTAGGTCGGCATATCCGTTGGCAGTCATCATCGGCGGCGCCGTCGCGATGATGTCGAGATCTGCAACAATCCCGGCAGGTGCCGGGCAGGCGCGGGTGATCTTGAAGCCGTCCTTGGAGATGGCGGCGCCGAAGGCCGCATAACCATCCATCGACGCCGCCGTGCATACATGCACATAGGGGTGGGCGAGTTCTCCCGAAGCCAGTTTCACCAGATCGGATATTGTTCCGGAGCCGATGGAGCAGGCGGTGGCACCGGATTCTGCGAGTCGGCGGCGGATGCGCGTCACATTCTCGTATCCGGCATACACGGGAGGATCTGCCGGAAAGACCAGCGGGTCGGCAAGGGCGATGCCGGAAGCGGTTAATGCCGCGCGAACCGCGGGGCCGGCCAGGTTCCACGTCGTCTCGTCAGCGATGATCATCGCCTCCGGGGCGCCGGTTGTCGCGGCGAAAAGCGGGCCGGTGCACGAAAGGATTCCGCTTCCAATCTCAATCCGTCTGGTATCGTCGGCGTGGGCCAGCGCCTTCGTAATTCGCGTGGATGTCATTGCTGCCCTACTCGCTGTAGTGATCGGTGACCCGGGCCATGAGCTCCTTCATCTGCTCGTATGACTCGCGGTAGGCCTGGTAGTTGAACATGTACTCCGCGTGGGCGGCGGGGTCGGGCTGGATGACTTCGGCCACCTTCGTCATGGCAAGCGAGGCCGCTGGGATGTCCTCGTACCAGGAAGCGCCGACCGCGGCAACCATGGCCGAACCGAGGGCCGGCCCCTCCGGGACATTGGTGAGAACCAGTGGCACATTGGAGACATCGGCATGCATCTGTAGCCAGAGACGGTTGTTGGTCGCCCCACCCGAGACGATGATCTCGTCAACAGGTACGCCCTCGCCGCGCATGGCCTCTAGAATCGCCTCGGTGCCGAAGCAGATTCCTTCGAGAAGAGCGCGGAACATGTGCGCTTCCGTGTGGTGGAGTGTCAGCCCCCAGAACATCCCGCGTGAGCGGGCGTCGAAGTACGGCGCTCGATTCCCCTGGAAGTGATCGAGGCTGAGCAGCCCGTCACAGCCGATTGGAATAGCGGCGGCCTGCCGGGTGAGGACGTCGTAAATCGACTCGCCGGTTCGCGTCGACTCGGCGCGGGAGGCACCCGCCAGATTCTTAAGGAACCACTCGACGAGGGAGCCCGTTGAAGTCTGTCCGCCGTCGATGGTGTAGTAGCCCGGTACCGTCGCGCCCGTATATGCGCCCCATAGCCCGCGGGTGTGTATCTGCGTGGAGAGCTGGCCGGTAATAACATGAGAGGAGCCGGTGATAAGAGCGAGGCGACCCGGCGCTGCTACTCCAAGGCCGACGGCTCCAAGATAGGCGTCGATTCCTCCCTCCACGATGGTGATGCCGGCAGGAAGTCCCAGTTCCTCGGCCGCTGCGGGGGCAAGCGGGCCGACGACGTCGCCCACCTGCAGTATCGTGCTTGGGTAGCGCTCGAGAATATCGCCTGCCTGCACGGCTTCGTACAACGACGTGGGCCAACCGCCATGGTCGTCGTCGTAGAAGTACTTTCCGGCGGCGTGGGAGACCGACATCGTCCAGCGCCCGGTGAGCCTGTGAACTAGCCAGTCGGTTTCGTCGCAAATGGTTTTGGTGCGCGAGAAGGTATCCGGTTCGTTCTCCTTCACCCACATCGCCTTCGGCAGTCCCCATTCTGCCGATACCGGGCCCTGCCCGCACACGCGCAGCGCCGGATCGCCGGTGGCGTACACGGCTTCGGCTTGCCGGACCGAGCGCACATCCATCCACAGGATGGCGGGGCGAGTGATCTCGTCGTTCTCGTCCAGAAATACCACGGTGCATGAGGTTGCATCCATGGAGATCGCGCGGATGAGGGTGGTATCGATTGCGGCATCGGCAACGGCCGCGCGGACGGCCGAAACGGTCTGCCGCCACCATTCGTGCGGGTTCTGTTCCGCCCAGCCGGGCCGAGGATAGGAGGTACTCCAGGGCGCTGTCCCAAAGCCGAGCTGCTTGCCGGTCACGTCGAAGACGCCGGCACGTGCCGAACCGGTGCCCATATCAATGCCAATGACGTATCCGCTGGTTTTCATGGTGGTCCTTTCTGAGTCGCGTCATCGCGCGGTGTTGAGGTATTGGATTTTTCCTGTCGTAATGGAGGTGTTGCCTGCCTGGACAACTTCGACCGCGGCGAGCCCGTCCTCGCCCGTGGCCAGTGGCTCGGTATCGTGAATGATTGCGTCGACGAAGGCGGCGTCCTCGGCGCTGTACGCGTCGTGGTACAAGGTGCGCCATGAGGGGACAGTGTCGCGATATGAGGAGCCTTGCGCGCCGGAGACGACCACTCGATTGGCGTTCAGGTCGCCAATGTCAATGCGTCCGGTGGTGCCGTGGATTTCGACCCGGCTGTCGTATCCATAACGCACGCCCTGCGCACCGTTGATATGCCCGAGCGTGCCGTTGGAGAAGCGGGCGGTGAGTAGGACCGTGTCATAATAGTCCGGAGAGTGATCGTGCGCCTCCGCGCTGCGGAAGTTCCCGGCGATGGCATAGACGGAGGTGATCTCCGCGCCGGTGAACCAGCGCAGCGCATCAATATCGTGGCTTGAGACTTCGGCCAGCGGGCCGTTGCTGGCCTGCAGATCGTACATCCAGGGGTGGGGGACGCTGGGACCGTGGGTCAGCGAGGTCACCGAGACGATATCGCCGATTGCACCTTGCTCAATGAGTTCCTTGGCCCGGCGATGGCCAAGGTCGAAACGACGCATGAATCCGATCTGTAGTTTGACTCCCGCCCGGTGGGTGGCAGCGATCATCGCGCGGCATTCCTGTGCAGTGATTGCCATCGGCTTCTCGCACAGAATGTGCTTTCCGGCTGCAGCGGCCTTCAGGACGGCGTCGTGGTGGTGCTTGGTTGGAGTCGTGATCACGACGGCGTCGATATTCGTAGCGAGGAGCTCATCCGCGGTTGCCACAACGTTGACGCCGAGTTCGCGCCGCGCCGCCGCACGCGCCTGTTGATTCGGATCGCACAGGGCAACGAGCTCCCCCTGCTTCACGTGGTGCAGAAATGCTTTGGCGTGAATGAGGCCGGCACGTCCCGCGCCGATGATTCCGATATGAACGGTCATCCCTGTCTCCTTCGACTGCGACCGGCGCGGGAGCTGCCTGCCTGTACGCGACGTTGCGCCAGTACCTCTGAGCCTACACCTGTACGGACAACCGGACAACCCTTTTGGCAGAATTGGCAGAAGACGTGGGGCAGGGTGCTTCCACAATGTCAACGTCACGGTCGGCCCGTGCTTTTGGTAGAAGACGTGGGGGCGAGTGGCGCTTATCGGTGAACGAATCAGAATGCAACGGTAAAATGGCGCCATGCCAACGCAACAAGCGCCGGTCGAGGCCATCGATACCGCCTCGGCCTTGCCGTATTATCACCAGCTGAAGACGATTCTGCGGGCGAGAGTCGAGCGGGAAGGGCTTGTGGCCGGCGACAGGCTGTGGTCGGATAACGAGGTCAGTCAGGAATACGGCGTGTCCCGCAGTGTTGTGCGGCAGGCGCTAGCCGAACTCGAGAACGAGGGCCTGCTCGAACGCATTAGGGGCAAAGGCACGTTCCTGGCCCGTGAACGCCGCGACCACGGCCTGGCCCAATCGCTGCAGGGCCTGTACGCACATGCGCAAAAGGCTGGCATCACGCTGGAGAGTGAAGTGTTGCGGCAGGAGATCGTGGCGGCGGGGGAGGTGGTGGCGGAGGCGCTTGCGCTTCCCATACACGCGCCCGTCTTCGTGCTGGAGCGTGTGCGGCGCGCGGAGGGCGAGCCGTGGGCGCGCACCACCACCTGGCTTCCGGCCGCACTGTTTCCCGGCATTGAGAAGAGAGACTTCTGCCAGAGTTCCCTGTACAGGATTCTGTCGGACGACTACGGCCTCACGATGGGCACGGCTCGCCGGTCGATCGAGGCGGTACTGGCCACCGAGGAGATCGCGGCTTCGCTTGAGGTGGAGGAAGGCGCTCCACTGCTACGCATCCGGTCCGTTCTGTGTGACGAGCAGGGGCGGCCGATTGAGGCGTTCACGGCCTACCATCGCGGCGATACGAGCCGCTTCGACATCATCGTCGGCAAGGAACTGGACTCGGCCGCGGTGACGATAGAGCATGCCTGAGTGTGCGCGTCGGGAGAACGTGGCGCTGCCCACGTGTAGGCCCCGCCACTATTGGACGATATGGCTTGCCTGTTCAGCGCGCCTTTTGGCATACTAAACAAGTTGCTCGGCTCGGCCGAGCCAGGAACTTCGCCGGGGCTCCGTGTTACCGGTGTGAAAAAGGGTTCATCGAAATCTGCAATAGGGCTTGTGCTGGTGGTAACGTCGCGACACGCCCGAGTGCGGGTACCGGTGATCACCACGGTAGAGAGAGGTAGACGACGCCATGGCGGGACAAAAGATCCGCATCCGGCTCAAGTCATATGACCACGAGGTCATTGATAGTGCGGCGAAGAAGCTCGTCGACGAAGTGACGCGTACCGGCGCAAGTGTGGTCGGTCCGGTGCCACTGCCGACGGAAAAGAACGTTTTCTGCGTTATTCGTTCACCCCACAAGTACAAGGACAGCCGCGAGCATTTCGAGATGCGCACGCATAAGCGGCTCATCGACATTGTCGACCCGACGCTTAAGACGATCGACACGCTGCGGCGTCTCGATCTTCCGGCCGACGTTAACGTTGAAATCAAGCTCTGAGGTAACGCACATGAACTCCAAGCAGGTCACTGCCGGTGCGCCCGTGAAGGCGCTAATCGGCACCAAGCTGGGAATGACCCAGCTGTGGGATGAGGCGGGGCGCCTCATCCCGATCACGGTCGTCAGAGTCGGCACCAATGTCGTCACGCAGATTCGCACCCCCGAGACGGACGGCTACTCCGCCGTTCAGCTTGCCTCGGGTGAGTTGAAGACGAAGAACGTGACGAAGCCGCTGCAAGGCCATTTCGACAAGGCCGGGGTTGCGCCGCGTCGCAGCCTCGCCGAGGTGCGCACATCCGATGCGCAGGATTACGAACTCGGTCAGGAGCTGGGAGCGGACCTCTTTGAGGCCGGCCAGCTCGTCGACGTCGTCGGTACCTCCAAGGGCAAGGGCTTCGCCGGTGTTATGAAGCGGCACGGCTTCGCCGGCGTTTCGGCATCTCACGGTGCGCATCGCAATCACCGTAAGCCGGGCTCCATCGGCGCCTGCGCTACACCGTCACGCGTTTTCCGCGGTCTTCGTATGGCAGGCCGCATGGGAAGCGACCGCGTAACAGTCCAGAACCTGCTCGTTCACGCTGTGGATGCCGAGAAGGGTGTCCTTCTCCTTGCCGGCCCGATCCCCGGCAACAAGGGCGGCACAGTCGTGGTTCGCACCGCTGTGAAGGGAGCCTGAACATGGCAGAGTCCCGCAAAGTAGACGTTATTGACGTGACCGGCGAAGTCAGTGGCTCGGCAACGCTGCCGGCTGAGCTTTTCGACGTCGATGTGAATATCCCGCTGATTCATCAGGTTGTGGTGGCGCAGCTCGCAGCCGCGCGCCAGGGTACGCATTCCACCAAGACGCGCGGTGACGTGCGCGGTGGCGGCAAGAAGCCGTACCGCCAGAAGGGCACCGGCAGGGCACGGCAAGGATCGATTCGCGCTCCGCATTTCACCGGCGGCGGCACGGTTCACGGTCCGCAGCCGCGCAGCTACGCCCAGCGCACCCCCAAGAAGATGATCGCCGCCGCCCTGCGGCAGGCGCTTTCTGATCGGGCGCGTAACGGTCGCATTCATGTGGTCACGGCCTTCCTGGAAGGGGAGCAGCCCTCTACAAAGAGCGCGCTGACCCAACTGCATCGGGTTGTTGACGAGCGCGACGCCCTCGTCGCAATCGCTCGCGGAGACGAGCTGTCACAGCTCTCACTGCGCAACGCTCCCGAAGCACACGTTATCTATGTTGACCAGCTCAACACGTACGACGTCCTCGTCGCCGACGACGTCGTCTTCACGGAAGATGCGCTGAGCGCCTACGTGGAGAAGAGCGGCAAGGAGGAGAAGTGAGCGAGAACGTCAGCTTCTGGAACAAGCATCCGCAGGACGTCATTCTGCAGCCGGTGGCCACCGAGAAGTCGGCCCGGCTCGAAGACGAGGGTAAGTACACCTTCTTGGTCGACCCGCGGGCAAACAAGACGGAGATCAAGCAGGCCATCGAGGCGATCTTCAATGTGAAGGTCGCGTCGGTGAACACGCAGAACCGTCAGGGTAAGACCGTTCGCACCCGCACGGGGGTGGGCCGCCGCAAGAACACCAAGCGTGCGATTGTGACGCTCAGCGAAGGCACCATCGACATTTACGGTGACATCGTCGGCTGAGGCCGCGAGCGAAAAGATTGAGGATCTGAACTCATGGGAATTCGTAAGTACAAGCCGACGACCCCGGGTCGTCGCGGTGCGAGCGTTGCCGACTTCGCGGAGATCACCCGATCGACGCCGGAGAAGTCGCTGCTGCGCCCGTTGACCAAGTCCGGTGGTCGCAATAACCACGGTCGTGTTACCACACGGCATCGCGGCGGTGGCCATAAGCGCCGTTACCGCCTCATCGACTTCCGCCGCTGGGACAAGGACGGGGTACCCGCGAAGGTCGCGCATATCGAGTACGACCCGAACCGCACCGCCCGTATCGCCCTGCTCCACTACGTGGACGGCGAGAAGCGTTACATCCTGGCGCCGAAGAACCTGCGGCAGGGTGACATGGTGGAAAACGGTCCGAATGCGGATATCAAGCCGGGCAACAATCTGCCGCTGCGCAACATTCCGGTGGGTACCACCGTGCACTGCGTGGAGCTACAGCCCCTGGGCGGTGCAAAGATCGCGCGCAGCGCTGGCACCTCCGTGCAGCTGGTTGCTCGTGAGGGGCGCTACGCTCAGCTGCGTATGCCCTCCGGTGAAATCCGCAATGTTGACGCACGTTGCCGCGCCTGCGTGGGCGAAGTCGGCAACGCCGAACAGTCCAATATCAACTGGGGCAAGGCAGGCCGCATGCGCTGGAAGGGCGTCCGCCCAACCGTCCGCGGTGTCGTTATGAACCCGGTTGACCACCCGCACGGCGGTGGCGAGGGCAAGACCTCCGGTGGCCGTCACCCGGTCAGCCCGTGGGGTAAGCCCGAGGGCCGCACCCGCCGTCCCAACAAGGCCAGCGACAAGCTCATTGTGCGCCGTCGCAAGACCGGCAATCGCTGAGAGAGGATGAGCAATGCCGCGTAGTCTGAAGAAGGGCCCCTTCGTTGACGACCACCTCATGAAGAAGGTGGACGAGCAGAACGAGAAGGGCACGAAGAACGTTATCAAGACCTGGTCACGCCGTTCGGTCATCACCCCCGATTTCCTCGGGCACACCTTCGCGGTGCACGATGGCCGTAAGCACGTGCCGGTATTCGTTACGGAATCCATGGTCGGCCACAAGCTCGGGGAGTTCGCCCCGACCCGTACATTCCGCGGGCACGAGAAGGACGACCGCAAGGGCCGCCGCCGCTGAGCGGGCCTGAGAGAAGAGAGTTAGGCAGGAACATGGAAGCCAAGGCGCAGGCGCGATACGTGCGCGTTACGCCCCGCAAGGCCCGGCGCGTCGTGGATGTTATCCGCGGCAAGCGCGTCCAGGATGCGGTCGACGTGCTGCGTTTCGCACCACAGGGGGCGGCACAGCCCGTCCTGAAGATTGTTGAGTCGGCCGTTGCGAACGCCCGTTACGCGGCGGAGCAGGCCGGTGAGCGTTTCGATGAGGGCGATCTCTACATTCAGGCGGTATACGCCGATGAGGGGCCCACTATGAAGCGAATCCAGCCGCGTGCGCAGGGGCGTGCAAATCGCATCCTCAAGCGCACTAGCCATATCACCGTTGTTGTCGGCGACGAACCCGTCGCCACCGGAAAGAAGAGGAGGACCCGATAGTGGGCCAGAAGGTCAACCCGACCGGGTTCCGACTCGGAATCACCACTGATCACCGCTCGAAGTGGTTCGCGGACTCGGTGAAGCCGGGGCAGCGTTACGCCGACTTCGTGGCGGAGGATATTCAGATCCGCCGCATGATTGAAAAGACGCTGGAGCGCGCCGGCATCTCGCGCGTCAACATTGAGCGTCGCGCCGAGCGTGTCGTCGTCGATATCCACACTGCCCGCCCGGGAATCGTGATTGGTCGGCGTGGTGCGGAGGCCGACCGTCTGCGCGGGGATCTCGAGAAGCTGACCGGCAAGTCGATTCAGCTCAATATTCTCGAAGTGAAGAATCCCGAGGCGGACGCACAGCTCGTCGCTCAGGGCATCGCGGAACAGCTCGCATCGCGTGTTTCCTTCCGCCGTGCCATGCGCAAGGGAATTCAATCGGCGCAGCGCGCCGGCGCACGCGGTATTCGCGTGCAGTGCTCCGGGCGCCTCGGCGGCGCCGAGATGTCTCGTTCGGAGTTCTACCGCGAGGGACGGGTGCCGCTGCACACGCTGCGGGCAAACATCGACTACGGCTTCTACGAGGCACGTACCACCTTCGGCAGGATCGGCGTTAAGGTGTGGATCTACCGTGGCGATATGACCGACGCCGAGTACTACCGCTCGCAGGCCGAGGCCCCGCGTGGGCGCGGACGCGGCGAGCGTCGCGGACGGCGCGGTGAGCGGCAGGGCCGCGGCCAGCAGGCGCAGCAGCGCTCTGCACAGAGTACCGAACAGGCGGCAAGCGAGGCTCCGGCGGCCGCTCCGGCTGCGGAGTCCGCAGAGGCTACCACCACAGGAACGGAGGCCTGAACATGCTGATTCCTCGTCGCACAAAATGGCGCAAGCAGCACCGTCCCGGGCGTAAGGGTATGGCCAAGGGCGGTACGCGGTTGGCTTTCGGTGACTTCGGCATCCAGGCGCTTGAGCCCGCCTACGTCACCAACCGGCAGATCGAGGCGGCCCGTATCGCCATGACGCGTCACGTCAAGCGTGGAGGCAAGATCTGGATCAACATCTTCCCGGATCGCCCGCTGACCAAGAAGGCGCTCGGCCTACGAATGGGCTCCGGTAAAGGCCCGGTAGAGACCTGGGTGGCAAATGTGAAGCCCGGGCGGGTCATGTTCGAGATGGGCGGCGTCGACGAGACGTTGGCGCGCGAGGCCATGAGCCGCGCCATGCACAAGCTGCCCATGAAGACGCGTTTCATCGCACGTGAGGAGGCTGAGTGATGGCTAAGGGACTGACGACTGAAGACCTTGACGCCATGACCGAGGCGGAACTGCGCGATAAGCTCAAGGAGTCCAAGGAGGAGCTTTTCAACCTTCGGTTCTCCTCGGTGACGCACCGCCTGGAAGACAGCGGCCGTCTCCGTGAGGTTCGCCGCGAAATCGCCCGCATTTACACCATCCAGCGCGAACGTGAGCTGGGCATCCGTACCGCTCCGGCGGCGAAGAAGTGAGGTTTCAGTGAGCGAACAGAACACCGCCGAGGCAACTGCCCGCGCGCATCGCAAGGTACAGACCGGTTACGTCGTCTCCGACAAGATGGATAAGACCGTCGTCGTGGAGGTCGAGAATCGCCGCAAGCATTCGCTGTACGGCAAGGTCATCACCCGCACGAAGCGCGTGAAGGCAC
Source organism: Actinobaculum sp. 352 (assembly GCF_003957265.1). Lineage (NCBI taxonomy): Bacteria > Bacillati > Actinomycetota > Actinomycetes > Actinomycetales > Actinomycetaceae > Actinobaculum > Actinobaculum sp. 352. The sequence goes on along the minus strand of NZ_RQSN01000002.1, from coordinate 22,428 downwards.
ACGATGAGAACAACGAGGTGCGCGTGGGCGACCTCGTGCGCATCATGGAGACCCGGCCGCTCAGCGCGACCAAGCATTTCCGCGTGGTCGAAGTCATTGAGAAGGCCAAGTGAGCCGCAAGCTCACCGATAGAACCCCATCCGTTCGGCAAGGCTCGCCTGGCGAGAACCGGCACGACGACAGGAGAAATCACAAATGATCCAGCAGGAGACGCGGCTCAACGTCGCCGACAACACGGGTGCGAAGGAGATCCTTTGCATTCGTGTACTCGGTGGCTCCGGCCGACGCTACGCCGGAATCGGCGACACGATTGTCGCCACCGTCAAGGATGCTATTCCTGGCGGAAGTGTTAAGAAGGGCGACGTGGTGAAGGCAGTCGTCGTCCGCACGAAGAAAGAGACCCGTCGCAAGGACGGCTCCTACATCCGATTCGACGAGAATGCCGCCGTGCTGCTTCGGCCCGACGGCGACCCCCGCGGAACACGCATCTTCGGCCCGGTGGGCCGCGAACTGCGCGACAAGCGCTTCATGCGCATCGTTTCGCTGGCACCGGAGGTGATCTGATGGCGAAGATCAAGAAGGACGACCTCGTTCAGGTTATCGCCGGTCGTGACAAGGGCCTGCAGGGCCGGGTGCTCTCGGTTGATACGAAGCGTCAGCGCGTTGTCGTCGAGGGCGTTATGCGAGTCAGGAAGCACGTGAAAGTCGGGCAGACATCCCGCGGCGGCACAACGGGTGGGATTGAGACTGTTGAGGCTCCGATCCATATCTCGAACGTGCAGCTGGTTGTGGATGGGAAGCCCACGCGCGTGGGTTACCGCGAGGTCGAGGTTGAGCGTGACGGACGGAAGAAGATCGTCCGTGAGCGCATTGGACGTCGCGGTGGGAAGGAGATCGAGCTGTGAGCGTGCAGACCGCTCCCCGTCTCAAGACGAAGTACCGCGAGGAGATCATCCCCGCTCTGGAGTCCGAGTTCCACTACTCGAACCCGAACAACGTCGCGAAACTCGAGAAGATCGTTGTGAATATGGGTGTCGGCGACGCCGCGCGCGACTCGAAGGTTCTCGAGGGCGCCATCGCCGATCTCACGGTGATCACCGGCCAGAAGCCGGCGGTCTCGCGGGCGAAGAAGTCGATCGCCCAGTTCAAGCTGCGTGAGGGGCAGGCCATTGGCTGCCGCGTCACGCTGCGCGGTGATCGTATGTGGGAATTCCTCGACCGACTGTTGGCGACGGCCCTGCCGCGTATTCGTGACTTCCGTGGCCTGTCCGATCAGCAGTTCGACGGACACGGGAACTACACCTTTGGTCTTACGGAGCAGACGGTGTTCCATGAGATCAATCAGGACAAGATCGATCGTGTCCGCGGAATGGATATTACCGTTGTGACGACGGCGAGCAATGACGACGAGGGCCGCGCCCTGCTGCGCCACCTCGGATTCCCCTTCAAGGAGGCGTGAGCATGGCGAAAACCGCTCTGAAGCAGAAAGCCGCCCGGAAACCGAAGTATGGCGTGCGCGCCTACACGCGCTGCAACCGCTGCGGGCGTCCTCATTCGGTGTACCGCAAGTTCGGCCTGTGCCGGATTTGCCTGCGCGAGATGGCACTGCGCGGCGAACTGCCCGGTATCAAGAAGTCCAGCTGGTAATAACTACGTCGCAGGTCCGCAAGGGAAACCACGACGAGGAAGGGCACAAGCCCAATGTCAATGACTGACCCAATCGCAGACATGCTGACACGTCTGCGTAACGCCAACTCGGCGTTCCATGAGTCGGTGAGTATGCCGTATTCGAAGCTCAAGGAAAATATCGCAAAGATCCTGGAGCGCGAGGGCTACCTTGCCGGCTACACCGTCGACGACGCCAAGGTGGGAAAGACTCTCACACTCGTGCTCAAGTACGGTGCGAATCGAGAGCGTGCACTGGCCGGCCTGCGCCGCGTATCGAAGCCCGGCCTGCGCGTGTACGCGAAGTCGACTAAACTGCCCAAGGTTCTCGGTGGCCTCGGTGTGGCGATTCTGTCCACCTCATCCGGCCTGCTAACGGACCGCGAAGCGAAAGATAAGGGCGTCGGCGGGGAAGTCCTCGCCTACGTCTGGTGAGAGGGGAGGAAGAAGATATGTCACGTATTGGCAAGCTCCCCATCCAGGTCCCGGCAGGTGTCGAAGTGAAGATCGACGGCCAGCAGGTTTCCGTCAAGGGCCCGAAGGGCACCTTGGAACACACCGTTGCCGCTCCGATCACCGTAGCGCTGGACGGCGACTCCGTCGTCGTGTCGCGGCCGAACGATGAGCGGGTGGCACGTTCGCTGCACGGACTGACTCGCACGCTAATCAACAACATGGTGGTCGGAGTGACCGAGGGTTACTCGAAGGCCATGGAGATTGTCGGCACCGGTTACCGCGTGGTTGCCAAGGGCTCGGATCTCGAGTTCTCGCTCGGCTACTCGCACACGATTCTCGTGAAGGCTCCGGAGGGCATTAGCTTCCAGGTGGAATCGCCCACGAAGTTCTCCGTTAACGGAATCAACAAGCAACAGGTCGGAGAGCTGGCGGCCAATATCCGTAAGCTCCGCAAGCCCGAGCCGTACAAGGGCAAGGGTGTGCGTTACGCCGACGAAACCGTTCGCCGCAAGGCCGGAAAGGCTGGTAAGTGATGGCAGTGACCGTCAAAGGCAAAGGCAAGTTCATCTCGCGTTCCCGCCGTCACTTCCGTGTCCGCAAGAAGGTTGTGGGTACCGCAGCACGTCCGCGTCTCGTTGTCACCCGCTCGAATCGGCATATGGTCGCGCAGGTAATAGACGATTCCATCGGTCGTACGCTGGTTTCCGCTTCAACCATGGAGGGCGACCTGCGCTCCACCGAGGCGAACAAGGTGGACAAGGCGCGCAAGGTCGGCGAGCTCGTTGCGAAGCGTGCTCTCGACGCCGGTATCAATGCTGTGGTTTTTGACCGCGGTGGAAACAAGTACCACGGCCGGGTCGCGGCCGTGGCGGACGGGGCCCGTGAGGCCGGGCTGACTCTGTGAGTCAGCGAGCACGAGAACAGAGGATGTACTGATGGCTGCACAGCAGCGAGACCGGGCCGCCTCTAACGGCCCAGACCTGAACGACGGCGGTCGCGAGCGCGGCGGACGCCGTGACTCGCGGCGCGGCGAGCGCCGTGACCGTCGTTCGGATGACAAGAACGCTTACATTGAGCGTGTCGTGACCATCAACCGCGTCGCCAAGACTGTCAAGGGCGGACGTCGCATGTCGTTCACCGCTCTTGTGGTGGTCGGCGATGGCAATGGCACCGTGGGTGTCGGTTACGGCAAGGCTAAGGAAGTTCCGGCGGCGATTGCCAAGGGCACGGAAGAGGCCAAGAAGAAGTTCTTCAAGGTGCCGCGTATCGGTTCCACCATCCCGCACCTGGTGCAGGGTGAGGATGCCGCCGGCGTGGTCCTGCTTCGCCCGGCTGCACCCGGAACCGGCGTTATTGCCGGTGGACCGGTGCGCGCCATTATGGAGTGCGCGGGAATTCATGACGTGCTGAGCAAGTCGCTCGGCTCATCGAACGCGATCAACATCGTGCATGCCACGGTCGCGGCGCTGCGCTCGCTCGAGCAGCCGGAATCGGTGGCGGCTCGTCGCGGACTCCCGCTGGAGCGCGTTGCTCCCGAGTCGATGCTGCGCGCTCGCGCCGAGGCGGATGCCAAGGATCGCGCGGAGAAGCAAGCGGAGGCTGCCCGCGCTGAGAACGAGGCGGCAGCTGCGGGAGTTGGTGCATAATGGCACGGCTGAAGATCACTCAGAAGAAGTCCACCGTGGGTGGAAAAAAGAATCAGGCGGCAACGCTTCGGACGTTGGGACTACGCCGCATCGGCCAGTCCGTCGTCCGTGAGGACCGCCCTGAGGTGCGCGGCGCGATTCGTACAGTCGCTCACCTGGTTACCGTGGAGGAGGTTGACTGATGGCGGACAACGAAGAGACCAGCGGGCGCACCCACGTCCTGAAGGTTCACCATTTGCGTCCCGCCCCCGGTTCGAACAAGCCGAAGACCCGTGTCGGTCGTGGTGAAGGTTCGAAGGGTAAGACGGCCGGTCGTGGTACCAAGGGAACGAAGGCGCGCAACCAGGTTCCTGCTCGCTTCGAGGGCGGGCAGATGCCGATTCATATGCGGCTACCGAAGCTGCGTGGTTTCAAGAACCCGTTCCGTGTTGAGTACCAGGTTGTTAACGTCGGTGCGCTGGCGGAACTTTTCCCGCAGGGCGGCACGGTTACCGTTGACGACCTCGTTGCCAAGGGTGCAGTACGCGACAATTCCCTGGTCAAGGTGCTTGGCGCAGGCGATATCTCGGTCAAGCTCGATGTTACGGTTGACGCCTGGTCGGCGTCGGCAAAGACGAAGATTGAGGCGGCTGGCGGATCGCTGGCGACACGCTGATCTGAGACATCTGCCCCCACATAACGGTGGGGGCAGGTGTTTATCTACATTGCTAATTCCAATGTGGGCCAATAGGCGGGTATAGTGGACCCGGCGGCGGTGAGGTTCCGACCTCCCGTAGTCCAAGAAGCATGAAACGCGGAGGGGTGCTCCGCACCAACTGGAGGAACCTTGGTTAAGGCGCTAGCGGCAGCGTTCCGTACTCCCGACCTGCGGCGCAAGCTGCTTTTCACCATGGGGATCATGGTGCTCTATCGATTGGGCACCTTCATTCCCGCCCCGTTCGTTTCGATTCGGAACGTACGCGAGTGCATGGTTGAGAGCGGCACGGGCGATTTTCTTTCGATGCTCAACCTGTTCTCGGGTGGGGCGATGATGCAGTTGTCCGTCTTCTCGCTGGGCATCATGCCCTACATTACGGCGTCGATTATCATCCAGCTTCTCCGCGTCGCGATTCCGCGGTTCGAGGAGTTGCACAAAGAGGGGCAGGCCGGAACAGCAAAGCTCACTGAGTACACCCGCTACCTGACCATCGGACTCGGGGTGTTGCAGAGTGCCGTGGTTATTTCGGTGGCCAATACACAGCTATTCACCTCCTGCACGGTGGAGCCGATTCCGGATGCCACTCCATTGAAGATTTCCATGGCGATCCTGACGATGACCGCTGGTACCGGCCTGATTATGTGGCTGGCGGAACTCGTCACCGAGCGTGGCGTCGGCAACGGCATGTCGATCCTGATCTTCACCGGAATCTGCGCGAACTTCCCGACCATGATTGTCAATGTGGTCCGGTCCAATTCGGGTTGGGCTGGTGCCATCCTGATAGTAGCCGTGTTCCTCGCTATTACCGCAGTCGTCACCTTCGTGGAACAGTGCCAGCGGCGTATTCCGGTGCAGTACGCAAAGCGTGTGGTGGGACGGCGTACCTACGGAGGCTCTACCACCTATCTGCCGATCAAGGTGAATATGGCGAACGTGATCCCCGTGATCTTCGCATCCTCCATCTTGATGCTGCCGCAGATGATTGCGCAGTTCGGTAGCCAGACCTCGGGCTGGGTGCAGTTCATCATGCGCTACTTCAACTCGCAGTCCTGGGTGTACATGCTCACCTATGCGGTGCTGATCTTCGCCTTCACCTTCTTCTACACCTCCATCACGTTTAATACCGAGGAGGTGGCGGACAATATGAAGCGCTACGGCGGCTTCATCCCGGGTATTCGCGCCGGACGACCCACGGCTGAGTACCTGCGGTATGTCTCTACGCGTATCACTTGGGTCGGAGCGACCTATCTGGCGATCGTTGCTCTTATTCCTACCGTGATGTTTGCACGCATGGGCATTCCACAGGCAGGCTTCGGTGGAACTTCTATCATGATCCTTGTGGGCGTCGGTCTGCAGACGGTAAAGGATATCGATGCTCAGCTGCAACAGCGTCATTACGAGGGCTTCCTCAGGTAGGCGGCCCGAAGGAACGAGGAGGCTTTATGGCTGTTCGTCTCATTCTCGTTGGACCACCCGGTGCCGGCAAGGGTACCCAGGCGGAACTTTTGTGCGCTCGGTTTGGTATTCCCGCTATCTCTACTGGCGCGATTTTCCGAGCTCATGCGCAGGCGCAGGACGAACTCGGGCGCCTCGCGGAGTCCTATTCGGCACGCGGCGAGCTGGTGCCCGATGAGGTCACGGACCGCATGGTTGAGGAGCGTTTGGCGCAAGAAGATGCGGCAGTCGGCTTCCTTCTCGACGGTTATCCACGCAATGCGGCTCAGGTGGGTTCATTAGACCGTATTCTGCGAAGTGGCGATGTCGCCCTGGATGCCGTGGTGGAACTTACGGCTGACGACGACGTCGTCGTCCAACGATTACTCGGTCGGGCAAGCGAACAGGGCCGTAAGGACGATACGGAAGCGGTTATTCGGCATCGGATAGCGCTGTACCACGAAACAACGGAGCCTGTCGTATCGGTGTACCGGGAGCGCGGCCTCCTGGTACAGGTGGATGGTATTGGCACGATTGATGAGGTTGCGGCTCGAATAGCCGTTGCACTCGATGCCTATCTCGAGAAGCGAGCCTGAGAGCGGGATGCACTAGTCTTGGAGCATATCGAGTACAAGACTGACGCCGAGATCCGGTCGATCCGTACAGCGGCATTGGTGGTCGCGGAGATTCACGCCGCACTGCGGGAGGCAGTTCAGCCGGGAATGACCACGGGCGAGTTGGATAGCCTGACCCTGCGAGTGCTGCAGAGGGCCGGTGCGCGTTCTAACTTCTACGGATACTACGACTATCCCGGGCAGGCATGTATCTCGGTCAACGAGGAAATTGTGCATGGCATTCCGGGTGATCGAGTGCTGGCTCCCGGTGATATCGTCTCCTTCGACTGCGGTGCGGTGCTCGATGGATGGCACGGCGACTCTGCCTTCACCGTGGTTCTTTCCGGGGGCGATCCGGCTATTCGCGCCAGGCGGCAGCGCCTCGCCGACATTACGGAAGAGGCGATGTGGCGGGGAATAGCGGCTATGGCGGCCGGCAAACACGTTGGTGACATCGGCCGCGCTATTGACGATTACATCTCTGGGCTGCCCGACGGGCCGAATATAGTCGAAGACTATGTTGGCCACGGCATTGGAACGGCGATGCATCAGGCGCCGGACGTGCCGAACTATCGGACACGCACGCGTGGACCGCGGTTGCGCCCGGGGATGGTGCTGTGCATCGAGCCCATGCTGACTGCGGGTAGCCAGGAGAATATGGTGCTCGATGACGACTGGACCGTGGTGACGGTGGATGGCTCTGACGCCGCACATGTGGAGCACGAGGTCGCGCTGCACTCCGGTGGAATCTGGGTGCTCTCGGCGCCGGACGGGGGAGCGGCGGGTCTGGCGCCTTTTGGAATCCGCCCCGTTCCTTTGGACTGAGCAGTGAGTGCGTGAGCACTCGTGTGTACCGGCTGAGAGGGTAACGCGCCTGGATGAACACGGAAGGTACCGGTTCGCCCGTTTGCTGCGTGCGGTTGCAGGTGCCTGCTACGCCGATGGGCATGAGTGAAAAACGTCGGCGCAAGTGCCGCGGCGGCCTCTACGTGACCCAGTGCACCGGAATCTGGCTTTCACGCTGAACAATACCCGAGTAGGATTAACACTCGGTACGTTGTGCCCAAGGGGTGCACGTATGCGGTTTCCCGCAATCCGGTGGGGGATCGTAGAGAGTGTTAGCGAGGGATATGGCGAAGAAGGATGGCGTCATCGAGGTTGAGGGAACGGTGGTTGAAACCCTCCCCAACGCGATGTTCCGTGTCGAGCTAGAGAACGGGCATGTTGTGCTGGCCCATATTTCTGGCAAGATGCGGCAGCATTACATCAAGATTCTGCCCGAGGATCGGGTGGTTGTGGAGCTTACTCCATACGACCTGAATCGTGGGCGAATCGTCTACCGCTATAAGTGAGCCCTACTGTGCTATCGCCGTCAGGCGGCAGCCGGACGGCAAGGAAGAACGACAATGAAGGTCAAGCCCAGCGTTAAGAGGATCTGTGACAAGTGCAAGGTAATTCGCCGGCACGGTCGTGTCATGGTGATCTGCGAGAACCCGCGGCACAAGCAGCGTCAGGGTTAAGCTCGGCGTAGCGGGCAGAGCCCGCAAGAAAGCGCATCACCAGCCGATTGGCAACCTCCGGACCGAAGGCCGGGGCCTGCGGTGAGACCCGCAGGGATGGCGATGCATCATACCTTCGGAACTATCAACAGGAGCTAAGAAATTGGCACGTCTCTCAGGTGTTGATCTCCCTCGCGAAAAGAGGGTCGAGATCGCGCTCACCTATATCTACGGCATTGGCCGGACACGGGCGGCTGAGGCCTTGGCTGCGACCGGTGTGAACCCGGATACTCGCGTCAAGGACCTTACCGAGGACGATCTGGTCAAACTCAAGAACCATATCGACGAAAACTACAAGGTTGAGGGTGATCTGCGCCGTGAGGTCCAGGCGGACATTCGCCGCAAGATCGAGATCGGCTGCTACCAGGGTCTACGCCATCGGCGTGGCCTGCCGGTTCGCGGCCAGCGCACCAAGACCAACGCGCGTACCCGCAAGGGGCCGAAGCGTACCGTTGCCGGAAAGAAGAAGGCTAAGTAAGCCTCGTCGTTAGTTCGAGAGAGAAAGTAGATTATGCCACGTCAGTCTGCCTCCGGCACCCGTCGGCCCCGCCGTAAGGACCGCCGGAATATTGCAGTGGGCCAGGCCCACATAAAGTCCACCTTCAACAACACCATTGTGTCGATTACTGACCCCACTGGCGCAGTTATTGCATCTTGCTCCTCGGGGCAGGTTGGTTTCAAGGGATCGCGTAAGTCGACGCCGTATGCGGCTCAGCTCGCGGCCGAGAACGCTGCCCGGCAAGCGATGGACCAGGGCATGAAGAAGGTCGATGTCTTTGTGAAGGGTCCGGGATCGGGCCGTGAAACCGCCATTCGGTCGCTGACCGCATCCGGCCTCGAGGTTACGTCGATTTCTGATGTGACACCGCAGGCGCATAACGGGTGCCGTCCTCCTAAGCGTCGCCGCGTGTAGCGGTGTGCTGCGGCTTATCAATCGCCGCGTTCCCTGCCGTGACTGCGGCGGAACCGGCGCGAAGCCGCTGGTCACAATCGACTTGGGCCCGTTGTGGGGCCATGTCGTACGGCTGGACCGAGAGCCGTACGAGTAACGCGGACATCAAATAGCGGGTGTCCGCTGAAAGGAAAGAATCGTGCTGATCACACAGCGTCCTGTCCTCACAGAGGAACAGGTCTCCGAGTATCGCTCGCGGTTTACACTCGAACCCCTCGAGCCGGGGTTCGGATACACCCTGGGTAACTCCATGCGGCGCACACTGTTGTCTTCTATTCCGGGTGCAGCAGTCACTTCCATTCGTATCGACGGCGTGCTCCATGAGTTCTCCACCATCGCCGGAGTAAAAGAAGATGTCGCGGAGATTATCCTCAATTTGAAGGAGCTGGTCGTCTCCTCCGAGAACGACGAGCCGGTGCTGATGTACCTGCGCAAACAGGGACCCTGCGAGGTTACCGCCGCCGACATTACGCCGCCCGCAGGCGTTGAGATCCACAACCCTGATCTTCATATCGCCACGCTCAATGAGAAGGGCAAGATCGAGGTTGACCTGACCGTCGAGCGCGGTCGCGGCTATGTTTCCGCCGCACAGAACAAGGGAGCCGACGACGAGATCGGGCGTATTCCGATCGACTCTATCTATTCCCCGGTTCTGAAGGTGTCGTACAAGGTTGAGGCCACCCGTGTGGAACAGCGTACCGACTTCGACAAGCTTATTGTTGATGTTGAGGTCAAGCAGTCCACGACGCCGCGTGACGCGCTAGCCTCGGCCGGGAAGACGCTGGTGGAACTGTTCGGACTGCTGGTTGATCTGAACACGGAGGCCGAAGGAATTGAAGTCGGCCCGGCGCCGGTTGTGGAGACGCAGTCTTCCGACCTGCAGCGCCCGATCACCATTTTGAATCTGCCGGCCCGCTCGCAGAACTGCCTGCAGCGCGAGGGCATCCATACCATTGGCGAGCTCGTGCAGCGTTCCGAGGCCGACCTCCTGGACATTCGCAACTTCGGCGCGAAGTCCATTGAGGACGTTAAGGATGAACTGGCGAAGCTCGACCTGCGTCTTAAGGATTCCCCGGCAGGCTTCCTCGCGGGTTATGGCGAGGAGAGCTATACCATGCAGTTCAGCGACGACCTGCAGGCCTGAGGCCCGCAGCATTATAGGAGACAAGTACTATGCCCAAGCCTACGAAAGGCCCGCGTCTCGGTGGCTCTGCCGCCCACCAGCGGCACATCATCGCCAACCTGTGTAAGGACCTCATCCGCAACAAGTCGGTGCGGACGACGCAGGCGCGCGCCAAGGCCGTGCAGCCGCATATGGAGAAGCTCATTACGAAGGCGAAGCGTGGCGATACGGCCAACCGCCGTCAGGCACTGAAGGTGCTTGGAGATCGCGAACTGGCCTACATCCTCTTCGAGGAGTTGGCTCCGCTTTTCGCCGAGCGTGACGGTGGGTACACCCGCATCACCAAGATCGGTAATCGCAAGGGTGACAACGCCCCGATGGCCGTCATTTCTCTGGTGACCGAGAAGGTTTCGCCGAAGCAGGCCGTTGTGCAGGAGGCTGAGAAGGCCGCGGCCAAGGCTGCTGCGGCTGAAGAATCCGCGGAGGAAGTGGAGGAGTCCGTATCCGCAGAGTCTGCGGAGTCCGCCGAGAGTTCCGAGTCGGCAGAGTTGGCAGATGATGCCGAGGCTACCGACGATGCCGAGGCAACCGACGACGCCGAGAAGTAAACGATTCTTATACGGTGAGGGGGCACTCTGTCGGGTGCCCCCTCGTTGTTTACGCCTGGGTGTCATTTCAGACTGGGCGTTGTTCCCGACTGCGCGGCGTGGCCGAGATGCGCGGCTTGGCCCCGGTTTCGTGTTGTCTTCTCTGCGCCTCGGCGTCGTTGCTGATCAGGCGTCTGCCGCTCGGGCGTTGTGGCCGAGATGGGCGTTGTCTCCGGCTGGGCATCGGGTGGGGCCTTCGGGGCTTAGAGGCCGGTTTGTGTGTCTAGGTTGGGCGTGTTGGGGTGGCTGCTGACACCCAGTACATCGTGTGCTTGTAGACTCTCCGGGTTATTCGCGGAGAACTGGGGAAACCCGGAGACTTCGGGTAGCGTGCTATGGCCCGGGTTGCGGGTAGGTGCATCATGGGTTCGGGTCGGGGGTGGGAGTTGCCCCGCGGCACCTAGCATGCATGTGGCGCACTGCGCTCCGGCCTGTTAGCGGTGCGGGCGGGCGAGCGACCAAGCGCGCACGCCACCGTTCATTCCGGCAGCATTGGGAATAAAACTGACGTTGTCGCCTAGCCGGGCGCGCACGGTCGGCGAAATTCGCGCGCTATTGCCACCTCCCAAATAGAGTCGGTCCCAGCGGAAGACGGGCCACAGATACTCAAGGGCACGCAGCACTCGGCGGGACCAGGCGGAATCGCCAAGCCGGATACGCTCCGCCTCACCGATCACGTCATCGTAGGTCAAGCCCCACCGCATAGGAGCGTGCGACAATTCGAGATGCGGCGCCAGCTGGCCGTCGTCGACAAGCGCGGAACCCAATCCGGTTCCCAGTGTGATGACGAGCTCGGAGCCTCGGCCCGAGACCACACCGGCGGCAGCGACTTCGGCGTCGTTCAACACTAACGCGGGTACGGCGAACCGTTCCTGCAATACCGCGGCCATGTCGAGGTGGTCCCATGCCTCCGCCAGCTCCGGAACAATCTTCGTATGCGGTCCGGAGCGCCGAATGTAGTGCGGCGTGTAGATTACGATCCCATGGCGGATCATGCCCGGCATACCCAGGGTGATGCGGTCGAATTCACCAAGAGAGTGCGCATGGTCCGCAACGATGCCGAGAAGGTCCTCGGGAGAGAGGGGATAACGCAGGGCGGTTCGTTGCGGCGGGCCGATTTGAAAGCCTCCTGGGTCCAAGATGCAGCTCTTGATTCCGCCGCCGCCGCAGTCGACGGCGAGCGTGCGCGGCTTGGGTGGACCCAGCGGGGTATGGGAGACTTCACTCATGACTTCGACGGTATCGCAAACTGTGCGGCTGCGTCTCGATCTGGCGTACGACGGTGCGGGTTTTCACGGTTGGGCGGCACAGCCCGGATTACGAACCGTGGAAGGAACGCTGGCGGAGGCCTTGACCACCGTCTTGCGTCATGAGGTGCAGCTCACCGTTGCCGGGCGTACTGATGCCGGTGTCCATGCACGTGGTCAGGTAGCGCACGTCGATGTTCCAGCGGCCGCCTTCGCGGGCCTTTCCGGCCGTAGCAAGCGGGAGCCGACGGAGGCCTTGCGGGCGCGGCTGACAGGCGTGTTGCTGCGCGCAAGTGTTGGCGGTCCGCGGGGATCGTCAGACCTTCTTGTTCGCGCGGTATCGCTTGCACCCGCGGGATTCGATGCGCGCTTCTCCGCGCTTGCTCGCACCTACAGTTATCAGGTAGCCGATTCCGTTGGCGGTTACGACCCACTGCGCCGCAGCACCGTTCTCTGGTTGCCGGAAAGACTGGATGTGCAGGCAATGCAGCGGGCAGCGATCCCGTTGCTCGGGGAACATGACTTTCTTTCCTACTGCAAGCCGCGCGAGGGGGCGACGACGGTGCGCGAGTTGCAGCTGCTCGAGATTGCACGGCGTGGCGAACTAGTGCAATTCACCGTCCGTGCCGACGCATTCTGCCATTCCATGGTTCGCACATTGGTGGGGACTCTGTTGCGGGTCGGAAATGGAAAGAGACCCGAAGAATGGCCTGCGGAGCGGTTGGCGGCGCGCAGACGCGACGGCGAGGTTGTGGTGGCACCTGCCCATCCCCTCACCTTGGAGCGCGTCAATTATCCTGATGATGCGCAATTGGCGTCGCGGGCCCAGGTTACGCGGGCGGTCCGGAATTGTGGTTGTTAGCAGAACTGGTCCATCATGGGTAAATGTGGAGGCAGATCACGTTGCGAAAGAGGTACGAGTGGACTCAGGAAAGGTAATTGAACGCTACCCCGTTCCGCCGGAAAAGCCGCGGTATACGAGCGAGGTGCAGAAAGTATCCGGTCGACGCGGGCCGCGCCTCTACGAGGCGGTTGCCGGAGTGTTCGTCGTTTTCGGATTGATCTTAGCGTTTTGGTTAGCGGGACTGCTGTTGATGCGCGCTTTACCCGGGGAACCGCTATGGATTGTGTACTTGCTGCTATTCTGGGCGCTGTTGACATACCTTGCCCTTCCACGCTTGCACCAGTTGTTCACACTGATTTATGTGCCGGATTACTTCATCGGACGGACCCGTACAGGTGACGGGTTGCTGGGTGACCCGGTGAACCTCGCATTGGAGGGCAGCGAGGAAGATATCCACGCTGCGATGCAGGCGGCGGGATGGACGCTTGCCGATGAGATAACTCTGCGTTCTTCGTGGGGGATGATCGTTTCGGCTCTCGGGCGTCGTTCTTATCCGGCGGCCCCGGTCTCCAATTTGTATCTTTTTGGGCGGCGCCATGCTTTTGCCTACCAACAGGAAGTCGATGGGAACGCTTCGCAACGTCATCATGTGCGATTCTGGCGCACGCCAGACGGCTGGCGTTTGCCCGGCGGTGAAAGAGTGCAGTGGCTCGCTGCGGGAACCTATGACCGCTCGGTCGGCCTATCCGCTTTTACCGGGCAGGTCACACACAAGATCGATGCGAACATTGACATCGAACGTGACTACATCATCAATACGGTTCGCTACGCGGATCCTCAGTCAAGCGTGCGGGTGATTGACCAATTCTCCACCTCGTACCACTCCCGCAACGGCGGCGGAGACGAGGTACATACAGACGGTGATCTTCCTGTTCTTGATGTCGCGGGTGCCGCGCCGCGGTTGCGACTCTCCACCGCAGACGGCGGGGAGCAGAGCGAGCGCGCGCACCGCCTGCCGCCTCTGCCCCTGCTCGGGGCGGGATTGCTGAGCATTATGTCTGTTGTCGCAGCCTGTGGCGATGTGTTGCAAGGTCCGGATGCTTTGACCGGAACACGCCTTGTTGTGCAGTCGTTGATACTGCTGACGTGGATCCAGGCGGTCCGGCACAGGCGTTGGGCCTGGGTCGCCTTCATGGCAATCGAAACTCTTGCTGCCTTTGGAACACTGTGTTTCCCCGACGAAGCCAGTGGTATTTTCCAAGCGGCGCTCGCGGTGCTCGTCGTTCTGGCCGTCACGGCGAATCCGGTGCGCGCCTGGGTTAATGAAGGTCGCACCGACCCGCGCGTCCGGCTTCCGCAGTCGTGAGACGTATGTGCATGACGTCTGGAGCAAACCGTTGAATGGGCGCGGCACGTGCCGCTGATTGGCTAAAGAACGACCCGCTGACCAGGCGGCTAGCCCACGTCGCCATACGATTCGTGCCACCGGTCCGTCTGGAGCGGGCCCGATCCAGACGCACCCGCTCCAGAGGAACGCTGCGAGGGCTCGCGCCGGTTCCCAGGTACCTGCGGCGTGCCACTAGCAACAGTTCATTTGCACTGCAGTTAGTTCCAAAGCAGGCCCGGTGCGAAGACCTCCTCTTTGATCTCTTCAAAGAGTCCGATCTCCCGCGCGACGTCGAGAACCGTGTAACGTGACCGGTAGTACATGGCGCGGGGGAAGGTCTCGCGCACATCGTCGGCGGTCAAGCCGATGTCTTCCGGACGCGACGGCGCACCGGCCTCGGCCAGCATCCGCTGCAGCTCCTTAACGGGCATGAGTTGCCCGGAGAGTCGCTCCCGCAGTGTGGGCCAAGCGGCGCGCAGTTTCTCGACCCGCGTGCGTAGCCCATCCGCATCAACGTACTTCTCACGGGTCTCGTTGATCCCCTTGTCGATCAACGGCCCGGACATTGTGTTGCGAATATCGGCCTCAATGGCGCCCCAGGACGGCCAGGCGGCCACCACGGCGTCGATATCGAGTGCGGAAATATCCCGCAGCAGGAAACGCTCGTGGAAAGCCGTCATAGCGAGCGTCCCGATCACCACCTTGAAGCCGTGGCTCAGGGGCGGGTCGAGCTCGGCGCCCAAATGGTTCAGCTCCCACAGGTGACTGAAATAGTGCTCGGCACCCGAGGCGGGCCGAGTGCCACGCGCCACCTGCATGGCTAAGCCGGACATGACTAGACCGGAACATAGACCCTCGTAGGCCTCGGGTACGCCAGCGGCGAGTTCGGTCGGCCGTGACAGGGCTTCGCGCACGCCTCCTTGGACCAGTTTCCATGCCAGCGGGTGAATGGGATCGACACCGACGGCGTCGGCGTACATCCAGTCCGCCCCGGCGGGAATCTTCGCCGAGAGATCGCCATAACCTGACGCTGCCATGGGACGCGGGGCGCCAGCGGCGACGTCCAGATCAAAGATCACTGTATGAGGAGCCGGGCAGGGCATGGTGATCTTCAAACCGTCGCGCGTCATAGGGGCGCCGAAGCCGGTGTAGCCGTCCATGGAGGCAGCTGTTGCGACGACGGCGTAAGGTTGGTCAAGTTCCCCGGAGGCCAGCTTTGTGAGATCGTTGAGTGTGCCGGAGCCGATGGCGATTCCAAGAGCTCCGCCCGCTGTCAAACGTTCTTTAATCTCCACACAGTGATCGTAGGAGGCATAGAGGGTTGGCCTGCCGGGGAAAATCATTGGGTCGATGGCGGTAACGCCATCCTCCGCCTCCAGATAACCCTGGATGGTCGCTCCCGCAGCCTGCCAGGTATTCTCGTCGGCGACCAACATGACCGGGCGATTCCCGACGCTGCGCAGCATCTGGGCGATGATCTCTCCAGACTTTGTGATGACGCCGCGTCCGACCTCAATAGCCTTGGTGCTTTCGGCCTGGGCGAGCCCTTGTGCGGTGATGTCCTCTTCTGCAGTCATTTCTTTCCTTATTCTCCGTGGTTGAGAACTGTATTCCTTGTGACACCGACTCATATGCATGCCGGATACCGCGCAGATCGATTGGCAATATCGGAGAAGGCCATCGCGCAGATCCCTGCACCTTGCGGTTGTCTCAACCTTTGTTTGTTCGATGGTCGAAAGAGGCGTGATGGAGCTCGAAGAGTGCCGGGTAGAGTTCCGCATACTGGTCGACCCAGAAGCGATACTCCTCGTAGCGTGCCGGGTCTGGCACGATTGTGGTCTTCTCGTGAACCATCGCCGCAGCCGCTTCGTGTAGGTCCTTGTACCGACCTGCCGCAACGGCCGCCATCATGGCCGAACCAAGGGTGGGGCCGTCCTGCACTTCGGTTATTTTGATGCGCAGTCCCGTAATATCGGCATGCATTTGTAGCCAGGAGGGGCTATTCAATGCTCCACCACATGCCACAATGACTTCCGGGTTGTAGCCGAGTGAGCGCAGAGTACGTAGGTTCATTTCCAAGCCGTAGCAGGTGGCCTCCTGGATCGCGTGGTAAATGTGCTCTCGGCTGTGGTTCAGGCTCAGGCCGGTGATGGTGCCGCGGGCGCGCGCGTCCGTATAGGGGCTTCGGTTGCCCTGGAAGTAGTCCGTGACAAGCACACCGTCCGATCCGGGGCCGATATCCTTGCTGGCCTCGTTGAGGATCTCATAAGGGGAAGGACCGCCGTTCTTATGTGCTTCGGCTAGATCGGCGCAGAAGGTCTGCAGAAACCAACGGATAATGGAGCCGGTGGATACTTGCGAGGCTTCGAGCGTGTACTGGCCCGGCACAAGGGCATCCGTGTGCGCGCCGAAGAGGCCCGGACCATGCATCGTTTGTGCCGACTGGGCGAGCAGGCAGTTGCTGGATCCGGTGATAAGCGCCATTTGGCCCGGGTTGAGGACGGCCATGCCGATCATGCCCGCCTCGGCATCGATGCCCCCTGCAGCCACGGGAGTCCCAGCGACGAGGCCGAGTTGCTCGGCGGCTTTTGGTGTGAGTTCGCCGAGGTGATCACCCATCACCTTGAGATCGTTCGGCATCTTATCCATTAGGTCGTCGAGGCCAAGTTGGGCGTAGAAGTCGACCGGGAACCCGCCATGGTCATTGTTGTGGTACATCTTCAGGGATGCACTGGTGAGATTTACGCAGGCGCGGCCCGTAAGGCTGAAACCGATCCAGTCCGGTGCGTCCAGAACCCATTTGGTACGCGCCCAGATATCCGGTTCGTTCTCCTTGACCCACAGTGCTTTGTAAATGAACCATTCAGCCGAGGCCGGATCCTCGCCGCCTGCGTTGTAGAGGCGTGCCCAATGGCTAATGTCGGATGCGCGGGCTGCCTGGTTTTCGGCGCGCACGTCGGACCACATGATCGCGCGACGTAGGGGAGTGTCGTCCTCGCCGACGGCGATAAGCGTTGCGGAGGTGGCATCATAGCCGATTCCGGCAATGTCGGCCGGGTCAACGCCGGATTTTTCGAGCACCTTGTGGACGGAGGTGACCAGTGCATCCCACCATTCGTCGGTATCCTGCTCCACCCAGCTTTGATACGGGTAGTAGGACGTAACATTTGTGTCGTGAAAGGCGAGGGGATGACCCTCGGCATCAAACAAACCAACTCGGCATCCGCCCGTGCCCAAGTCGATACCCATATATGCCTGTGGCATGGATCTTCCTCCTTTGGAGATCTACGGCAATCATAGACAACGCTAGCATCTGCCCGGGCTGCCCGCGGGATTTCGGGGAAGCCGATTCCACTGGGCGATGGCTGGCATATCTCTTGGAATTGCGCCTCTCTTGGAGTTGCGCCGACGACGCCGGTTTGACATCCGTATCTCGGCGGCCGCTGGCCGTCGTCGTGCGGGGCCTGTCGGAATAGGGTGCGGCGGAATCATCTTCTGGCGAGAAGGTCGGAGAGAGTCGTCGGGCCGGGGAGTGCGATGGAATGATCACCGGCTGGTAGGTGTGGACGGTAGTACGTGATGGAGTGCGGGAGCGGGTGCACCGTCCGCCGACGCAGTGCCGTCGCTCACAGCGGGCTCTTCCTTTTGACCGCGCCAAATCCGGCCAGTATTCTTAGTTGATGTTGTGTGTGCTGTTTGCACGGTGTTCTTCCCACTCGCCGTGCCGCATCCGACAGTAAGTTACCTACCCTTTGGGGGTCGTGTCCTCTTACCGCGGTCCCCGATACGAGAAACGAAGGCTACGCCCGTGCGCACGTATACACCGAAGCCCGGCGACGTCGAACCGAAGTGGTATCTTATTGATGCCGACGGCGTCGTCCTTGGCCGATTGGCAGCTCAAGTTGCCACCCTGCTCCGTGGGAAGCACAAGCCGAACTTTGCCCCTAACGCTGACACTGGCGACTATGTGATCGTCGTCAACGCTGGCAAGGTCGAACTGACCGGCAGCAAGCGGGAGCAGAAGATGGCCTACCATCACTCCGGTTACCCGGGTGGTCTGAAGGCCACCAGTTACACGGAGCTGCTTGCAACCAAGCCTGAGCGCGCCGTCGAAAAAGCCGTTGCGGGAATGCTCCCGAAAAATAAGCTGGCTCGTAAGCAGCTAAAGAAGCTCAAGGTTTACGCCGGCGCTGAGCATCCGCATACCGCTCAGCAGCCCGAAACCTATGAGCTGAAGAAGATCGCTCAGTGATAACCGGAAACAGGATGTAAGTAAATGGCTGAGACCACAGTTGATACTGAGCTGGACGAAGAATTCACCGGCTCTTACACCACGGAGAGTGAAGCTCCACGCGTTGGTCAGGGTTCCTCCCTGACCGCTCCGGGCCAGGCAGTCGGCCGCCGTAAGGAGGCGGTTGCCCGTGTCCGTCTTCTTCCTGGAACCGGCGAGTGGAAGATCAACGGCCGTACTCTGGAGGATTATTTCCCCAACAAGCTGCATCAGCAGCTAGTGCGTTCGCCGTTCACCCTGCTGGACCTCGAAGGTCGTTTTGACGTCGTTGCCCGTATCAACGGCGGCGGCGTCTCTGGACAGGCGGGCGCCCTGCGCCTCGGCATTGCCCGTGCACTCAACGAGATTGACCGGGAGGCCAATCGTCCGGCTCTGAAGAAGGCCGGGTTCCTGACGCGCGATGCTCGCGCGGTTGAACGTAAGAAGGCCGGCCTGAAGAAGGCCCGTAAGGCTTCGCAGTTCTCCAAGCGATGAGATTGTTACGACGAGGGGTTCCGAGATTCGGGACCCCTCGTCGTGTATATAGTGGAGCGCGAAGCGCGAACCGGGCTGCCGCACACACCGAGAAGCCGATGCGGGGCGTCGTCGTCGGTTTAATGCGATACTGACCAATGAACTGATCAAGGGAGTAGTAATGCCTCGACTTTTTGGTACCGATGGAGTACGCGGACTCGCTAACCGCGAGGTCACCGCCAGTCTCGCCCTCTCTTTGGGAGATGCCGCGGCGCGGGTGCTCACCGAGTCCACAGAATCCGGACGCCACCCGCGCGCGGTTATCGCACGCGACACGCGCATCAGCGGGGCCATGCTGGCACAGGCGGTGGCGGCTGGCCTGGCAAGCGCCGGCGTCGACGTCGAGCATGTTGGAGTATTGCCCACACCCGGGCTGGCGTATCTGACCGCCAGTCGGGACGTGGATTTAGGCGTTGTTATCTCCGCTTCGCATAATCCAATGCCGGATAACGGCATAAAATTCTTCGCCCGTGCGGGTTACAAACTCGAGGACGCGCTTGAGGATCAGATCGAGGCGATCCTGGGGCAGGACTGGGAGCATCCCGTCGGCGCGGATGTTGGGCGTATTTCCAGCGCGGTGGAAGCTGCTGACGCTGCTTACGTGGACCATTTGGCGGCCTCGATCTCGACGCCACTGAATGGACTGCGGATCGCCGTGGACTGCGCAAATGGTGCCGCATCAACGGTGGCACCGGAGGCGCTGCGCAAGGCGGGTGCGGAACTCGTTGTTATCAACGCGTCCCCGGACGGGTACAACATTAATGTCGCCTGTGGTTCGACCCATCCGGAGCAGTTACAGCGCACGGTGGTCGAGTCCGGTGCCGACTTCGGTGTAGCTTTCGACGGCGACGCCGACCGCTGCCTCGCGGTGGACGGCAACGGCAAGATGGTGGATGGCGACCAGATAATAGGAATGCTGGCCCTGGGGCTGAAGGAAGAGGGACGCCTGGCACATGACACCTTGGTTGTCACGGTTATGTCGAATCTGGGCCTGATCCTCGCGATGCGCAATGCCGGTATTGAAACGGTGCAGACGGCGGTTGGTGATCGGTACGTTTTGGAAGCCATGCGCGCGGATGGTTATGTGCTTGGCGGTGAGCAGTCCGGGCATGTGATCAACATGGAGCATGCCACCACCGGCGATGGCACTTTGACGGCGCTGCTGGTGGCTGAACGCGTTGCCGCAACGGGTAAGTCGTTGGCCGAGTTGGCCGGCGTGGTGCAGCGCCTGCCGCAGACGCTGGTGAATGTGCCGAATGTGGATAAGACTGCGACCAGCAGCAACAGTGCTGTTACAGGTGCCGTGGCCGCCGCCGAGGAGCGGCTGGGCGAGACCGGCCGCGTGGTGCTGCGTGCTTCTGGCACTGAGCCCTTGGTGCGGGTAATGGTTGAGGCCGCGACCCAGGCCGAGGCTGACAGTGTTGCGGCCGAGCTGGCAGAAGTGGTGAAGAAGAATCTCTCCCTGTAGATGTGGGGATTTAGCAGCGAGCTTGCGGGATGCGTGGGTGGGCTTGTGAGAAGTGTCGGTGAGCCTGCGAGAAGTGTCGGGTTTTTCAAGAAGTGTCGTGTGAAAGGGCGGAGTTTCTTGAAATTCCCGACACTTCTCGGCGTGGTGTGGTGCTTGGCGTTGTCTGGTGTGCGGGGGTGTTCGGTCGTGGCTGGGGTGGCTGTGTGCTGGGGGTTGTGTTGTGGGTTATGGTTGGGTAGTCTCGGGGTGATTTAATGGTGCTCGCCGGTTTGGTTTTCACTGGTTGGCCTGAGATGAAGGAGTTGGGATTATGGCGACGGTGGCGGAGATTGCGACGTGGCGCAGTGGGCCGTTGCGAGAGGCGAGTGCGGATTTGAAGACGACGGCGCGCCGGTATGCGGAGGTTGCCGAGGGGTTGGGCGGGTTTGTGAATGATGAGGTGTTTGTTGGTGAGGCAGGTGATGCGGAGGCGGCGTCGCGGCGGGCCTTGGTTGATGATATGGGGGATATGCAGCGGATTTTGGAGAAGGCAGCTAATGATTTTGATGCGATTGCGGATGCTATTGATGAGTTGGTACCGGAGGCGGAGGGGATCAGGATTGAGTTGGGTGGTGCGCAGGTGCCGGATGTGGGTGGTGCGGGGATACCGGATGGTGTGTATTGGCGGGCGACGACGTGTATGAGTAAGGGTGATGCGATTGTGAGAGCGTTGGAGGATGTGTATGCGGAGTTGGGTGGTTTGGTGGCGGCGGGTGAGGCGCCGAGTGCGGCGATACTCTCGCATGGTGTGTCTGCTCCGAAGTGGGGGTGGAGTGTTGAGGAGGTTAATGATTGGTGGATGTCTCTGTCGCGGGAGGAGCAGGAGACGATTATTACGAGTCATCCGGAATGGATCGGCAACTTGAATGGGATCCCGATTGATGACCGCAGTGATGCCAACGTGAATCGCTTGGATGAGGAGATCGAGGCGGTCACGGCTGAACTGGAGAAGGCGGAGGAGGAGTGGGAGGCATCCCGTGCGATGACGGTTCCGGAGATGGGGCCGATGGTGCAGCGTGCTCCTGATCTGGTGGCGCTCCAGGATAAGAAACGCCAGTTGGAGGCGTTGAAGCAAGCGTTCGAGGAGGACAACGGGACGCATAGCCTGGTGAGTTTGGATGTGTGGTCGAGTGATCGTTTGCGTGCGGTGGTGGCGATTGGAGATGTGGATCGGGCGGATCGGGTGATGGTGCATACTCCGGGGATGACCTCGACGGTCAGTAGTAGTCTTGTGACCTTTTCCGGTCAGTGGGGCGGTGGTGTTGAGGGCGTGCAAAATGTCTTGAATGAAGGAAAGACACAGCTGGAACGTGAGGGCCGTGGTGATGAGTTGGCTGGGGTGGTGTTTTTGGGGTATGACGCGCCGCAGTGGGATGAGATGGTCTCGAGTAATTCGGTGGCGTTGAGTAAGAGTGCGAGGGAGGGTGGTGAGAATTTGGCGGGGTTGTTGGATTCGATTCAGGCGACGCATGAGGGGGATTTGTATCTGGTGGCGTCGGGGCATTCGTATGGGTCGACGGTCACGGGGTATGCGTTGCGGCAGTCCACGGTTGCTGATGAGGTGATGGTGATGGGTTCTCCGGGGATTACGACGCGGCAGAATCAGGATGTGAATATGGTGCCTGGGCATGTGAGTGTGGGCGAGGCGCAGGGGTTCCCGCGGATTCCCTTCGTGGATGTCGGTGATGGTGATCCGGTGGCTGATCTGGGTTGGTTTGGTGGGGATCCGAGTACGTCGCGGGAGTTCAACAGGATTGGTACGGATGAGTGGACCAGCGCGGAAGGGGTGGAGTATACGGACTCGAAGGGTCATTCCGAGTATTACGATGTTGGGCGGACCTCGGTC